>CAZERM010000034.1:0-14270 GCA_964514555.1 uncultured Lachnospiraceae bacterium | reverse complement strand
TATATATATATCAAATTCCAAAATATAGGTTATGATTTTCACCATGCCGTTTGTTTTTACAATAAAAAGCCCCGCTGCAGCGGAGCTTTTAGTTTATAAGCTTATTTTATCTATCAATGCAAGTTCTTCGTCCGTGAACTTTGTGTTCTGCGTTGCTTTGATGTTATCTAGTATCTGCTCGGGTTTTGATGCACCGACGAGGACACTGTTGACAATACCGTCCCTCAATATCCAACTGAGAGCCATCTGTGCGAGGGTCTGTCCGCGTTCTGCGGCGAGGTCGTTGAGCTGTCTTATCTTTGCAAGTCTCTGCTCTGTCAATGCATTCTCGCCGAGGAATCTGCCGTCTGTTTTTATTCTGCTGTCTTCGGGGATACCGTTCAAATAGCGGTCTGTCAAAAGTCCCTGAGAAAGCGGAGAGAATGCGATTATTCCTTTGCCGAGCTTCGCGGAATTTTCTTTGATGCCGTTATTTTCGATAGCACGGTTAAAGATGGAATAACTATTCTGATTGATGACGAACGGAACGCGCATCTCTGTCAAAATAGCGGCTGCTTGCTCCATGCGTGCGCCATCATAATTGGAAAGACCTACATAAAGCGCTTTGCCAGATTGAACAGCTGTCGCCAATGCGCCCATCGTCTCCTCAAGGGGAGTGTTAGGGTCGGGTCTGTGATGATAAAATATATCGACATAATCAAGACCTAAACGCTTCAAACTCTGGTCCAGGCTACTCAAAAGCTGTTTTCTGCTTCCCCATTCACCGTAAGGACCGG
The DNA here is from genome assembly GCA_964514555.1 of uncultured Lachnospiraceae bacterium. Classification (GTDB taxonomy): domain Bacteria; phylum Bacillota; class Clostridia; order Oscillospirales; family CAG-272; genus UMGS731. Next base: position 13,494 of record CAZERM010000034.1, on the reverse strand, counting down.
GCCACATCCAATAGCCCGATTTTGTGCTGATTATCATCTCATCGCGGTATGCGCCAAGGTCTTCTTTCAATATGCGACCAAAGTTTAACTCTGCGGCGCCTTCGGGCGGACCGTAGTTGTTCGCAAGGTCAAAATGAGTTATACCGTTGTCAAATGCGGCAAAGCACATCTTCTTCATATTGTCAAAACGAGCAGTATTACCGAAATTATGCCAAAGACCGAGCGAAACAGCAGGAAGCTTCAATCCACTCTTGCCGAGTCGATTATACGGCATTGTTTCATAGCGTTGTTTTGATGCAGTGTACATAGTGTTTCCTCCTTTAATTATATATCGTCATTATAATATCATCAGCAGGATACTCTGCCGTGAGTTTTCGGTGTTGCACCATACATCTCCTCAAGCTCGTGCTGTATCTCTTCCGCACGTGCTATCTGATCGTTGAGGTTCCATTTGCCGATGTTTACGCCATCGCGCATGAACATTGAACCGCACTGATGAAAGTAAAATTCAATGTTGCGCTCTTTCGCCTCGAGGAACAAATCTCTCACCCATTCCCACATGATAGGTCTTACTTCGTTTTTGGGCGACATCTCGCCGCCTACGTTAACGCATTTGATAAGACCCGTATCGAGATATTTTCCAAGAGATATCGGCGCTATCAAAGGTGAGCAGAATACTTCCCTGTGCTTTACGGGTGCCGCAAGAAATGCTTCGAGTCGTTTATCAGCCATCTCTTGATTTTCGATAGAGATGCTGATATGAACGTGTTCCCAACCGTCGCCCCAATCATCGGGTACACATTGCGCTATTCTTTCGGGTCGCTTTGTCGTCATAACAAAAGTACAGTCTTTTCTGCGACGGATAAAGTTCCAACAACCTTCGCGCCATTCATCCGCTTCCTCAATGAAAAAGTCAGAAGAAAAGCAAAGTTTAACGAGCGAGCCGTAAGGGCAATCTTTATCTTTAAGTTCATAAGTGGTCTTGCCCTTTGCGATTATAGTCGTATCACGACCATATCTTCTATCCATCTTGTATACAAAGCAATTTTTGCATCCTGGGCTTATTTTTTTGCAACCGTGCCACGGATTCCATGATACGGCTTTGCTTATTTCTTCATTTTGCATTTTTTATACCTTCTTTTTTTAAGCCGTCAAGGGTTGTTTGCACCTTGCTCATCATATCGATGAGCTTGTCAAAATCTTCTTCCCCAAGGCTTTCTTCTATCTTTTTAATGTTTTCTGTTTGCCTTGCATTAAATTCATCTGCAAGCATTATTGCTTTTTCGGTGGGGATTATAAAAAAGCTTCTCTTGTCCTTTTTAGACTGCTCTTTTATTATGTATCCCTTTTCACTGAGCACAGCAACGTGCGAAGTTAGCATCTGCTTGGATACACCGAGCATCTCAGCTATCATAAGTGGCGTAAATTTGTTTTTGTGTTGAGTGATGATGTTTATAACAGCCATCTCGCTCGGTCTTATAGGCAGATATTTTTTGAGTTCTATATAATCTCTCGAAAATTTGGAGAGTATAATACTTGCGTTCATGTATTTATCCAAGAATATCTCCTCCTTATATACTTTTGTTTGTTTGCGATTTGAAAAATCTAATTATTATCAACATTAAAACAGTGCCTATTATCGGAAATACAGAGCATACGAGCATACCTGTCTGCAAGCTTGAATTGTCCGCGATTATTCCGAGCAACTGCGGAGCGACCGATGCGCCCAAGTCGCCGCCCGATGCCATCAAGGCATATGTCGCAACGCCTACACCTGGTATCTTTTCTTCCATCATGATAAGCGTTCCGGGCCAAAGCATGGATGTAAATATACCTGTCAATATGCAAGCGATAAAAGCAGGCAATGTATGAGTTGAAACTCCCGCAACGAGATAGCAGACAGCAGAGCCTATCATTCCGACAAGCAACATCTTGCATATGTTTTTGCCCCATTTTGAATAGCACACTCTCGTTATTCCGAGAAGTATTGCGAACATAGCCATGCCGAGTATATCGCCAACGGCTTTATCGATATGAAGCTCGGCTTCCATGTAGCTGGAGATCCAATTTGACATCGCATTTTCCGCACAACTGCCAAAGAAGATACAGCCTACGCAAAGAACGATACCGAGAGTTCTTTTTGATGTTTTCTCTGTTTTCACCGTAGTTTCGCTCGAGTCCATATTCGGCATGGGAGAGATCATGAAGAGCACCGATGCGATCACAGGCAACAACGCAAAAAACATGGTAAGATACATCCAATATTCGGAACCGATAAATTTTATATAAAGCGAGCTTATAACGACAACGCTGAACACGCCGAAAGCGTAGAGCGAGTGAAGAAAGCTCATATCCTTCTGAGGGTCATCTGACGGTATCGCCGCTATCGTTGGACTGAGCAACACCTCGGAAAGTCCTGCGGATACCGAAAATATGACCGTGCCGATGAGAAGTCCGACATATGCAAGACCGGGGAATATCATCGGGAATATAGCATATATAAATAATCCCAATGATGTTATCAGCGGCATTATCTTTACTATCTTCGGTATATTGAATTTTTTTGAAAATATAGTAAATATAATGTCAACGGCAAACTGGGTGCAGAAGTTTGTCAGCACCAATGTTCCGAGCAATGTCCATGAAACATTGTACATCTCATGGAACGTTACAAACAAGATCGGCGGCAAGCAAAATATCGATGACATTGTAAAATATGCTGCATAGCACGCAAATTTTGTTCTTTTAAAATTCGAAGAAACCATAAAAATATCCTTTACTAAAAATATTACAGATAGATCAAACACACGAAAACTCGTTTTCAAGTTCATCTGTATTTATTATTATAGTTCACATATCTGAACTTGTCAAGAAAAATTAAATAAATATTTATAATAATGTAATATATAAAAAATCGCAGAAAATAAGACCATCATTTTACAGATGGTCTTATCGTTTTCATTTTCCGCAAGCGCAAGATAAAAATTCGGGTATGCAGCTAACATCTTTCGGTTTTGTTATGATGAGCTCAACTTTATCGCAACCCATATCAATCGAGATCGATATATTACTTTTTCGTAATAAAATTATGAACGCTCATATATTTTTATGTCCCGAATAATCGACATAGAAACGATAATTTTGCTTCTGCTGTCCTGCCAAAAAAGATGACACATTGGCGCTTCCTGCGGAAATGCCTATGGCAACGTCAAAGTTCACACCAAGCTCTATGCAACGATCTATAACACCGCTCGCATATATACCGCAAAGTCTGCCGTATATATAACACAATTTTTCATGCTTCTTTTTTCTCCTTTTTATCTTTTATGGAAAATTTAGATTCAGTGCCATTTTTGAGTCGCACAAAATTTGCTTTGTGGCGATATGTCATAAAGAGCGCCATTGCGGCGACTATAACTATGACGGATATCGGCTCGTTGAAAAATATCATCAATATAGGGCAAGTGAGCATGGCAACGACCGTTGAAAGCGACATATACTTTGTTGTCAAAAGCAATATTATCATGAGTACAGTCGATATAAGCCCTATTTTCCAATCTATGACCCACATCGTGGAAAGGCAAACAAGAAATCCTTTGCCGCCTTTAAAACCATAGAACATCGGATATGCATGACCAAGCATGACGAATGCGCCCGTGTAAGCGGCACCGAATTGATATGTACCATAATATTTGCCGAAAACAGAGGCAAATATAAGCTCCACAACAGCAGCTTTTGAAAGGTCGATGACGAGCACCCACCAAGCCAACTTGTTGCCGAATGTGCGTTTGAAATTTGTAAAACCTGCGTTTCCGCTGCCGCATTCTCTTATATCCTTGTGATATATCGCCTTTGAAAGAGTTATCGCCGGGTTGAATCCTGCTATAAGATAGCCGCATATCGCCGACATTATATAAATCAATATCTTCATAGTATCACCCGCTTCACTCTATGATAACGATATAATCATATACATCTTGACCGCCGTTTATAACATAAACTTCTTTGCCTCTGTAACGAGAGTTTATGTGCGTTTCAAGTGCTTCCGATTCTTCGCTTGAAACATTCTTGCCGCAGATAACTATGCAGATATCGCGCTCGGCAAGTTCCGCTTTTTCTATCGTCTTGCAAACCGTCTCAAAGCGATCTTTGCTCACGGAAAGGATATCTTTGCCGATAAAGCCGATGTAATCGCCCACGTGCATCTCTTTTCCATCCATGGAGGCATCTCTTACGCAGTGTGAAACTTCCGCAGTGATAACGCCCTCCATCGCCATTGTAAGATCATCAACTATCGTGTCCGCATCATCAGAGCCTATATCGAGCATAGAAAGTGAGGCGTAACCTGCGCCTATCGTCGTGCTTTCTATAACTCGCACGTCGCTGTCCTTATAAAGCTTTGCCGCCTGCTCTGCCGTGAGAATTATATTTCCGTTGTTGGGGAATACGAATATAACATCCGCATTTACAGCATCAAATGCTTCGATAAAATCCTCTGCGGAGGGGTTCATGCTCTGTCCTCCGTCAACGATCATATCGGCTCCGCGATCGATGAACGTCTGTTTGAGTCCCTCGCCCGAAGCAACGGCAACTACACCGTATTTTTTACGCTCTTTTTTGGGAGCACTCTTCTTTTCTTCGATAACGGTGTTATTATGCTGCAAGGACATATTTTCTATCTTAACTTTAAGAAATTCGCCGTATTGCTGGCAAAATCCGAGGACATTTTGCGGTGTCATAGTATGTACGTGTATCTTTACGATGCTTCCGTTGCGTACCGTAACGATGGAATCTCCGATAGTGCCGAGGTAGTCTCTTATAACGCTCACATCAAAATTATCTATATCCGTTTTTGCATTTTGCAAACGAACAATAAGCTCCGTGCAATAACCGAATTCAAGCACGCTGTTTTCGCCGAAAGCGTCAAGGTCGAGTTCCTGTGCCTTTTCTTCAGCTGTGTCTATCTCCTCTATATCCTCGCCGATGAGCGCCTTAAGCATACCCTCAACGATACATATAAGACCTGCCGCACCCGAATCCACAACACCTGCTTTTTTCAACACAGGCAAAAGGTCGGGCGTGCGAGAGAGCGAGCGTTTCGCTTCTTCGATAAATGCTCCGAGAAATTTTTCTGCTGTATCCGTGTTCTGCGTGCAGGCATATTCCGTCGCTTCGCGGACTACCGTCAATATAGTTCCCTCCGTAGGAGTCATTACGGAGCTATATGCCTGAGATACGCCGCATTTGAAAGCTTTTCCGAGAGCAAGAGCATCAGCCGTTTCAAACTCTGCCATGCCGTTTTTTATACCCTCGAAAAACTGAGAAAGTATAACGCCCGAATTACCGCGAGCCGACATGAGCATACCGCTTGCAACTTGCTTTGCAACATCGCAAAGTTTTTCGTTTTCGATATCCGAATGAACACCTCCCATCATCGTCATAAGCATATTATCGCCCGTGTCGCCATCGGGAATGGGAAATACATTTAAGTCATTTATCTCTTTTACGTGCGCTTTGAGGTTGGCAGCACCCGAATTGACCATTTTGGCAAAAACAATGCCGTTGAGTGTTTGTATGGGATCCATAAATATCCTCCTAAAGTTATTTGTCTGTTCCTATTTCTATAATGATATCATCCTTGGGGTAAGTACAACAAGGATGTATGTAGCCGTACGGATCGTCCGCAAGTCTTCTGCGGTCGCTCTCTTTGGGGATGATAACATCTCCCTTTATAAGTTTTGCACGACAAAAACCGCATTCTCCGCTTCTGCAACGTGAGGGAGAGTCTATTTTATTCTTTTCCAATGAACGAAGTATCGTATCCGACGTCGTTCCGGTGATAATTTTTTCTTCGCCGTTTATGCGTACCGTGATATTTATAATCTTTCCGCTCTCATTCAAAGAAGACGGCTCGCCGTAAAGGTCGTGGCGAATATATTTTTGCTCTATACCAAGCTTCGGTGTCTCTTTCTCCATGTGCAAATGGAACTGCAACGAACCGCAGATAAACAATGAATATCTTTCCGCGGGAGCGTATTTGCGTATGATATCCGCCGTCACTTCGCCGTGTTCACATCCCACAACTTCTTCGTCGCTGAATACGTATACCATGTGGATCTTGTCGCATTTTTTCGAAAAAGCCGTAAGTTCATCATAAAATAAACGGTCAGCAAGCGTTTTTATGCCACAGATGAGCGTGAGCGAGCAATCTTCGTCCCCATCTGCGATAGCTTTTGCAAGCGAGATGAACGGAGTTATACCACTGCCGCCTGCTGCGCCGACTATATGAGGTGCATCGCGCAAAGATTCATATGTAAAATTGCCCATTGGCTCGGAAACTTCTACTTCCGTTCCTATCTTCCAATTTTTAATTATATCGACGGAAACAAGACCGCCGACAGCGTTCTTCACCATTATCTTATATGTACCGTCGAGCGCATCCTTGGGCGAAGAAACGAGCGAATAAGGGCGATCGTGAACATATCCGTCTATCTCGTCCTTGACGGAGATATATTGACCTGCGCTGAAATAAGCGAGCTTTTCCGTGCCCTTTTTCACGTTTGGCGCAAGCACATAAGTATAGCAATTTTCCGATCGTTTTATTATATCTTTAACGATAAGAAATTGTTTTGAAGGGTGCAGTTCTCGCGCCAATCTGTTTGCGGAATGTTCGAAAACAGGAGTTTCCGAGGAAGCCGCCATGACCGCTTTTGCACGCTTTTTGCCTATTTCGAGAAAAGCCGCCGGGTCGAGTGCTTTTATATCATTTACCATTTTGTACCGCCTCCTTCAATATTCTTTTTGCTACGGTCTGACCGTTGGCATATGTACTGCTGTAGCCGCCTGCACGTTCTGCGTGTGCGCCCGTGAAATATAAGTTTTTGATATATCTTTCTCCGCGCGCGTTCATCGTGCGCACTATCATCGTGTCCCAATCCTTTATATGATAGCCGTATGGCGTGCCGTTGGGGCTACCCAAATATCTTGCGAATGTGGGCGGTGCGGCTATGGAGATCTCCTCGATATAAGGGCTGATGTCTACACCGAGTTTTTTCTCGTATGTCGATATCAAGCGTTTTGCAATGCGATCTTTAACCTTTTTGTAATCTTCCGCTTTTACCTCTCCCCATGCTTCTTCCGTGAACATGGTGGTCATGGAAATTATGCAGGTCCCATTTTCGGAAGCCTCGGGTATCGCAACATTAAGGCAGTTGCCTATCATAAAGCTTTTGTCGATGTTTTTGATGCTTTCGTATTGCTCTTTCACATCGGACGAATCAAACAAAAATACACTGTAGTCCTTTATACCGATCTCCTCCGCCGAGCGATTCAGACCAAGGTAAACATTAAAGAAAAGTGTTCCTGTTTCGCGCGCATTTGTAAGCTTTTTTGCCGCTTCGGGCACTTCACTGTCTTTGATAAATTTACCGTATGCCGCCTCGGGATAGCAGTTTGCAACGATATGCTCGGCAAATATCTCTTCGCCGTTTACCACAACACCGTATGCCTTGCCGTCTTTTACGAGTATCTCGCTCACTTCTGCGCTGTATCTTATATCTCCGCCGTTGTTCTTTATCACTTTTTCGATTGCCAAAGACAATTCGTGCGAACGCATCTTCGGAAACGCAGGGCGATATAAAACATATCTTTCAAGCACCATTGCGTAATAAGCAAAATCAAGTTCTTCTGCCGATGCACCAAGATATGACCAATATGTAAGTAGCAAGCTCTGAGCCTTTTTCGGCATACCCATAGCGTCAAGACATTCTTGCGTAGAGTGCGAAGCCATTCGGAGAAAATCCGCGTGTTCGCTCATAAGCACCGCAGGGTCGGGCTTGCCGCTCGAAAGATAAGCCACCGCCGCATTAGCCTTTTTGGCGTAATCAAATACGGCTTTTGTGCTTTCGTAACTGCCGGGAATTTGGCGTTCCATCTCTTTGCAAAATGCTTCTATGCCTGAGGGCATTGTAACATCATATCCACCTTCGCCGTCCGCTATCGTGTGAAACAACGTATCTTCCGTGTACCAATCGACATCGGCGCCAAGCTCATTGAAAAGCTTTCGTACGCTTCCCGGGTTTTCGGGTGTGCCGACGTTGCAAAGCTCATGGAGCGATGCTTCAAATTCAAATCTTCCTCTGCGGAAGCTGGTCGCACTACCGCCGGGGACGGTATTTCGCTCCAAAACGAGCGTTTTAAGTCCGTTTTTTGCCGTTGTTGCGGCGGCGGTAAGTCCGCCGTTTCCTGCGCCGATAACTATAACATCATATTTATTCATATCAAGCCTCGGATACAAATGTAACTTCTTTGCCGAATGCCCAAACGCCTATTGCGCCGGGTCCTACGGAAGCGCCGACGATAGGTCCGATGATGCCTATCTCGATATCCTTGCAGGGGATCTCTTTGCGTACCATCTCTGCAACAGCTTCAACTTCTTCCCTGTCGCAATCCGAATGCCAAAGGTATATCGTTTGGTTTTCGGGGTCTGTTATATTCTTTTTCATCAAAGCGATACATTCTTTTATCGCAGAATTTCTTCCTTTGATCTTTTTCAAAGCCGCCTGTGCGCCTGCCGCATCCGCAACGAGGATAGGCTTTACACCCATAAGATTACCGAAGAAAGCGGAGGAAGCCGAAACTCTGCCCGAGCGTTTGAGCGTATCGAGCGAATGTACCGTGGCAAATTCCAAAACATTATTGCGTATGGATGTGATATATTCCGCTATTTCTTCCGCACTTTTGCCGTTTACAGCCATCTTTGCCGCTTCTATTGCGAGCATTCCCTCGCCAATTGTGGCATTGAGCGCATCTATGCAAAATATCTTTGCATCTACGTTGTTTTCCATCATATTTTTAGCTATCAAAGCACCCGTGTTCACGGAGCCTGACTGTTTGTAAGCGCAAGCGATATAAACGATATCGTATCCTTCTTCTATATATTTTCCGAATACCGTGTTAAATTCATCAACAGCTACCTGCACCGTTGTAACACGTTTTCCGTCGCGTATCTTATCATAAAGTTCGTGTGCTTCCTGCTCTGTCCATGTGATGAGCGCAGGTGTATCTTTGCCGTCCTCGACCGTTGCCATCTTTACATAGTCGATATCGTATTTTTCAAGAAGCTTTCTGCCGAGATCCGCACAAGAGTCGGTGATTATCTTTACTTTTCTCATGATATTTTTCTCCTTATATCTACACTGTTTTTATTTTTGTTTTAATATTTCCTTCAATATTCCTTTTTACTTTATCAAAAATTATACTTGCGAAATCTAAACTGAAACGAAACAAAAAAGGGTTATCGACAAAAAGTCGAAAACCCTTTTGATATAATAATATGAAGCCAAAATATGTGATATTATTTCTTATCTTCTATGTTCATTCTTTCAAGCTCCGCGTCCTTGTTCCAAAGAAAGCTGAGTCTAAGTTCTGTTCCGCTCAATATACGTTCGATATTTTCCTTGTGCTTGAACAAGATAACGACAGCGGCGATATACAATATCAAAGCGCCGATGATATTGTGGCTCATGATGCCGTATATCACAGGGAATACAACGGAAGCAGTCATCGGCACGAAACAGATATACTTTGTCGCAAGAGCAACTATCATAGCGAAAGCGAGCATGATAAGAAATACTCGCCAGTTGAACGCAAGCACCATGCCGCCGAGGCAAGCAAGACCTTTGCCGCCGCGGAACTTCAAATAAAACGGAAAGATGTGTCCCAATATGCAGGAAACACCTGTAACCGCAAATGCATGATCGAGCTCGGGAAAGAGCTTTTCCATAGCCAAAATAACGAACATCGCCTTTGCGATATCGAACAGCGCACACATAACTCCGCTGAATTTTCCGAGCAATATCAAAGCGTTTGATGCGCCTGCATTGCCCGAGCCTCTTTCTCTTATATCAAATCCATGTATCTTAGCCAAAAAATACGAAGGATTTATCGTTCCGACCAAATATCCGATCAAAACACAGCATATATATTTCATTTTTACCTCCTAAATTGCATTTAATATGCTTTATTTTTTATTTTAGGCAGTTCCACCGTAAAAGTGGTCATGCCGTTTTCACTTTTTACACACACTTTGCCGTTGTGAAGTTCCACTATGCGCTTCACTATGGCAAGACCGATGCCGTTGCCGAGCTGTGCGTGGGATTCATCCGCTTGATAAAATTTATTGAATATCTTGTCAAGCTTTTCAGGGTCTATCTCCTTGCCCGTGTTACTGATAGAAACTTTGAGTTTCTCTCCCATATCAGCGATATCTAGCGCTATCGTGCCGCAACGCGGAACGAATTTCACCGCATTGTCAACAAGATTTATCCAAACTTGCTTTAAAAGTTCCTCGTTTGCCTCTATCGTGAATTCATCAAAATCGAGTTGAAGATCTATATTCTTTTTCGACCATTTCCCCTCCATCAAAAGCACAGCGGAGCGCACCTGTTCAGAGAGATTGAATTTCGAAACATCCGTAAGTATCGTCTGGTTTTCGACTTTCGTCATATTGAGCACATTCGTTGCCATGTACGAAAGCCGCATAGATTCTTCCTCTATCGCATCAAGATATTGTTGCTTCTGCTCCTCGGTAACATTTCCCTTTTTGAGTAGCTTTGCAAAACCTGCGATGGAAACTATCGGTGTTTTAAATTCATGCGAGAAATTGTTTATAAAGTCGCTTCGCAAAACTTCCGTTGTTCCAAGCTCCTTTGCGAGCTTATTGAAACTCACGGCTATCTCGTTGAACGTCGGATGGTTACCGATGGGTCCGCCATATTCTATGCGTGTATCAAAATTTCCCGCTGCCAAGCTGTTAAGTCCGTTGACGAGCTTGTTGATGGGTCTGAGCGGTATCTTGCCAAGAAGCACTACCATAGCCGCGCCGATGACAAGACTGCTGATAGACATAAGTATCAACACTTGACTTATGCTTATCTCGTCGAGCGTGCCGCCGATAAAACCGAGTTTTATCAAAACATATACTACCGCCGCCGCGAGAGCTATCGCGGATAAAAGTATCACAAAAACGACTATCGTAAGCAAGAGCGTTAGCGAAAAGCGCTGCTTTTTGTCGTTGAGATTCATCTTACTGCTTTTCTTGCTCATATCTTTTTCACCGCTTTGTAACCAAGTCCTCGGACGGAAACTATCTCAAATTCGTTCCAGCCCTCGAATCTTTTGCGAAGCCTGCCGATGTGAACGGTTACTGTTTCCCAACCCGTGTCGCTGTCCGCGCCCCATATCTCATCCATAAGCTGTATGCGCGTGAATATCTGCCCAGGATAAGACAAAAGCTTATATAAAAGCATAAATTCCTTTTGCGGAAGCTCTTGCACATCGTTGCCCTTCGTTACCGTCAGCGAATCATAATCGATAATGACATCGCCTATCTCTATCTTGTGTTCGCTCGCTATCTTCGCGCGGCGCAAAAGCGCTTTTATGCGAAATAGCATCTCTTCGTCATCGATCGGCTTTGTTATGTAATCGTCCGTGCCGACGGCAAAGCCTTTATGCTTGTCAGCAGGAAGTTGTTTTGCGGAGACCATAAGAATGGGAAGATTATCGTCTGATTCGCGGAGAATTTTTGTAAATTCATATCCATCCATCTTCGGCATCATGATATCGAGCACAACAAGGTCTATATGCTCTTTGTCCATGACCTCCAAAGCATCTTCGCCGTTCGTAGCCGTAGAAACGGTGTAGCCCGCTTCTTCCAGCACGGCGCTGAACAACAGCCTTGTGTTTTTGTCATCGTCCACTACAAGAATATGGAACATACGTTATCTCCTTCGAAAATTACTTATTCTTATAATTTTACAGTTCCTATCTAAACTGAAAATAAACAAATGTTAAGATTTTATTTATTTTCTATTTGCAAATCATTTTTTGCACGAAATATATTATACTCATTTTTCGAAAATTGTCAAATAAATGCGCAGAAATTCGACGAATTTTTTTCAAATTTGTTTTAGTTTGATATCGTTTTAAAAAAATTATTTGCTAATAAAAAATCGGCAGAAATATCTTCTGCCGATTTTTTATTATTATATTTTAGAAATAAGTTTCAAAATCAACTTTATATTGATCTGTTAATATCTTGAAGAAGTCTATCAATGACAATATAGCACTTATTCCAACAAAGCACAATGCAATTTTCATAATGCCCTTTTTAGTTTCACCCATCATGAAATTATGTACACCGACAGCACCGAAAAACCAGCATATGATTGCCATTTGCATCTTGTCTTTGCCTCCGAGGTAATCGGAAGATACTGTGTTTCTAAATATATTGGATTTTACAGCTCCACCGCAATGTATACAAAATTCTGCGTTTTCGGAAATTTCCTTGCCACAGTTAGCACAATATGAATTACCATTTCCGACAGAAACTCCACATTTAATGCATATTATTTGGTTGGAATTCATTTCAGCACCGCAATTTTTGCAAAATATTCTATGTATTTCCGCATTTTTATTTGCAGATACTGTTGCCATATTATTTTTATATTTTTCCTGTGTCGATTTAACTAACAATATTATTGCAGAAACAATATAGTAAATTATTTGTATAAATAAAACTATACCCAAAATCACAGCTATTGTTATCATATAGTCTGATAACAAATAGTCATATTCCTCCACAAATAAAATGTATGGTATAATCAGTATTATAGAATCAATAATTCTAATTATATTGTAATTTTTTTCTCGCTTTAATCCTATAAAACTAATAACAGGATTAAACCACAAAACTAATAGCAATATAATATCGGATATTAACAACTCTTCATCGATTGAAAAACCATGAGACAAATCCCAAATAATATCTTCAAACACTATAAGCGAAATAAATATTGTAATTACAGCCGCAATTATAGTAGATATAACAGCAATTCCTCGCCTTATTTTTTTAGCCTCGGACTTCTTCTCATAAGTGTGAACATTATTTACAAAATCAATTTGATGTCCGCACGATAAACAAACCTCTGCCTCCTGTGCAACCTCTTTGCCGCAGTTCATGCAATGTTTGTTTCCTTTTCCTACAGGCACACCACATTTTATGCAAACAGCTTGTCTATCATCCATTTTTTCTCCACAGTTCCTACAATACATAATGTTTCCTCCTTGTTTTATTGATTTGGTTTAATGGGAAAAATAAAAAGAGCGTTGACTTAGAGTCAACGCTCTTAAAAACGCAAACTCCAAGTCGCTAAACCAACTTGAATAAAACAAGTACACCCTGCCTTTTACAAGCGGAATTTGCATTTTTATCAAATTCACAATGTAAAAGACAAAAAATGGGTATAGTTATCCCTTGGTATAAGGTGTCTTTTTTACTTATTCAGTTGGTTTAGCACTTTCGATTATATCACAACTTCAAACACAAATCAAGGGTTATCGAAAAAAAATCTTAAAATCACAAAAAAAGACCATCACGGCTGTTTTTTCCGTGATGGCCTCTACTTTATTCGGTTATTGCTATCTTTATAACAC
>CAZERM010000033.1:0-14381 GCA_964514555.1 uncultured Lachnospiraceae bacterium | reverse complement strand
CGATAAGACTTCTTCTATCAACAGCCCCATAAGCGCTAAATCCACGCTTATCAATTCGATTGGTGGTTCGAACTGGGCAACACTTGGTCAGTGGATCGAGTGGGAATTTGAAGTTGAAGAAGCAGGCTTCTATACGATCAACACAAGATTCTCTCAGGCTACTCTCGAAGGTATCTTCGTTTCCAGACGTATGAGACTCGACGGTGAAGTTCCTTTTGAAGAAGCGAACAACCTCGAATTTATGTATAAGAACAGCTGGCAGGTAGGCGCTCTTACAGACGGTACGAACGAATTTAAGTTCTACCTCGAAAAGGGTACACACACTATCTCCCTTGAAGTTACTCTCGGTAACCTCGGCGACCTTATCTCTCGAGTAAGCGCAGCTCTTACAGAGATCAACTCTATCTACCTCAAGATCCTTCAGATCACAGGTTCCAGCCCCGACAGCTACACAAACTACAAGTTCTACTCTCGTATTCCTAAAGAGATCGAAAGACTTCGTATTCTTTCCAATGAACTTTACTCTGTTGCTGAAGACTTTAAGAACCTTTCCGGCGTAGCAAGCTCGAACACAGCTACACTTGAAAATATCGCAAGAACTTTGGAAAAGATGGCTAAGGACAGTGAAGGTCAGATCGCAAAGAACTTTGACGCTCTTAAGACTGATATCGGTAACCTTGGTACATGGCTCAATAATATGCAGAAACAGGCTCTTACGCTTGACTACATCCTTGTTCAGCCCGCAACAGAAAAGCTTCCCAAGGCAGAAGCAAACTTCTTCCAGGATGCTTGGTTCGAGATCCAGAGCTTCTTCTATTCCTTTATTATAGACTATAACTCCTTCTCTTCCGGTGTTGAAGGCGAAGACGTTACAGAGATCGAAGTTTGGACAGTTGTTTCTCGTGAGTATACACAGATCATGCGTAACCTCATCGATGACGACTTCACAAAATACTACCCCAACATTTCCGTAAACCTTAAACTCGTTGCCGGCGGCGCGCTCCTTCCCGCAACACTTGCAGGCGTTGGTCCTGACGTAATGATCGGTACCGGTGAAAGCACGGTTATCAACTATGCTGTCCGCGGTGCGCTCCTTCCTCTCAACGGCTATGCCGAATTTGCTGAGGTATGCTCCAGATTCCTTGATGAGACACTCGTTCCTCTCACAGTTGCTATCGGTTCTCCCGACGGCGAACTTGCAACATACGGTATTCCTAACACAATGAGCTTCAGCGTAATGTTCTATCGTACAGATATCTTCGCAGAACTCGGTTTGAAGGTTCCCGAAACTTGGGACGAATTCAAGGAGATCATCCCTAAACTCCAGTCTAAGAACTACACACTCGGTATGACTAAGTCTCTCGATATGTTCCTTATCCAGAACGACGGTGCAGTATTTAAGGACAACGGCGCAGCCATCAACTATGACTCTGACGTAGCTCTTGACTCCTTCACAACGATGTGTGAATTCTTTACACTTTACAGATTGCCTATCACATACGATGCATCCAACCGTTTCAGAACGGGTGAAATGCCTCTTATCTTCGCTGACCTTACAAGCTTCTACAACCAGTTCTCCGCATTTGCTACAGAACTTAAAGGTCTTTGGAGCTTCACAAGCGTTCCCGGTACTGTAAGAGAAGACGGTACAGTAAACGACAAGAACATCGTTACTGTTGCTTCCACAGTTATCATGAAAGACGCTGCTGACCGTGGCACAGGCGACGCTGCATTCAAGTACATTGAATGGTGGACACGTGCTAATATCCAGAGCCAGTATGCAAAAGAACTTATTGCTTACGTAGGTCCTAACACGAAGTACAACACAGCAAACATCGAAGCATACTCTGAAATGGACTGGTCCGCAAGCGAGATCAAGATCATCAAAGAGTGCGTAAATAAGCTCGTAGGCGTACCTGATATGCCCGGTGCTTACATCATCTCCCGTTATGTAAACTTCGCATTCTTGAATGCTTATAACAATAATGCATCCCCCAGCGATGAGCTTCTCGGTTACTGCGACCTCATCAACAAAGAATTTGAAAGAAAGCGCGAAGAACTTAATCGTGAGTTCTACATCCCCACGACTTATAAATTTTCATAAGATCAAGTGATCTGAAAATCTTTTTTTCAAACAACATTAAGTAAAGGAGAAAAAACTACTATGTCTGAAAAAACAGTTTCGGCAGCAGGAACAAAGGATAAACAGCCTTTGGGTAAAAAACCTGTTGCAAGAAAAGAGATGACAAAGCTTCAGTGGACATTGAAGGAAATGAAGCGCAACTATATCGCGTATATCATGTGTGCGCCCTACTTCCTCATATTCTTTACGTTCACGGTCCTTCCTGTTATTCTTTCAATTTTCTACAGTTTTACGATCTTTAACCTTATCGAACCCATGCAGTGGTGTGGATTCGACAACTACATCAGACTTTTCCTTGACGACGATATATTCCTTACGGCTGTTCAGAACACCCTTATATTCGCCGTTATCATAGGACCTGTTTCCTATATGCTCTCCCTTTTCGTTGCATGGTTCATCAACGAACTTCCTCCTAAGATCCGTTCCGTTGTAACACTTATCTTCTACGCACCGTCTATTTCCGGCGGTGCCACGACGATATGGACAGTATTCTTCGCGGGCGACTCTTACGGTTATGCAAACTACATCCTTATGAAGATGGGCTTGGTACAGACGCCTATCCAGTTCTTCCAGAACGAAGATTACGTTATGCCCCTTTGTATCATAATTGCTCTTTGGTCCAGCTTGGGTACTTCCTTCCTTTCCTTCATCGGCGGTCTTCAGACTATCGACAAAGCTCAGATGGAAGCTGCCGCTGTTGACGGTATCAAGAACCGTTGGCAGGAGCTTTGGTATGTAACACTTCCGAACATGAAGCCGCAGCTTATGTTCGGTGCTATCATGGCTATCACAAGTGCTTTCGGTTTCGGTTCTATCGTTGACGGTCTTTGCGGCAACCCTTCCGTAAACTATTGCGCTTGGACGATCGTACACCATCTTGCGGACTACGGCGGTTCTCGTTATGAGATCGGTTATTCTTCCGCTATCGCTACTATCTTGTTTGCGATGATGGTCGGCACAAATATGCTTGTAAAGAAACTTCTTGCAAAGGTGGGACAGTAATATGGCAAAGAAATTACGTACAAGAAATCATAAAGTCGTACTTAACCGTTCCGCCGGCGGCGACGCGGGCATTACAGTGTTCCTCGTTATACTTGGTGCATTCATGTTCTTCCCGATGTATTATGCGGTTGTTCAGGCTTTGAAGCCTCTCGATGAACTTTGGGTATATCCTCCTAAGTTCTACGTAGTTCATCCTACGTTGGGCAACTTCTCCTTGATGTTCAAAACATTGCAGACATCTTGGGTTCCTTTCTCTCGTTACATCTTCAACACATTGTTTATCTCCGTAGTAGGTACAGCAGGTAACCTTATCCTCGGTTCTCTTGCCGCTTACGCGATCTCCAAGATCAAGTTCCCCGGCAGAAACTTGCTTTCCTCTATGGTAAGACTTTCTCTTATGTTCCAGGCAACTGTTACAGCCGTTGTTAACTTCATGACAATGAGTACGCTCGGTTGGGTAGATACATATTGGGCGATCATCGTTCCCGCGTGGGGCGCAACGCTTGGTATGTACCTTATGCAGACGTTTATGGAATCCAGCATTCAGGTATCCGTACTTGAAGCTGCTCGACTCGACGGTTCTTCGGAATTCAGAACATACTGGCAGATCGTTATGCCTGTTGTTAAGCCGGGTTGGATCACACTTATCATCTACTCTTTCAAAGACCTTTGGAACACAGGTTCCTCGAACTACATTTACAGCGAACAGCTCAAAACATTCAACTATGCGGTTGGTCAGATCGTATCCGGTGGTGTAGACCGTGCCGGTGTTGGTACAGCTTCTTCCGTTGTAATGATGCTCGTACCTATTCTCGTATTCGTTATCGGTCAGAGCAACGTTATTGAAACGATGGCTTCTTCCGGTATGAAAGACTAATTAAGGAGGGGAAACGTTATTATGAAAAAGACATCAAAAATACTTATAGCGGCCCTTTGCCTTATGGTTTTGGTCAGCTGCATAAGCCCTATATTTGCGGCAACAGCGCCCTATTCGACTTACACATATTCCATGAGCGGTACGTCCATGGAATCCCCCGATGCGTACGTTCCTGAAAGACTTATCACTAACTACGACATCGGCATCACATCTCTTAAATCCGCAAAAGACCTTTTCTTTGATAAAGAAGGCAACCTTTACATTTCCGACACAGGTAACAACAGAGTTATCGTTTGCGACTACGATTTCAAAGTACAGTTTGAAATTTCCGACTTCGTAAACGAACATGGTGTTCCCGACGCATTGAGCGGCCCCCAGGGCTTGTTCGTAAAAGACGAAACGATCTACGTTTGTGATACAAACAACTCTCGTATCGTTTGCTTCGACCTTGTTGGTAACTTCGAGCGTATCATCTACGCTCCTCAGGCAGACGTAATGGGTGAAGATACTATCTTCCACCCTGTTGCGCTCTCCGTTGATGCTTCCGGCAGAATGTACATCGTTTCCGACCAGACATACTCCGGTGTATTCTCCATCAATGCCGATGGTACTTTCCAGGGCTTCATCGGTGCACAGAAAGCGGACGTTCCGCTTGCTACAAGAATCCGTCGTGTACTTTTCCCCGATGTTACAGCGGAAGAATATATCACGGCAACATACAACAACTGTGCTATCGACGCTGAAGGCTTCCTTTACGTTACAACGAGCGATATCGATGATGCAACACTTACATCCGCTATCTCCTCCGGTAACACAGCATATGCTCCCGTAAAACGACTCAACAGCCAGGGCGACGATATCATGAAGAGAAACGGCTTCTTTATCCCCGCCGGTGAAGTTGATCTTACATCATCCGCAATGGCAGGCTCTGACGCTACGTCCGGTCCCTCCACTATCATCGACGTAGCACTCGGTGAATACGGTATGTGGACTATCGTAGACAGCAAGCGCAGCAGACTTTACACATACGACAGCGACGGTAACCTCCTTTTCGCTTTCGGTGATAAAGGTGCACAGCTTGGTAACCTTAGCCAGCCCACAGCTATCGCATACCGCGGCAGCTCTCTCTATGTTCTCGATGCTACACTTAACTCCATCACAGTATACAAGAGAACAGAATATGGCGACGTTATCGCAACAGCTCTCCAGCACACAGAAAACCGTGAATATAACGCGGCTCTCCAGGACTGGGAAGACATCCGTAAAGCAAACAACAACTTCGACTCCGCTTACATCGGTATCGGTACAAACCTTTACAGACAGGGCGAGTACAAAGAATCCCTTATGTACTTCCAGTCTGCGGGCGACGTTGCAAGCTACTCCACATCTTTCAAATCCATCAGAAAAGAGTGGGTTGAAAAATACGTACTCGTTGTAATCCTCGTTATCGTTGTACTTTGCGTAGCACTCGTTAAGTTCCTCGGCTATGTTGGCAAAAAGAACAAAGCGGGCGTTACTAAAGTAGGCAAGAGAACTCTTTGGGAAGAATTTATTTACGGTTTCTACCTCATGATGCATCCGTTCGATGCTTATTGGGACTTGAAACACGAAAAGAGAGGTTCCGTAAGAGGCGCATTGCTTATAGACCTCGTAGTAGTTGCTTCTTATGTATACTACACAGTCGGCAGATCTTACATCTACAACCCCGACAGCTCTTCTTCCAGCGTTATCTTCGGTATCCTTACAGTTGCAGTTCCGCTCATGCTCTGGTGCGTAGCTAACTGGTGTCTTACAACATTGTTCGACGGCGAAGGTAACTTCAAAGACATTTTCATCTCCTCTTCTTACGCATTGTTCCCGCTCATAATCTTCTTGATCCCTATTACGCTTTGCACGAACATCGCGTCCCAGGATGAATCCAAGATGATCTCTCTTGTGCTCAGCATATCTCTTGTATGGCTTGGTATGCTCATTTTCTTCGGTTCAGCTACCACACACGGATATTCTATGGGTAAAAATATTATCATAACAATAGCAACGATCATCGGTATGTTGTTCATAATGTTTATCATTATGTTGTTCACAAACCTTATCCAGCAGATGGTAAGCTTTATCGCGGATATCGTTACGGAAATTTCGTTGCGTGGTTAATGGCATGGAGGATAAATAATAATGAAAAAAATTAAAATTTTATCTGCCATCTTAGCTGCAGCACTTTCTGTTGCAAGCTTTGTAGTTCCTGCAAGCGCTGTTTCTATCGACTCTTACACTTCCACCTCGTATACCGAGGCGGAAGCTAAGGTTGGCACGATGGAATCCGTTTACAAGAACGAAGAATATGGCTACGAAATGTTTATGGATTCGCTTTCCGGCGAATTTGCCATTAAAAACTTGAAAACGGGCGAATATACGTTTTCCAACCCCTATGATGTTGCCATAAGCAGCAACATTACAGACATCAAAAAACAGGCTCTTCTTTCTCAGATCATGATCAAGTACACCGACACAGTTTCGGGTAATACAGCTTATTTGAGCAGCTTTACTTCCGCAGCTTTGCTCGGCGATCAGATCGAAGTTAAGAAGATCTTCAACGGTATCCGTGTAGAATACGCTATCGGTACTGTTGAATCCAAACGTCTTGTTCCTCGTATGATCGAGAAGACAAGATTTGAAGAACTCATCTACGCAGTGCTCGAGAAAAAATCCGGTCAGATGACAACAGAAGAAAAGTTCGTTTTCGACCACATTTATGAATCTTGCTACACACTCGTAGACTATGACAAAGAAACATTCGATACAGTTAAGCAGACACTTTTGAACACATACTCCGTTCTTAAGACAAACCCCGAACTCGACTTCTATGTTATCAAGAGTGATGCCGAAACAACTCTCAAGAGAGTTGAAAACCTCATCAGAACATACTGCCCCGAATACACATTCGATGAACTCGAATATGACCACGAATTGACAGCTTACGAAGGCACTGAAAAAGAACCCCCTCTTTTCAGACTTGCTATCGAATATACATTCGATGACAACGGCTTCACAGCAACAGTTCCCGCAAAGAGTATCAGATACAACGAAACAAACTATACTCTCGACGCTATCACTATCCTTCCTTACTTCGGTTGCAGCACAACTAAAGAAATAGAAGGCAGACAGACAACAGACGGTTACCTCTTCCTCCCTGACGGTAGCGGTACTATCCTTGAATATTACAACAACGATGGTTCCATCAAGACAGGTGCACAGAGCATCTCCGTTTACGGCATTGACTATGCTTACGAAAACCTCTCATCCGCTGTAACAACAGCAAATGCACAGGTTGCTCGTGTTCCCGTATTCGGTCTTACAGACTACTACACGATCACAGAAGAAGTTGTAAGAAGCGGTAGACCTAACATGATCCAGTCTACATCCGGCCGCAGAGGTTTCGTTGCGATCATCGAAGCAGGTGATTCTCTTGCTTCCATCACAGCTTCCTTGGGCACAATGCTCTGGACTAACCTCGCTATCGGTGAATGTGAATACAACACAGTTTACGCTTCCTTCTCTATGCAGCAGACAGACAGCGTATCTCTCGGTTCTTCTCTTAGCGGTAACGCTTCCGTTTCCACAAGCGTTGATACAAGATACGTAGGCAACTATTCCATCAGATACATGATGCTCGGCGATGAAGCAGATTACGAACCCACATACGTTGGTATGGCTCAGGCTTACCGTAACTACCTCATCAACACAGGCGCTATCTCCGCTCTTGCAGCAGATGAAGTAAGCACAAAGCTTCCTATCTATATTCAGACACTCGGCTCCATGAAAGCTGATGACACATTCCTTACATTCCCTGTAACAGTAACAAAAGCCTTGACATCTTTCGAAGATATCAAGACAATGACAGATGAACTCGCTGACTCCGGTGTTGAAAACATCAAGTACATCCTCACAGGCTACGCAAACGGTACAGCAACATCTTGGGAATACCCCACATACGTTAAGTTCAACAGCAAGGTTGGCGGCAACAAAGGTTTCAAAGACCTTATCGACTTCTCTCTCGAAGCAGACGTTGAGATATTGCCCAACTTTGACTTTGCAAACGTAATAAAAGCAGGCTCCGGTTTCAAATATAAGAAACACGCAGCTCTCATGATGAGTGATCGTTACGCTACAAAGCGTTCCTACGACGCAGTAGTTCAGACTATCAGAAGATTCGGTCGTATGAACATCGTTTCTACAGGCGCATACGATTACATCTTCACAAAATTCTCTAAAGCATATGACAAATTCTTTACGAATTTCGAAGGCTACAACGGCGCTTTGGCAGCTTTGACACTCGGTACAGACCTTAACTCCGACTTTAACTCCGAAGATCCGATCACACGTGAAGATTCCAAGAACAACACAGTTGATTTCATGGATTCTCTTTACAAAAAGTATGAATCTGTCCTCGTTGAAGGTGGTAACGCATACACTATTCCTTACGTAACAGACATCATCTCTGTTCCGCTCGATAACAGTAACTACGCTATTTCTTCCGCCGCTGTTCCTTTCATGGGTATCGTACTCCACGGTTCCATCCAGTACTCCGGCGAAGCGCTCAACATGGCTGGCGATATCATGTACGAAGTTTTGAAATCCATCGAAAACGGTGCTTCTCCTTACTTCTTGCTCGCATACACAAATGTTGAATTGCTCAAGAATGCAAACGGTACTCTCAACAGCTACTACTCCGTAAACTTTGAAACATGGAAAGACGATATCGTTAAGTACTATAATATGCTTAATGACGCTATCGGCGACCTCCAGAATGCCACTATCACAGGACACAACATCGTTACCGCTTTCCAGGTAGGCGCAGGCGATGAAGACAGCATCCTTGATGAAGCAAATATGCTTTTCGCAGAACTCAGAAATGCAAAAGCTCTTGTTGAATCCACATCCAAAGCTTACTACGAAGCAGTTGCAGTAGTTGACCAGCTCGTAAGCGACCAGAAGAACGCAGATGCGGCTCTCCTCGCTGAAAACAGCGCAAAGGCAGCTTACACAGCAGCTAAGACAAAACTCAGCCTCGTTGAAAGCCTTATCACAAGAAACGCTGTTTCCAATGTTGTATGCGTAACATACACAACAGCAAACGGCAGAACAAAGACATTCTACATCAACTACAACAACTATGATGTTGCTATCGAAGCTGCAAACGGCGGCGCTTATATCCTCGGCGGTATGTCCTTCGTTGAAGCAAACGATATCAATGGTACTGTAAGCAAGATCGTTTCCACAGAAACTATCACAGCATACGTTCCTTCCACAGCAGCTTTGAAATCCTTCGCATCCGCAGAAGAAACTCTCGAAAATGCGCTCGCTTCCAAGAATGCAAACGCTATCAGACGCGCACAGGAATCTATGCAGACAGTTATCGATTCTATCGGTGCAAGATCCACAAACGTTGCGAAGATCGTAGACAGCAACGGTGAAGTTATCTACATCAACTACGAAACATCCAGCGTTATCGTGAAGATAAGCGATACAGAATATCAGCTTATTTCCGCGCAGAGCTATCTTATTATTGATTGAAAGGAGGAGTAACTTATTATGAATAATGCTGTTGCTAAAAACAAAAACGATAAGAGCGCACGTATACGTAAAGGTGCTTCTCTTAACTCCAGAAAGAATATGAAGGGTTGGCTTTTTGTCCTCCCCTTCGTAATCGGTTTGCTTCTCATCTACCTTCCCGTTATCATCGAATCCATCGGTTACAGCTTTGCAAGCTACAACAAGGTTGCGGCTGTACAGGGCGGTGGTTACACACTTACATGGGTAGGCTTTGACAACTACAAAGAAGTATTCTCTATGACAGTAGACGCTAACTCCGGTGAAACGTTTATTGAAATGCTCGTAAAGAGCCTTGGCGACCAGGCGATAGACATCGTTGCTATCTTGTTGCTCTCCTTGTTCGTAGCAGTTCTTCTTAACACAAAAATGGTTGGCCGTGCAGCGTTCCGTGCGATCTTCTTCATTCCTGTCGTTGTTGGCGCAGGTATCATGACGAGAATCGACGCAACATCCGCAGAAGTTCTTGCTACTGCTTCCGGTGTTATCGATAGTATCGATACAGGTGCGGTAAGCGGCGGCGGTATCAGCAGCGTTGCCAGCGCAATGGATATAAGCATTATGTTCGAAAGCCTCGGTATAGGCGGTAGCTTCGTAACACTCGTTTCCGGACTCGTTACAAATATCTTTGATATCGTAAACCGTTCCGGTGTACAGATGCTTATCTTCCTTGCAGGTCTTCAGTCCATTTCTCCTTCTGTATATGAATCTTGTCAGATGGAAGGCGCTTCTTCTTGGGAGATCTTCTGGAAGATCACTCTTCCCATGATCAGCCCCATGATCTTGACAAATGCCATCTATACTGTTATTGACGCGTTCACATCCGAAAGCAACAAAGTAATGATCAACATTTTGGGTGAAGAACTTACATTGTCTCCCGACCCGACGCTCGCTGCGAAGGCTTGGTTGTACTTTGCAGTAATCGGTCTTGCGCTCGTATTGGTAGCTGCGATCTGCTCTACATTCGTATTCTACCAGCGCCGCAATGATAATTGAGAAGGAGGGAAAAATAATTTATGAATACTCAAACAAAAATCACGAAGAATTCTAAAAACAAAATCAGAGCTGATTTTGATAGAGCCCCTCTTGCCGAAAGACTTAAAGCAAAATATCTTAACGGATATTTCTATAAAAGGATAATCGGCTCGTTGGCTAAATTCCTCTTTCTTCTCGGCTTGGCATACGTTATCCTTTATCCTTTTGCTTCCAAGATACTTCAGTCCTTCTTCAGCCCGGCTGACTTGCTCCAGACTGACGTTCAGCTTGTTGCAAAATACCCCACGATCCAGACATACAGCCTTTTGATCACAGAAAACGGTTATTTGAGCGCATTGCTCAACACCGCGATACTTTCCTTGGTCTGTGCCCTTATGCAGACATTCGTGTGTGCTTTCATCGGTTACGGCTTTGCAAAGTTTAAATTCAAAGGCAGAGACATCCTCTTCATCTTCGTAATCATCTCGCTTCTCGTTCCTCCGAAGATCCTCGCTTCCTCTCTTGTACAGCGTTTCGTTAACTTCGATATCTTCGGAATCTTCAAAGCAACAGGTCTTTACGATCTCCTTGGTTGGGAAACAGGTTTGCACGGTACATATGCTCCGTTCATCCTCCTCTCCCTCACAGGTCTTGCATTTAAGAACGGCTTGTTCATATACCTTATGAGACAGTTCTATCGCGGTATCCCCGATGAACTTGAAGAAGCTTCTTATGTTGACGGTTACGGTGTTTTCAAAACATTCTTCCGCATCATTCTTCCTTGCTCCGTTCCTATGCTCATCACAGTATTCGTACTTGCTTTCTCTTGGCAGTGGACAGATATTTTCTATACAAATATCTTCCTTCCCAACTCCGACAGAATCCTTCTCACAAGCAACGCGTTCTGGTCCAATATGCCTGCAACGCTCCAGACTATCAGTGAAGAAGTTCTCATCGGTAACGAGGTTGCACAGGGCACATTCTCCGCTATCGTTATGAATACGGCAGGTATGCTCGTTGTTGCTCCCCTTATCATCCTTTACCTCTTCTGCCAGAGATACCTCATCCAGGGTATTGCACACTCCGGTTTCGGTGGTGTATAATACGCGAAAGTGTAAAGTATACAATGAAAAAGCACCCTTTTGGGGTGCTTTTTTGTTTTAAAAAGCCTATTCAAGGCGAACAAGGCGAAAAATTCGATCAAAAATAAAAGAGGGCGACTTTTGGTCGCCCTCTACGTTGTAGCCATAATAAATATCAAATAATTATTGTTGGCACTATTGCGGCAGGAGTAAACCCCTGTCTTCCGTTTTTGCAGAGAGTTTCGGCAAAAACGGAGTGAAAGTTCTTTTGCTTACTTTCGTTCAAGAGATTTCAATTTAAATTTGATGAAAGTTTATTTCATCGAAACTCTGAGCGAAAGTTCTTTTATTTACTTTCGTTCAAGAGATTTCAATTTAAATTTGATGAAAGTTTATTTCATCGAAACTCTGAGTGAAAGTTCTTTTGCTT
The DNA here is from genome assembly GCA_964514555.1 of uncultured Lachnospiraceae bacterium. Classification (GTDB taxonomy): domain Bacteria; phylum Bacillota; class Clostridia; order Oscillospirales; family CAG-272; genus UMGS731. The sequence continues at coordinate 2,265 of CAZERM010000033.1, read as the reverse complement.
ACTTTTCTTTCAAGAAAAGTAAGTTAGTCTTCGTACATTTTAGCGAGTTTAACAAGACGTTCGTATTTAGCTTTAGCCTGAACTTCTGCTTCTGCGAAGAGTTCCTGTGCTCTTTCGGGGAACTGCTGTTCAAGACGGCTGTAACGAGTTTCGCTCTTGATAAAGTCAACGTAGCTTGCTACGGGAGGCTTGCTGTCTATTGTAAGAGGATTCTTGCCTTCTGCTTTGAGAGCCGGGTTGAATCTGAACATCTGCCAATAGCCTGCCTCAACAGCACGCTTCATTTCGCTCTGGCAGTTGCCCATGCCGCCCTTAACACCGTGCATTTCGCAAGGAGCATAGCCGATGATAAGAGAAGGACCCGGGTAAGCTTCTGCTTCCGCGATAGCTTTGATGGTCTGGTTCATATCAGCGCCCATAGCGATCTGAGCAACGTAAACATATCCGTAAGACATAGCGATGTTTGCAAGATCTTTCTTCTTTATAGCTTTACCTGCGGCAGCAAACTGTGCAACCTGACCTATCTGAGAAGCCTTGGAAGCCTGACCGCCTGTGTTGGAGTAAACTTCTGTGTCGAATACCATTACATTTATATCGTTGCCGGAAGCGAGAACGTGGTCAAGACCGCCGAAACCGATATCATATGCCCAACCGTCGCCGCCGAAGAGCCATACGGACTTCTTGGAGAGGTAGTCTTTTTCTGCAAGAATCTTGTCTTTAAGCTCGTTCTTGCAATCGCAAGCGGAGAGCATATCGATAAGTTCTTTTGTTGCGGCATCGTTTGCTTTGCCGTCGTCTACTGTGTTCAAGTAGTTGTCGATGATAGCGAGTTTTGCATCATCGCAAACATTTTCGCGAAGCTCTTTGATGTATCTGATGAGTTTTTCGCGGATAGTCTTCTGTGCAAGGTAGATACCGAGACCGTGCTCTGCGTTATCTTCAAAGAGGGAGTTGCCCCAAGCAGGACCACGACCGCTGTCCTTGTTTACCGTATAAGGTGTTGCAGGTGCGGAACCGCCCCAAATGGAGGAACAACCTGTTGCATTGGAGATATACATTCTTTCACCGAAGAGCTGTGTTACAAGGCGAGCGTAGGATGTTTCCGCACAGCCTGCACAAGAACCGGAGAACTGAAGCAACGGCTGGTTGAACTGGCTTCCTTTAACTGTTGTGTCTGCAAAAGGAGTTGCTTTCTTTGTAACTGTTGCAACAGCATAATCGAATACTTCCTGCTGGTCGAGCTGTGTCGCCTGAGGAACCATTTCGAGCGCTCTCTTTTCGGGTTTTGTGGGACAAACTTTAACGCAAAGTCCGCAACCCATACAATCGAGAGGAGAGATAGCCATTGTGAACTTGAAGCCTTCGCAACCTTTGCCTATCATCTTAGCGGCAAATTTTGTGTTAGCAGGAGCATTTGCGGCTTCTTCTTCGTTCATGGCGAAGGGACGGATAGTAGCGTGAGGACATACATAAGAGCACTGGTTACACTGGATGCAGTTTTCGCTGTGCCATACGGGAACTTCAACAGCTACACCGCGTTTTTCGTAAGCGGAAGCGCCCTGGGGCATAGTGCCGTCTGTTCTGTCGCCTGCAAATACGGAAACAGGGAGGGAATCGCCCTGCATCTTGGAAACAGGAACAACGATATCGTTTACGAATTTAACAAGGTCGGGACGTGTGCCTGTTACGGCTGCAACCGCGGAGCTTGCTTCTGCGTTCTTCCAATCTTCGGGAACGTCTACCTTTACCAAAGCGTCAACGCCTGCGTCGATAGCTTTATAGTTCATCTCAACAACAGCTTCGCCTTTTTTGAGGTAGGATTTCTTTGCCATATACTTCATGTAGTCTACCGCTTCCGCGATGGGCATAATGTTTGCAAGAGCAAAGAATCCGGACTGGAGGATAGTGTTTGTACGCTTGCCCATGCCGATCTCACGAGCTTTGTCGATAGCATCAACGATATAGAAGTTGATGTTGTTTTCGGCGATGTAGCGTTTTACGGAAGCAGGGAGGTTAGCGGAAAGTTCGTCAACGCTCCACTGGCAGTTGAGAAGGAATGTGCCGCCGGGCTTAACATCCTCAACTATCTTATAGCCTTTGAGCATATAAGAGGGGTTGTGGCAGGCAACAAAGTCAGCCTTTGTGATATAATAGGTGGACTTGATGGGCTTGTCGCCGAAGCGCAAGTGAGAAATAGTTACGCCGCCTGTCTTTTTGGAGTCATACTGGAAGTATGCCTGAATATATTTGTCGGTGTGGTCACCG
>CAZERM010000032.1:0-14489 GCA_964514555.1 uncultured Lachnospiraceae bacterium | reverse complement strand
CAATATTCGGGAGAACCTTTACCGGAACCCATTCGAGTTTCAGCAGGCTTTTCTGTGATCGGTTTATCGGGGAATACTTTGATCCAAACCTGGCCGCCACGTTTGATATAACGTGTCATAGCAATACGAGCAGCTTCGATCTGGTTGCTTGTGATCCAAGCGGGTTCTGTAGCTACGAGACCGTACTGACCGTAAGTGATCGTGTTGCCTCTGTAAGCCTTACCCGTAAGTCTGCCGCGGTGAACGCGACGATATTTTACTCTTTTCGGCATTAACATATTATCTTCTGCCTCCTTCTTCTCTGGAACGTCTCTGACCCTGAGAATTGTTATGTCTGCGACGGTTGTCGCGGTCATTTCTTCTGGAGTCGCGAGGCTTTTCAACCGGAGCGGAAGCGTTCAACTTCTTGTCGGCAAGAACTTCACCTTTGTAGATCCATGTCTTAACGCCGATTTTACCGTAAGTTGTATCAGCTTCAGCAAAACCGTAATCAATGTCAGCACGAATCGTCTGAAGCGGAATTGTGCCTTCATGATAATGTTCAGATCTTGCAATTTCCGCGCCGCCAAGACGACCGGAAAGTGTGATCTTGATACCCTTTGCGCCAAGGCGCATTGTTCTGCCGATAGCCTGTTTCATAGCGCGGCGGAACGCGATTCTCTTTTCGAGCTGAGCTGCAACGCTTTCAGCAACGAGCTGTGCGTTGAGATCAGGAGTTTTAACCTCTTCTACGTTTACTGCAACAGGCTTGCCTGTCATTTTTTCAAGTTTAACGCGAAGCTTTTCAATTTCAACACCGCCGCGACCGATAACCATACCGGGTTTAGCGCAGTGGATAAGAACTTTAACGCCGGCGTTGTTACGTTCGATCTCGATCTTAGGAACGCCTGCAAGCTTGAGGTTTTCTTTGAGATATTTTCTAATCTTATAGTCGGATACGAGTGTGTCGCCGAAAACTTCGTCTTTAGCGAACCATCTTGAATCCCAATCTTTAATTACACCGACACGGAGACCGTGCGGATTAACTTTCTGACCCATCTTAATTAACCTCCTTCTTTAAGCTTCTTTTTCTTTGAGAACCATTGTTACATGGCTTGTTCTCTTAAGAATTCTATCTGCACTGCCTTTTGCTCTGGGCATGATTCTTTTGAGAGTCGGGCCCGGGCAAACGAAGCATTCGCTCACATAAAGCTTGTTTACGTCCATGCCGAAGTTGTGTTCAGCATTAGCGATAGCGCTCTTCAAGAGCTTTATGAGATATTCACTCGCAGATTTAGGAGTGTTTTTAAGAATTGACATTGCTGTTCCCGCATCCTTACCTCTAATGAGGTCAAGCACGATCTGTACTTTGCGCGGGGATATTCTGGCATATTTAAGATATGCTCTGGATTCCATTATAAATTGCCTCCCTTCGCTTTGGTGCGAGATTATTTACCGTTATTAGATGTTTTAGAACCGGCATGACCCTTGAATGTTCTTGTGGGTGCAAACTCACCGAGTTTGTGACCAACCATATCTTCAGTTACATATACCGGAACGTGTTTTCTGCCGTCGTGAACCGCAATCGTATGACCTACGAATTCGGGGAATATTACGGAAGCACGGGACCAAGTTTTAACAACCTTCTTTTCGCCCTTTTCGTTCATTGCTTCAACTCTAGCAAAGAGCTTAGCTTCAACGAAAGGTCCTTTTTTAAGGCTTCTGCTCATTTTTTATATGCCTCCTTCTATTATTTACCGTTTCTGTGTCTTACGATGAACTTCTCAGTTCTGGACTTCTTGTTTCTTGTCTTGTAACCCAATGCAGGTTTACCCCAAGGAGTTACAGGGCCGGAACGACCGATAGGTGCGCGTCCTTCACCACCACCATGAGGGTGATCGCAGGGGTTCATTACGGAACCGCGAACTGTAGGACGAATGCCGCGATGACGTGTCTTACCGGCTTTACCGATCTTAACGTTTTCGTGGTCGATGTTGGAAACCTGACCGATTGTTGCGTGGCAGTCAAGACGAATGAATCTAACTTCGCCGGAAGGAAGTCTTACCTGAGCCATACCATTTTCTTTAGCCATAAGCTGAGCAGCTGTACCAGCGCTTCTTACGAGCTGTGCGCCTTTACCGGGGTAAAGTTCAATGTTGTAGATGAACGTACCAACGGGAATTGCGGAAATGGGAAGTGTGTTGCCGGGTTTGATATCGGCATGCTCGCCGCAGTAGATAACGTCGTTATCTGTAAGGCCTACAGGAGCGATTGTGTATTTCTTCTCGCCTGCTTCGTTCTGAACGAGTGCGATGTATGCTGTACGGTTAGGGTCGTATTCGATACCGATAACTGTTTCAGCACCGTCGTTAAAGTTACGAACGAAGTCGATCTTTCTGTATTTCTGTTTATTGCCGCCGCCATGATGACGAACAGTGATTTTGCCATAGCTGTTTCTGCCGGCATGTTTCTTCTTAGTTTCAATAAGGCTCTTTTCGGGAGAGAACTTAGTGATTTCTGCGAAGTCCGGAACGGACATGTTACGTCTGGCGGGAGTAGTAGGTTTATACTTGATAGTAGCCATTATTCGTACTCCTCCTCATCAAATCATGCCATCGAAGAATTCGATGGATTTAGAACCGGCCTTGAGAGTAACGATAGCCTTTTTCCAAGACTTTGTGTAGCCGGAATGTACGCCGAGTGTTTTCGGTTTTCTCTTCATATTGATCGTGTTAACGTCAGCAACCTGAACGCCGAATACTTCTTCAACTGCTTTTGCAATTTCAGATTTTGTAGCTTCGGGAAGAACTTCAAATGTGTATCTGAGGTTCTTTGTAGCTTCAAGGCTAGCTTCTGTGATAACAGGTCTCACAATTATATCATGTGCAAACTTCATCACGCATACACCTCCGTAATTTTCTGTGTAGCGGCTTTCTCAATTACAACTGTGTCGCAGTTGAGAATGTCGTATACGTTAAGAGTGTTGGTGTAAGCTGTCTTAACACCGGGGATGTTCTGGCAGCTGCGAACCGCCATATCGTTCTTTTCAGCGAAAACGATAAGAGCTTTTTTGCCGGAGTTAACTGCTTTGAGCATGTCCGCCATAACTCTTGTCTTGTATTCTGTAGCTGTGATCGCGTCGATAACTTTGAAGTTGTCTTCAGCAACCTTGTTGGAAAGAGCGCCGAGAAGAGCGAGTCTTCTAACCTTCTTGTTGAGGTCTGTGCGATATGTTCTGGGCTTCGGGCCGAGAGCGATACCACCATGTGTCCACTGGGGAGAACGTGTAGAACCCTGTCTTGCACGACCTGTACCCTTCTGTCTCCAAGGCTTCTTACCGCCACCGGAAACTTCGCTTCTTGTAAGTGTGGACTGTGTTCCCTGTCTCTGATTAAGAAGGTAAGCTCTGACAGCAGCATGGAGAACATCGGAGCTTACTTCAACAGCGAAAACTGCGTCGTTAAGTTCGAGTGTGCCAACTTCTGCGCCAGCCATATTCAAAACTTTTACATTAGCCATTGTCTATTTCCTCCTTCTTAAGCTTTAACAGTGTTGCGAATGAACACTATACCGCCTTTAGCGCCGGGAACGGCACCTTTAACAGCGATGAGATTTTTTTCTGCGTCTACGCGAACAACATCGAGGTTAAGAACCGTGGATGTTTCGTTACCGTAATGTCCGGGCATCTTCTTGTTTTTGAAGATTCTGGAAGGAGTGGAGTTGGAACCTACAGAACCGATGTTACGGTGAACGGGACCGCCGCCGTGTGTCATTCTGAGGATGCGCTGATTCCATCTCTTGATTACGCCTGTGTAACCGTGGCCTTTTGTGATACCTGTGATATCAACTCTATCACCTGCTGCGAATGTATCTGCAGTGATGATGTCGCCAACGTTCATGTTTGCTGCATCTTCAAGTTTGAACTCTTTGAGATGCTTCTTAGCCGCTACGCCGTTTTTAGCGAAATGGCCTTTAGTAGCTTTGTTAAGCTTCTTGTCAGCAATGTCTTCGAAGCCGAGCTGTACGCTGCTGTAACCGTCGTTTTCAACAGTTTTCTTCTGAGCTACAACGCAAGGACCAGCTTCAATTACTGTAACCGGGATGACATTTCCGTTTTCATCGAAAATCTGTGTCATGCCGATCTTCTTGCCTATGATACCTTTTTTCATTGTTGTTTCCTCCTGTATTAGTTATTGGTCGACCATACTTTGAGCGGGTCGACTTGACCAACCGCTGTGCTTTTCTATTATAATCAAAGGTAGGCTCCTTGTTGATTACTTTGCACAGTACGCGAAATCAAATATATTTAATGATTAAAGTTTGATTTCAACTTCAACTCCGGCCGGAAGTTCGAGACTTGTGAGCGCTTCAACTGTCTTCTGAGAAGGTTTGATAACGTCGATGAGTCTCTTGTGAGTTCTCATTTCAAACTGCTCACGGCTATCTTTGTATTTGTGAACCGCGCGAAGGATCGTGATGATCTCTCTGTCTGTGGGGAGCGGAACGGGACCGGATACGGTAGCACCGTTTCTCTTAGCTGCATCAACAAATTTCTCTGCTGCTGCATCGATAAGCGCGCTGTCATAGCTTTTCAGTTTGATTCTGATTTTTTCACTAGCTGCCACTTGATTTGCCTCCTGTAATATTTTTGTTGCGGCGACCGAAGAATTTTTGTAACACTCAGCCGGGTGTTTCCACCGTGGCCATATTAAAAACCGGAATTGCCAAAGGGATAAAGATTCTTTTCCAAGGGGTTCCGGTGGTAATACGCTTCTTCCTTAATCGGATTGACAACCGCACGCGGTGCAATATCCGGAATTACGCAAAGTGTTCTAAAATGTTCTCGCCCGAATCGTTTCGGACATACTCAGCGGAAATAACCTGCTCTCGCAGCAACCTCCCGCGTCATCGCACATCAAGCATAAATATAATACTACATTTCTTTCAAAAATGCAAGTGTTTTTTTAAAAAAATATAGCCAATTTTCAAGATTTTCAAAAGTCTATTTTGTACTATTTGCACAAACTTGCGTTTTTTGAGTAAAAAAGGCTTTAAATCTGTAGATTATATGGTATAATATAAAGGGTAGGATAAATGTTCATTTTGCGTTTTCCACGTGGAACAAGGTCCTATATGTTTTATGGTATAATATAATAAGTATGAGGTAATTGAATATGTCCAAGCAGTTTACATATACGCCCAAAGGCGTTTGTTCAAGAAAGATCACTTTCGAGCTTGACGGTGAAACAGTAAAAAATGTTCGCTTCGAGGGCGGTTGCCACGGCAACACTCAGGGACTCGCAGCCTTGGCAGAGGGTATGTCCGCAAAAGACATCATCGCTCGCCTTGCCGGTACGGATTGTCGCGGCAGAGGAACTTCTTGCCCTGATCAGCTCGCAAAAGCTATCACGGAAGCGCTCGAAGAAAACTGAACATCTTAAATACGATGCCTTTCGGCATTGTATCTCCACCTTTAGCTCAACAGGATAGAGTATCAGATTCCGATTCTGACGGTTGTGGGTTCAATTCCCACAGGGTGGGCCAATAAAGCGAGATGCATCAACGCATCTCGCTTTTCTATTTTCATTATATAATAATGAATGATACCCTTCCCTTTCATCGCAACAAAAAAGCTCGTTGATGTTACTCAACGAGCTTTCTGCTTTTTAATATTCTATTTCAACAAGCTTGCCTTTGCCGATCTCGAATTTTGCAAATCCGTTTTCGTAATCAAAGCCAACGCTTCTGCCGTCTACCTTAACAGCCTTGGGAGCATCGTGCAAACGAACATTTGCCGTGTATGTTCTGTCGGATGTCATGCCGTTGAAGTAGCCTTCACGGTTGTTGATAGTGATAGTGCAACCTTCGCGTGTGTCAGCCATTTCGATGCGAGTAGAAGCGCGTTCGCCTTTTTCGTAGTCGAATGTTACACCGTCATCCTCAAAGAGAGTATATTCGCTCTTACCGTAAGGATAGAGGTTGAGGATAAGGTTTGCTGTGTTGATGTCATCTTCGTACATCTTGGGTTTTTCTGTGGGGATGATAGCGCCGCCACGGATAAAGAGTGCGCCGCCGCGATCTTCGGGAACCTTAACAGTGATCTCCTGACCGCCTTCATATTCTTCGCCTGTCCAAGCGTCGAACCAAATGTTGCCCTGCGGCAAATAGATCTTGTCGGAGAATGCGCCAACAAGGATATTGTCGCCAAACATATATTCAGTTATAGTGTTGCTTGCAAGCTCATCATCAAAGATAAGAGGAAGTGCACGGCAGATAGGTGTACCTGTTGTGTTTGCTTCGATGGAAGCGGAATAGATATAAGGCATGAGTGCATAACGCATCTTGTCGTAGAATGTGAAGAAGTTGCAGTATTCTTCGCCTGCCCACCAAGGATGCTCGAAACCTGCCCAAGAGTTAAGCTGGCACCAGCCCGTGAAGAATGCGTAGTGGATACCTTCTTTATTGAAGATGTTCATGTCGCAAGTGATATTGGAGATACCGGACATACCGCAGTTAAGTACCCATGCAAGAGTGTTAAGACCGCCGCCTGTATCACCTGTACTTGCCGCTGTGAGCGCACCTGTACCTGTGTAACCGCCGCAGTAATGGTGCATAGGACGAACATTGCCTCTGTGTTTTCTTGCGCCGTGGTACATTTCTTTAACGAGAAGTGTCTGGAGCAAGCTGTGCATTTCGGCTTCTGTTCTGCCGTTTGCATAAACTTTTGTTTCGTCGGATGTATCTACCATACGGCAGGGGTCAACCTTAAAGGAGTCTGCGCCGTCGTTGCAGAACTGTTTCAAATGGTCGAAGAATGCGGGGATCTCGGGAGCACATTCCGTGTTACCGATAAGTCTTTCTTCGTTTGCTGTGAAGTCGAACTGACAGCACATCCAAAGGTGGAGTCTGAAGCCTGTGCGCTTGAGCGCAGAGGAGAAGAAGCTGGGGTTGGGCTTATCGCTGCGCGCCCAGTCATTGATATAATATCTGTCTCTGTTCCAAACTTTTTCTGTAGAGAAGTCATAACGTCTTACAGTCCAACCGGGTTCCAAACTGATAGCGCTACAAGGAATACCGAGTTTGCGGAAACGTTCGGCGTCGTTCATAACGTCGAACTGTGTCGCCTGGCAAAGTTCGATAAATGTAAGACCGTAAGCCCACTTAGGAAGAAGTGCGGGACGACCTACAACATATGTGTATCTTTCGAGGAGCGCACGCATATTGTCGCCGGAGAATATCATAAAGTCGATATCGCCCTGAGGGAGATACCAAACGATCTCATCGTTCTTTCTCGCACAAACATCAATACCATGCCAGAAAGAAGTGTTGGCAAGGATACCGTAGCCGCTGGGAGTCATAAGATAAGGAACGGGGATCTCGTATTTCTGGTATACGACACGTTCACGGTATGTTTTACCGTTAAGGATAAGGCGGTCTGTGTTGCTTTCGCCGAGACCGTAAAAGATATCATTGTCTGTTTTTACAGTGATATATTTGGGATCTGTCTGGAATTCAACCGTTTTTGCTTCGATCTGTTCTTCGTCTTCGGAACCGATGATAACAACGTGTTCATCATGGAAACCATTGAGGCGAGTGTTCATGTAATCTTTGATCTCGCTTATAGCAGAATTGTCAAGATCGATAACTCTGTTAAATCTATCGGAAGAAAAGTTGAGCTTTCCGTCCTCATATGTAACCTTGAGTTTGCCTGCCTGAACGCCGTTGGCGATGCTTTCGCCTGCTTCATCGGGCTTTCTGTAAATGTTATAAGTTTCAAAGAGAGTAGGCTCAAAATTTTCGCTTACTCTTACGCGGACGATATTTTCCGCATAAACAGAAATCTGTAATTTCTTGTTTTCGAATGTGGTCTCGAATTTAACCATCGTTTCCTCCGTTCAATTCTTGTATTCTGCGGCGCAGACAGAACAGGGGCTGTACCCGTCATCAATAGCCGCGCTCACGTTTGAATACAAAAGCGTCTTTTTATTTTCGTTTTTTATCTTAACAGCGTGCCGACAATTTTCATCAAGATGAAATTTGCCCGAAGAAATATTTACCGTTACGCAAATATACTCCGCCGTATCAACAGCCGTCGTATGATGTCGTTCCCCGTGCGATATCACTATATCGGCGTCGGCACATGAACTTAACATCATTATAATTAAGATTATACACATAAAAAAGGAAAAAGCAAGTCTTTTTTCATTTTTCATTGCGTGATATCTTCATTTTGGGCATAACACCGTATTTTACATCGCTCTTCATCTTGAAGCAATGTGCGCTCATGCTCTTGATATCGAACTTGCGACCTTCGCGGCAATAGAATATCTCCTGCACTTCGCTTTCGGCAGTAAATGTATATGTCGTCTTCGCACGATTGACAACAACGACCAAAGTATCGTCGCCTTTTCTTCTTTCGAAAACAAGTATCGCGCTGTCGATATACATTATCTCAAATTCGGCATCGGCAAAGATGCCCTCGCGTCTTCTCATTCTTCCGACCTTGCGGAAATAACGCAAAAGTTCGTGGTTCTCCTGTCCCCAAGGATAAGGTCTGCGGTTGAAGGGGTCTTTTTCGCCCTCCATGCCGATCTCATCGCCGTAATAGATGCACGGCACACCGGGGATAGTAGCCAAAATGAAATATGCAAGCTTCAATCTCTTAACGCCGAGCTTGTATTCATCGGGTGTCATTCTCTTGCAGGCAAGCATATCAGAGGAAAGGCCCTCGCTGCTAGAACCTGCGAGCATCGTTATCGCACGGACCGTATCGTGCGAACCGAGCATATTGAGAAGCTGATGAGTCATCTCTCTCGGGTAATTGTAATAGAGCGAGTTCGCCGTGCGAAGGAATTTCCATCTGTCGCCGTGGCGCACATATGCGATTATCGCATCGCGCATGGGGTAGTTCATTACAGAGTCAAGCTCTTTGCCCAAAAAATACGAGCGACGCTTGTTGTATGAAACCTTGTTGGAAGCATCTTCCCAAACCTCGCCGATGATTATCGCGTCCTTCTTCTCTGCCCTCGCCGCCGCGGAAAGCTCCTCCAAAAATTTATCGGAAAGCTCGTCGGCAACATCGAGTCGCCAACCGCAAGCGCCCTCGCGGATATATTTTCTTATAACACCGTCTTCGCCAAAGAGGAATTTTTTATATGAAGGAGTGTCGCTCTTTACTCGAGGAAGCGTTTCAAAGCCCCACCAAGATTCATACTCGTTGGGGAAATTGGTAAAATTATACCATTCATAATAAGGAGATTTCTTTGATTGGTATGCGCCGACGGAATCATAATTGCCGTATCTGTTAAAATATACGCTGTCCGCGCCCGTGTGGTTGAAAACACCGTCGAGGATAACATTGATATTTCTCTTTTTCGCCGCTTTCATAAAAGATTCGAAAGCTTCCGCACCTCCGAACATAGAATCTATCTCCATATAGTCGGATGTGTCATATTTATGAGTGGAAGCCGAAGAGAATATCGGATTAAGGTATATCGTCGTTACGCCCAAAGACTCGATATAAGAAAGCTTCTTTTCAACACCGGGCAAGTCGCCGCCGAAGAAAACATTGTTCTTGAAATCCTTGTCGCCGGGTCTGTAATAAACAGGCACACCGTTGTACCAATCATGGTCGATCTTTGCGCCGGGCTTCACTTCTTCGTTGCCGCCGCGAAAAAATCTGTCCACAAAGATCTGGTAGGCTATACCGCCGCGGAAAAATTCGGGATACTGTTCCCTTTTTTCATAGATAAGAAGCTGAAAACGCTCATCGTATTGCGGCTCCTTGTCTATGATTTTTTCCGTAAAATCCGCGTTGTCGCGCACGGCAAAAAAGTTGCCGTGCGCGTTTGTAAGCAAGTATTCATAAAAGAACAAGCCGCTTTTCGGGGATATCTTCTTCATCGGGATATCAACAAAGAAGTTTCCTTCGGAATTTAAACTCATCTTAAATTCTTTTCTTGTGCCGTCAGCGTCGGAAATAAATATCATTTTCGCGTTTGCGGCGGAAATTTTTATATCAAGAAGAAATCTTACGACACTGTCGAGCTTAAAAGCTCCGCAAAGTCCCGTTTCGGTCGCTTTGCCGTCGGATACGATCATTTTCTTTTCTATTCTGTTCCAAACCTTGTTTCCCTTTATAAAGCTTGCCATAATAAAGTTATTCCTTTACAGATTTTAAGTTCCAAATGTTTTCCGCATATTCGTTGATGCTTCTGTCGGAAGCGAATTTACCTGCGGAAGCAATGTTAAGGAGAGAACGCTTTGTCCAAGCATCTCTGTTAGCATAATCACTAACTGCGATCTCTGCTGTCTTTGTATAAGATTCAAAGTCTGCAAGGCACATATACGGGTCTGCGATCTGACCGCCGGAGAGGAAGTAGTTTACGATGTTCGTAAAGTCATTTCCGTTAAATCCGCGAGCGATACGATCGATAGCAGCTTTAAGTCTTGTGTTTGTTTTGTAGTAGAGCATGGAGTTGTAGCCGCGTTTCCAGAGGTCGTCAACTTCTTCAGCTGTAAGACCGAAGATGTAGATGTTTTCTCTGCCAACAGCTTCTGCCATTTCAACGTTAGCACCGTCGAGTGTACCGAGCGTCATAGCGCCGTTGATCATGAACTTCATGCAACCCGTACCGGAAGCTTCTTTACCTGCAAGAGAGATCTGTTCGGAGATATCTGTTGCGGGCATAAGCACTTCCGCTGTGCTTACGTTGTAGTCTTCGAGGTAGATAACGCGAAGTTTTTCGCGGATCTTCGGGTTCTTGTCGATCTCCTGACCGAGAGACCAGATGAGTTTTATGATATCCTTAGCGAAGTAGTAGCCGGGAGCTGCTTTACCGCCGAAGATAAATGTCTGGGGAGGAATGTTGATGTCGGGGTTAGCCAACAATTCATCGTAAAGAGCAACTATCTTGAGTACGTTGAGGAGCTGACGTTTGTATTCGTGCATACGTTTTACCTGAACGTCGAAGATAGAATGTGTATCGATGGCGTTGCCTGTCATAGCGTTGAGTCTTGCCGCGAATCTTTCCTTGTTGTGGTGTTTGATAGCGCGAAGCTGTTCGATAACAGTTGCATCGTCTACATATTTTGCAAACTCAGAGATAGTCTGGGGTGCTTTTCTGTAATCCGTGCCGATAGTGTTGTCAAGAAGGCTTGCAAGCTCGGGGTTGGAGAAGCAGAGCCAACGACGGTGAGCGATACCGTTTGTAACGTTCGTGAACTTTTCGGGTGTGTACTTATAGAAGTCGTGGAATACAGTCTTTTTGAGAATATCACTGTGGAGGGCGGAAACACCGTTTGTCATGTGAGAGCCTGCTACGGAAAGGTTAGCCATTCTTACCTGACCGTTGCCGATGATAGCCATGCGGGAGATTCTGTCCCAGTCGCCGGGGTATGCGTTCCAAAGGTCAGCGCAGAGGCGGCGGTTGATCTCTTCTACGATCTGGTGGATTCTGGGGAGACGGAGACGGAAGAGGTCTTCGTTCCAGCATTCAAGTGCTTCGGGAAGAACAGTGTGGTTTGTATAGGAGACCGTCTTTGTAACGATATCCCAAGCAGATTCCCAAGAGAAGGAATATGTGTCCATGAAGATTCTCATGAGCTCAGGTATGCAAAGCGCGGGATGAGTATCGTTGATATGGATGGAGTTCTTTTCCGCAAAGTTGGAAAGTGTGCCGTAAACATCAAGGTGATCTGCGATGATGTTCTGGAGAGAAGCAGAAACGAGGAAATACTGCTGTGTAAGTCTGAGAAGCTTACCTTCCATATGGTCGTCGGAAGGATAAAGTACCTTTGTGATAGTTTCAGCGTCTGTGTTCTGCTTAACAGCCTGCATATACTGACCCTGTGTAAAGAGCTTCATGTTGAAGTTCGTAAGGTCATGTGCGCGCCACAAACGAAGGTTGTTTACAGCGAAGCTGTCGTAACCGGAGATCATCATGTCGTAAGGAACGGCCTGAACTTCTTCGTAGTCTGTGTGAACGATGTTGAGGTGATCGTCATCCCATTTTTCAACGAGCTTACCGCCAAAACGAACAGTAAATGTCTTGTCTGTTCTGGGAACGAGCCAACCTTCGCCGGAGGGCATCCATACATCGGGAAGCTCTACCTGGTCGCCGTCGATGATCTTCTGTTTGAAGAGACCGTATTCATAGCAAAGGGAGAAGCCCGTTGCAGGATAGTCGAGAGATGTGAGAGAGTCCATGAAGCAAGCTGCAAGTCTGCCAAGACCGCCGTTGCCAAGACCAGGGTCGCGTTCCATTCCGTAGATATCGTCGATCTCGTAACCCATATCCTTCAATACTGCCGCATATTCGTCTGCTATGCCGAGGTTGCGAAGGTTATTTCTCAAGGAGGGTCCTATAAGGAACTCCATGCAAAGGTAGTATACGCGTTTTGCTTTTTCGTTTTTAACTGCTTTGCGGTAAGCGGATCTGCCGCTTGTAAGCATATCCTTTACTGTAAGGATAACTGCTTTGTAAACCTGATCTTTGGAAGCGTCATCTGCTGCTACGCCGAAATAACGTGAAAGCTTGTTTTCGAGCGCTTCCTTTATTTTCTGCTGTTTGATTGAATCTGCCATTTTGTTTATGTTCCTTCCGAATTTATTGCTTTGCCGGTGATATTGTTTCATAGAGGTCGGCATATTTGCTTGCCGATGTTCTCCATGAGAAGTCGATCTTCATGATCTTCTTAACGAGGTCTTCCCAAGCTTCTTTGTCTTTATACACGTTTTCTGCTTCTCTCAAAACGTAGAGCATATCATGTGCATTATATGCAGCGAAGGTAAAACCGTTACCCTTGCCGTCGCCATAGGGCTTGATAGTGTCGTAGAGACCGCCTGTTTCGCGAACTACGGGAACTGTACCGTAGCGGGAAGCGATCATCTGCGCCAAGCCGCAAGCTTCGGACTTGGAAGGCATAAGGAACATATCAGCGCCGGAGTAAAGAAGTTTGGAAAGCTTGCGATTGTATGCGAGCTTGATTCCTGCTTTTCCGGGATGACGTTTGCCAAAGCCTTCGAAAAATTCTTCGTAATGGGGGGCGCCCGTTCCGAGGAGGACTACCTGTACATCGTCTTCGATAAGTTCGTCTGCGATGCGGCAAACAAGGTCAAAGCCTTTGTGCTCTGCAAGACGGGATACCATCGCGATAACGGGTACGTCGGGGTTTACTTCAAGACCGAATTCCTTCTGGAGTTCTTCTTTGTCTTTCTTCTTGCCTTCGAGGTCGGAAGCGCTGAACTGATAAGGAATATCCGTGTCTGTCGTGGGATCGTAAACGGATTCATCTATACCGTTGATGATACCTCCGATCTTATAACCGTAATGGTTGATGATGTAGTGCAAGCCGTGGGAGAAATATTCTGTCTTTATTTCTTCTGCGTATCTGGGGCTTACGGTCGTGATGAAATCGGAGCAAACGACAGCACCTTTTGTAAGGTTGATATCGCCACCGTATTCAACGATGGAAGCCTGGTCGTCTTTAAGACCGAATACATCGCCCAAAAGACCCATACCATAAACGCCCTGATAGTCGATATTGTGTATCGTGTATACAGCTTTTACGTCTTTATAGCCGGGCATAAGTCCGCGTTCCTGTTTAAGAACGATAACGGAGAGAGCCGTCTGCCAGTCGTTTGCGTGGAGGATGTCGGGGAAGAAATCCACCGCTTCCATCGTGTCAAGTATTGCACGAGAGAAGAACGCAAAGCGTTCGTGGTCGTCCAAGAAGCCGTAAAGAGAGTTGCGTTTGAAATAATATTCGTTGTCAAGGAAGTAGAATGTTACTCCGTTGTACTTGAGCGAATATATACCGCAGTACTGTTCGCGCCAAGAAAGCGTTACAGTCATGCTCTTTTCAAATGTCATTTTTTCGCGCCATTCCGCGCCGACCTGACCGTAGAGCGGCATAACCACTCTGATATCCCAATCGGGATGAACAGCGGCAAGAGAAGCAGGAAGCGCGCCGAGAACGTCGCCAAGGCCGCCGGTAGCCGCAAAGGGCATTACCTCGGAGCCTGCAAAAAGTATCTTTTTCATTTTATTATACCTCTGTTTTTAAGTTAAGATCAAACCATTCTGCCTTTATCGAGATAGAAAGGAATTGACGGTGCGCCGGAAAGCGTTACGCCTTCGTGAACGAATACGTTCTTGTCGGCAATAACACAGTTAAGGGAAGCATTGTCGCTTACTATCGTATCCTGGAAGAGGATAGAGTTTTTAACAACAGCGCCCTTACCAACGTGAACACCGCGGAAGAGGATACAGTTCTCTACTGTACCGTCGATAACGCAACCGTCGGCGATGAGAGAATCCTTAACATTCGATTCTTCACTGTAATATGTGGGAGGAGAGTTACGAACTTTTGTAAGAACGGGTCTTTCCTCTATATTAAAGAGAGAGTTGTATTTTTCAGGGTCTTTGATAAGATCCATGTTGTTTGCAAAATATTCTTCCAAAGAAGAGATCGTTGCAGCGTAACCGTCGTGTCTGTATACTTTGTAT
>CAZERM010000031.1:0-14934 GCA_964514555.1 uncultured Lachnospiraceae bacterium | reverse complement strand
CTCTGGGGGAGCTTACCGGGCATAGTCTGTTCTGTGGGAACGAGCGGATCAGCCGCACCTGTAACACGCATAGCGCCGTAAACGTAGGAACGACCGGAAAGCGGGTCGCGGATAGCGCCGCCGATACAAGTTGCCGCACCACCGAAAGGTTCGATCTCTGTGGGGTGGTTATGTGTTTCGTTCTTGAAGAGGAGGAGCCATTTTTCAACTTTGCCGTCGATGGTAACGTCCATCTTTACTGTGCAAGCGTTGATCTCTTCGGATTCGTCAAGCTTATCGAGTTTGCCTGTCTTTTTGAGGTATTTAGCTGCGATAGTACCGATATCCATAAGGTTCTGGGGTTTTGTTCTGCCCAAAGCTTTACGTGTTTCGAGGTAACGGTTATAGGATTCCTCGAGCATCTTATCTTCGAATTTAACATCGTCGATAGTTGTAAGGAATGTTGTATGTCTGCAATGGTCGGACCAATATGTGTCGATCATGCGGATCTCTGTGATAGTGGGGTTGCGATTCTCTGTTTTGAAGTAATCCTGGCAGAATTTGATGTCATCGTTGTCCATAGCAAGACCGTATGTCTTAACGAAATCAGCAAGGCCGTTTGCATCGAGGTCAAGGAAACCGTCGAGTGTTTTAACTTCTGTGGGGATGTCGCAGATATTTGCAAGTGTTTCGGGCATTGCAAGGCTTGCTTCGCGCGCTTCAACGGGGTTGATAACGTGCTTTTTGATAGCGGCAAGTTCTGCCTCGGAAGGTTCACCTGCGATAATATAGATCTTCGCTGTGCGTACTGTGGGGCGGTTGCCCTTGGAGATGATCTGGATACACTGCGCCGCGGAATCAGCTCTCATATCGAACTGACCGGGGAGGTATTCAACAGCGAATACTTTTGCGCCCTGTGCATCGAAATCGCTTGTTGCGATATCGAGCTGAGGCTCGGAAAATACTGTTTTGCAAGAATAATCGAAAAGCTCCTTTGTGATATTTTCAACGTCGTATCTGTTAAGTATGCGAACGTCGGAAACGCTTTCGATCTTTAAAAGTGATTTGATTTCGGAAAGAAGGGAAGCAGCTTCGTTAGCAAGTTCCTTTTTCTTTTCGACATAAACTCTGTAAACCATCAGTTTTTGCCCTCCGTGAGAATTTTCATAGCTTTTGCGCCGATGTCGTGGCGGAAAAATGCGTTTTCAAAATGAACTTTTTCTGCGCCTTTGTATGCTTTTGCGATAGCTTCTTCGAGTGTGGATGCTGTGGAAGAAACGCCGAGGACTCTGCCGCCTGCGTTAACAAGCTTGCCGTCCTTCAACTGTGCGCCCGCAACATATATCTCCGTATCGGAGAGGTCTTCGGGAAGTGTTATCTCAAAGCCTTTTTCGTAATTTCCGGGGTAACCTGCGGAAGCAACGACAACGCAAGCCGCCGCACCGTCGGAGAATTTAACGTCGCTCTCCGAAAGCTCACCCTTGGAAGTTTTGATCATGATATCGAGAAGGTCGGATTCCAACAAGGGAAGAACTACCTGCGTTTCGGGGTCGCCGAAGCGGCAGTTATATTCGATCACCTTGGGGCCGTCTTTTGTGATCATAAGACCGAAGTAAAGACAACCGCGGAACTCTCTGCCTTCTGCTTTCATCGCGTTGATAGTGGGAACGAAGATGTCCTTCATGCACTGTTCTGCGATGTCTTTTGTATAAACAGGGTTGGGGGCGATAGTGCCCATGCCGCCCGTGTTGAGGCCCTTGTCGCCGTCAAGCGCACGCTTGTGGTCCATTGAGGATACCATGGGAACAACTATATTTCCGTCTGTAAAGGAAAGAACGGAAACTTCGGGACCTTCGAGAAATTCTTCGATAACTATTTTGGAGCCGCTCTCGCCGAACATCTTGTCCTGCATCATGGAGCGAACGGCGTCCTTTGCCTCGTCCCTTGTCATGGCGATGACAACGCCTTTACCGAGAGCAAGACCGTCAGCCTTTATAACCGTGGGGATGGGGGCTGTTTCAAGGTAAGCAAGAGCTGCGTCCATATCCTCGAATACTTCATATGCCGCTGTGGGGATATTGTATTTTTTCATGAGGTTTTTGGAGAATATCTTGCTGCCTTCGATGATAGCCGCGTTCTTTTTGGGACCGAACGCAGGTATGCCGACAGCTTCGAGAGCGTCTACCGCGCCGAGTACCAACGGGTCATCGGGAGCGACAACGGCAAAATCGATGCTGTTGTTTTTTGCAAAATCAACGATAGCGTCAATATCTTTTGCGCCTATGTTCACACATTCCGCGTCTGCGGCGATGCCGCCGTTGCCGGGAAGAGCGAATATCTTATCTACATTTTTGCTTTTTTTGAGTTTTTTAATAATTGCGTGTTCGCGGCCACCGCCGCCTACGACCATTATATTCATAAATTTTGATCTCCTCCGAATAATGACAGATATCTTCTCAGAAAATCTTTGCGCGGTGTTACGCCGCGCAAAGAACATTGGATCAATGGTGGAACAAACGCATTCCCGTGAATGCCATGACCATATCGTTCTTATCGCATTCGGCGATAACAAGGTCATCGCGGATAGAGCCGCCGGGTTCTGCAATATATTTTACGCCGGAAGCGAATGCGCGCTGGATATTATCTGCGAACGGGAAGAATGCATCGGATGCGAGAGCGATATCGGTAAAGCCGTTGAGCCATTCACGTTTTTCTTCTGCTGTGAGGCAAGCGGGCTGTTCCGTGAAATATTTCTGCCAAATACCGTCTGCGCAAACGTCTTCTTCGTTTCCGTTGATATAACCGTCGATGACGTTATCACGTTCGGGACGACCCATCGTGGGAATAAAGGGAAGTGCAAGCGTTTTGGGGTGCTGGCGGAGAAGCCATGTATCTGCTTTTGTGCCCGCAAGTCTTGTGCAGTGGATTCTGGACTGCTGACCTGCGCCTACACCGATAGCCTGACCGTCGTATGCATAGCAAACGGAGTTGGACTGTGTATATTTAAGTGTGATGAGAGCGATGATGAGGTCGCGTTTTGCGGATTCGGGCATATCCTTGTTTGCCGTAACGATATTTTCAAGGAGGTGCTCGCCGATCTTAAATTCATTTCTGCCCTGCTCAAATGTGATGCCGAAAACATCTTTGTTTTCAATGGGAGCGGGTCTGTAATCGGGATCTATCTGTACTATATTATAAGCACCTTTGCGTTTGCTCTTGAGTATTTCAAGCGCTTCGGGTTCATATCCGGGAGCGATGATGCCGTCGGAAACTTCGCGTGCAATGAGCTTAGCTGTTGCTACATCACATACATCGGAAAGCGCTACCCAGTCGCCAAACGAGCAAAGACGGTCCGTACCGCGAGCACGAACATAAGCGCAAGCGAGAGGAGAATTGTCGATATCTTCATTGTCTTCAACGAAGCAAGCCTTTTTCAAGGGAAGATCGAGCGGTATGCCCACTGCGGCAGAAGTAGGGGAAACGTGCTTGAAAGAAGTTGCTGCGGGCAAGCCGAGAGCTTCTTTAAGTTCCTTAACGAGCTGCCAAGAGTTGAAAGCATCAAGGAAGTTGATGTAACCGGGGCGACCGTTAAGAACAGTGATGGGAAGTTCGCTTCCGTCTTTCATGAAAATTCTTGAGGGCTTCTGATTGGGGTTACAACCGTATTTAAGTTCAAATTCGTTCATGGGTCATTCTCCTTTTTAATCAGACATTTTTGTTGATGAGTCTGTTTTCTGTTTCGCCTGTTGCGATGTCGATGTATCTTACATAAAGGGAGATCTTGTTGTCGCTGTTAAGGTTGTTCCAGATAGTGTTTGTGAGCTCGTCGATGCTATCGGGGATGATAACTCTTTCGGGTTCACCCTGGAATGTGGGGATGGGGTTGCCGTCGCACACATATGTGTGGATGAAGTGGCCCATACCGGGAAGAGCATTGTAGGAGAACGTGTATCTGTTGCAGGCTGTGCCTTCAGCGTCAGCGCTCTTGAGAATGCTCATCTTATATGTGAAATCTTCTTCAACGAACGTCATCATTGCGCTGATACGAGGAGTAAAGTTGGGGAAATCAGGCTCAAAAGCGCGTGTTTCGAGTGCTTCTTCGAAAGATTTGCCGTCTTTTACGTAATCGTAGATAGTGTCTGTCTGGTTACCGTTCGTTACGATGAGTTTGTTTTTGAATTTTCTGATGGGGGAATAGATTATGAGAGAGGGATCCTCAACCTTGGAAGCGTCGAAAGGATAAATGATAACTTCGTCGCCTTTTTCGGTAAAGATACGGTTGCGGCTGTTGTCGCTTCTGCCCATGATAAAGTAAGCAGTAACTGCTTTTTTGCCGTCGGCTGTTTTACCGCATACGATGCCTCTGCCAACGTAGGAATTTGTGCGAACAAGCTCGCCGATATCGTTATTCTTATATATGTTCATTGGGTTACCTCTTTTTCGTTCATTATTTGTGCCGAAACAAGCTCTGCCGCCGTGGGAAGTATCTTCCATTCGGCTTCCTGCATAACGCGTTTCTGGAGCGTTTCGGGTGTGTCGCCGTCCTGTATCTCAACGGCTTTTTGCATGATGATCTTGCCGCCGTCGGTAACTTCGTTTACAAAGTGTACCGTAGCCCCCGTAACCTTAACGCCGTACGCAAGCGCCGCTTCGTGAACGTGCAAGCCGTAGAAGCCGTCGCCGCAGAAGGAAGGGATAAGGGAGGGGTGGACGTTGATCATTCTGTCTTTATAATGTGAGATGAAATTCGGGCTGAGGATATACATGAAGCCCGCGAGGATGATAAGATCTATCTGCTTTTCTTCAAGAAAGGCGATGAGCTTTTCCTCGAATTCTTCCTTTGTGGAGGAAGAATGTCTGTCTGCAACGGCGGTCTCTATGCCTGCTTTTTTTGCTCTTTCAAGGGCAAAAGCCGTGGGGCTGGACGAGACCACAAGAGTGATCTCGCCGCTTTTGATGATTCCTGCCGTTTGCGCGTCGATGAGCGCCTGAAGATTTGTGCCGCCGCCCGAAACGAGCACGGCTATTTTTGCGCGGTTCATAGGAATGACCTCATTTCTCCGTTGTTTTTAACAGATCAAAGAAGAACGCACTTTTCGTCGCTTTCGATGATCTCGCCGAGGATGTAAGCATCTTCGCCGTTTGCGCGGAGGATCTCGAGTGCTGTGTCAACATCTTCTTTGGAAACTACAACGCTCATACCAACGCCCATGTTGAATGTATTGAACATATCTCTTTCGGGAATGTTGCCTGTTTTAGCGATAAGGTCGAAGATGGGAAGAACGCGAACATCGCTCTTGTTGATCTTCGCGCCGAGGCCGTCGGGAATGCTTCTCGGGATGTTTTCGTAGAAGCCGCCGCCTGTGATATGAGAGATACCTTTAACGGAAACTTTTTCGATAAGAGCAAGGATAGATCTTACATAGATCCTTGTAGGAGTGAGAAGTGTTTCGCCGATAGTCTTGCCGCCGAGCTCTTCTTTTGCAACATAGAGGTCGGGGTTATTGTTATCGATATCGAATACCTTGCGGCAGAGAGAGAAACCGTTGGAATGGATACCTGTGGAAGGAAGGGCGATAACAACGTCGCCTGCTTTCATCTTTGTGTTGTCGATGACCTTCTTCTTGTCAACGATACCAACAGCGAAACCTGCAAGGTCATAATCCTCAACGGGCATAAGACCGGGGTGTTCTGCTGTTTCGCCGCCGATGAGAGCTGCGCCGGACTGAACGCAACCTTCGGCAACACCGGAAACGATAGCGGCGATCTTTTCGGGATAGTTTTTGCCGCAAGCGATGTAGTCAAGGAAGAAGAGGGGCTTTGCGCCGCAGCAGATGATATCGTTTACACACATTGCAACAGCGTCGATACCGATCGTATCGTGCTTGTCCATGAGGATGGCAAGCTTAACTTTTGTGCCGCAGCCGTCTGTACCGGAAACGAGAACAGGCTCTTCCATGCCGAGGGGCAATGCGAAGCAACCGCCAAAACCGCCAACGTCATCAAGGCAACCTTCGTTGCGTGTACGTGCGATGTGCGCTTTCATAAGTTCAACGGCCTGGTAGCCGGCAGTAATATCAACGCCCGCAGCTGCGTAGCTATCGGATCTAGAATTTTTCATGTTAATTCATTCCTTTCGAGGTTATTGCAATGCATGGCATTGCATTTTTGTAATAGTGATGGGTCAAGGTCTGCGTAAAACTCAGCCGAGAACGCGCTTCATCATTTCAGCATAAGCGCCTTCAACGTTGCCGAGGTCTCTGCGGAAACGGTCTTTGTCGAGTTTTTCGTGTGTTTCGCTGTCCCAGAAACGGCAAGTGTCGGGAGAGATCTCGTCTGCGAGGATGATAGTGCCGTCTGCTGTCTTACCGAATTCGATCTTGAAGTCAACGAGGTCAACGCCGATGCCTTTGAAGTAATCTTTGAGGTAAGCGTTGATACGGAATGTGTAGTCGGTGATGATGTCGAGTTCTTCACGTGTTGCCCAGCCGCAAGCGATGATGTGGTAATCGTTTACCATGGGGTCGTGGAGATTATCGTCTTTGTAGCAGAATTCAAGTGTGGGGCAGAGAAGAACTTTGCCTTCTTCAACGCCGAATCTCTTGGAGAAGGAGCCTGCCGCGATGTTGCGAACGATAACTTCGAGCGGAACGATAGAAACTTTCTTAACAACTGTTTCGCGGTCGTTGAGTTCTTCAACGAAGTGAGTGGGGATGCCTGCTTCCTTTTCGAGTTTTTCCATAAGGTAGTTGGACATTCTGTTGTTTACAACGCCTTTACCTGCGATGCTGCCTTTTTTAAGACCGTCGAATGCTGTTGCGTCGTCTTTGTAGGAAACGATGCAGAGGTTGGGGTCGTCTGTTGCGAATACTTTCTTTGCTTTTCCTTCGTAAAGCTGTTCTTTCATAACTGCCATGATATTTATCCTCCCGAATAAAATAAATGATTTATAGATTTAATATTTGTTTACTTGTTTTTGTCAGCTTATTTGCTGTATTTAGCGGAGATCTCCGCATCTTTTGCAAGAACGTCCTCTGCCGCTTTCTTTCTTGCGGCGTTGAGCTTGTCTGCAAGTTCTTTGTCTTCAACGGCGATGATCTGTGCCGCGAGGAGAGCCGCGTTAGCTGCGCCGTCGATCGCTACTGTGGCAACAGGTATGCCGGAGGGCATCTGTACCGTGGAGAGAAGTGCGTCAAGTCCGTCGAGTGTGGAAGACTTAACGGGAATGCCGATAACGGGCAAAGTTGTGTTTGCCGCGATGGCACCTGCAAGGTGAGCCGCTTTACCTGCGGCGGCGATGATAGCGCCGAAGCCGTTTTCACGAGCGCTTTCGGAGAAAGCCTTTGCTTCAACGGGTGTTCTGTGCGCGGAATATACGTGAACCTCGTGCGGTATATCGTATTTTTCAAGTGTTTCAATAGCTTTTTCTACTACGGGAAGGTCAGATGCACTTCCCATGATTATTGCGACTTTTTTCATAGTTACCTCCTGTGAAAATAAAAAGGGCAGTCTATCCCATGTTAGGTAATAGAACTGCCCAGACGGTCGACAAAAATATATTCCCGAAAGCTTCCATGCGGTACTCCGCAATTCCGTCAGTTGCAGTCGAGTGTCTCATTTTCTAAAATTATTTTATCATAATGAAGCGATAAAGTCAAGATGTTTAAGACTTGGAGCCATGTTTTTTTTGAATAATAAGAATATTATCGGCGAAATAAGATGAAAACACTTTAAAAGCG
The DNA here is from genome assembly GCA_964514555.1 of uncultured Lachnospiraceae bacterium. Taxonomy (GTDB): domain Bacteria; phylum Bacillota; class Clostridia; order Oscillospirales; family CAG-272; genus UMGS731. The sequence goes on along the minus strand of CAZERM010000031.1, from coordinate 7,216 downwards.
GCGAAATATGTAAGGAAACTTTGAGAGCGGTTCGGTTGCGATATATCAGACTTTCACTTTTACGACTACCTTGCGGCAGGGGATGGGTCTGTCTACTGCGATGCTCGGTGCGTGAGCATCTCCCGGGAAGAGAACTGCGAATTTTCCGGGTGTGAGAGTGATGCTGTCCGTAGGTCCGTGGTAAAAACGGATATCGTTTCCGCGACGTTCAATGACCTCATCCGTCATTTCTTCGAGTGCGCCGATGTTCATCTTCTCGGCGCCTTCGAGTATGCACTGGATATCGATGTATTTAACGTGTGCCTCGGGCGTATCGTTAGAGGGTTTTGATTCGTAATTTGAAACGAAATAGAAAAGATCCTCTCCGTCTACTTCGTAATGCTTCTTGTTTTCGCAAGCGGAAAAATCCGTATCTCGCAAGAGGCAAAGACCTTTGTAAACGCCTTCGTGTATGCCTTTGTATGATTCTATATGTTCAAGTGTGTCGAAAATCATGATTTTCTCCTTTCTTATAATTACAATTCAATAACGATCTCGTGTGATCCGTCGGCGAGCATGGGGAAGGTGTTTGAACATTCCTTGCCGTCGAATGTGCATCTTGTGCTTTCGCAAACGCGCGCAAAGCCCGCTTTCTTCGTAACGGTGATGTTATAGACAGCGCCCTTTGTGATGGTGTAGCGAATTTCTTCCGTGCCCTCGGGGAGCATGGGGGAAAGCTGTATGCCGTCAGCGGTATAGGATATACCGAGCATCTCGAATATCGCAAGAGTGAGCCAGCTTGCCGTACCGGAGAGCATGGGTCCTACGTTTTCGCCCGTCATGGAGTTTGTATACTGCGTGCAGAAGCGAGGGTTGCCCTTTGCAACGAAGGGATCTTTCATCGTCTTGTAAGGAAGCACGTTTTCCATTATATCGTAGCCGAGGCGAAGAAGTTCTGTTGCGATATCTTCGTCTTTGACCGTTTTAGCCGCCTTGAGGGAGGCAACGGCTGCCATCATGGCCGCGTGTTTGAATACGCCGCCGTTTTCTCTGTCGCCACGGAAGTAAAGACCTGTCGCCGTTCTGGAAGCGATCTTTTCAAGGTCGCACTGTGTGCAGAGGATGGGACCGTATTTTGTGGAGAGATTATCTCTTATAGTGCCGAGCATCGTGCGTATCTCGTCCTCCGTCGCAACATTTGCAAGCAAGGACCAAGAGAACGAATTAAGGAAATAAGAGCCGTCTTTCGTCTTATCGGTGCTGCCATCATGGCCGCGTGTTTGAATACGCCGCCGTTTTCTCTGTCGCCACGGAAGTAAAGACCTGTCGCCGTTCTGGAAGCGATCTTTTCAAGGTCGCACTGTGTGCAGAGGATGGGACCGTATTTTGTGGAGAGATTATCTCTTATAGTGCCGAGCATCGTGCGTATCTCGTCCTCCGTCGCAACATTTGCAAGCAAGGACCAAGAGAACGAATTAAGGAAATAAGAGCCGTCTTTCGTCTTATCGGTGCCGAGACCGTCGTTCTTTGCGCCGACATAGCTGTATTCACCGTGGTTGATGAGCGCACGAGCAAAGAAATCTTTTTTCCAAGCGGAAGTTTGTATCTTCTCGTCAAGGTCTTTTGCGCGATCGGCAAGTTCTTTTGCTTTTTCCGTTCTGCCCGTAGCAACGGCAAGCTCTTTAAGCTCATCGTAAGCTATCTTGAGAAGAAACGCATTCATAACGCTTTCGCAGAAGTTGTTTTCAAACTTCGTGCCGTAAGGCGCTCCTGTTTCTTCGAGCTGTTTTGCATAGAGAGCTTCTTTTGTGGGGCCGTCTATCCAATCATCATCGAGTTTGAGTGCATCGTTCCAGTCCGCACGGTCAAGCACGGGCAGACCGTGTGCGCCGACGGATATCTTGCCGCTGTAATCGACGGTAGCCATGAGTGTATCCCAAAGCTTTCTCTTTTCGCCTTTTGTGCCTGCAACGGGGAACTCATCATCAAGGAACGCAAAGTCCCCTGTGAGGAATATATATCTGTAAACAGCCTGTGTCAGCCACAAGGAGTCATCGGAGCAGAAACCCGGCTCTTTGCCCTCAAAGAAGAAGTTATGGTTCGCGTAACCCATCTTATAAACATTGCCGATCCACTTTGTGAGAAGTGAACGCGCAAGGTCGCCCTTGCCCATAGCTGCCATGTAATATACGGAAGCGTAAACGTCCTGTATCTCACGGAAGCCTATTTCGCGGAAGCTCTTTTGTGTCCACGCAAAGGAGCGGGAAACGAAAGACTGATAGAGCACCTGGAAAGGCAAATTGTTGTTTACGTAAGCGTCAAAATGAGGGTCGCCTGTCGATACCTTGATGTAGTTTGAATATGTTCTATAAAACTCTTTCATCTTTGCAAAAGATTCGTCAAATGCGCTTTCATTGATGTGCTTGTTTGCGAAATTTGCAAATTTCTCATCGAATAAAGGAGAAACATCGCCTTTGCCCGAAACTATGCCGACATAGCAATCGATCTTTTTGAGCTTTTTGGGTTCGAGCGTTATCGTTTTGCCGAGCGCATAGAAAGGAACTACCTTCTGTGTATGCGCGCTTGTAAGGTAAGCGCCGTGTTCGGGGTGTTCAAGCGTTCCTCTGCCAATGAAATTGATATAATTTTCCGTGTAATCGTCGAAAGATTCGCCGTCGCAGAAAAGCGTTGCGAAGCGACGTGTCTTTTTGAGATATCCCGGGTTGGGGATGGGGCAAACGGCGATAGGCTTGCCGTCCTTTTTGGCAACTGCGCCCTCCCAAGTGATGCTCGCATAAAGGATATCGTTCGTCATCGATTCGGGGGAAGCGAGCGCGAACATACCCGTTGTAACAACTTTAAGTTTTCTGGGCTTTGCGCCGAGGTTGCGTATCTCTATTCTTTGCGCCTCGACAGCATCGGGCATACCGTCCTCGAAAGGAAGGATGAAGATGGTACGCTTTATGAGAAGTCCGCATTCCGTTTCATATGTGATGACGGTGTGGTTTTGGGAGTGAACGCAAAAAGCATCCACTATATTTTCGTGAGCGTTCGCGGAATAGAATATCTGCTTTCCGTCCTCAAAGATATAGAACTGTCTGTTTGCGGGTTCTCCGCTGTCCTCGGGAATAAGGTCAAAGCGGGAAGCTGTAACATTGACGTTTGCAACGGAACGGAACGCGCCGCGACCGAAAGCATCAAGCGAAGCTTTGGGCGTTGTGAGCAACGGTTCGTCTGCATCCACTCTGCATCCGAGCAAAAGGTTTATATCGAAATGAGTTCCGACGCGCGGCATCTTGAGGTCGATGATGTGGTCGCCGTTTGCGCTGAGGTTGCCTTTGGCGCATATCATATCTTCGAAAGCGGATATGATCACTTTTTTTACGTTTTCGGGGACATCGTAAGAATTTTTCTCCGTGCGGAGCGTGATGTCGTTTTCGGAGAAAGTGAAAAGACAACATTCGTCTTCAAGACTATCTACAAAACTGCAAAATGCGGGGAAAGAGAAAAGACGAAGACAGATGGGCGCGTCATAAGGAAGACCCTTGAACGCGACAGCTCGTTTGCCGTCGGCGGAAAGAAATTCCGCGTTTATAACTCCGTCCTTTTCGGAAACGGAGAGCATGGAACAGATCTTTTCCTTTGCCGTCAAGTGCTTATCTCTCGATCTTTCGTATGTAAAGTTCATGAGTACCTCTTTAAATAAAATATCGTTAATGTTTCTTTACAGGATCTGGTGCATAGGTATTGTAGCATAATTTAAGCGAAAAATCTACTGTAAAAGGAATATTTTAATTAAAACTTTGATTATGCTGTTGCTAAATTTTCTTGAATGTGTTAGAATAAACAAAAACAATGATATCTTTGAAAGGAATCATCATGGGAAAGAAATATTTTTTCTGTAAAACAAACAAGCACCCTGTAGAATACAAGACAGGCGAAAAAATGATATATGAGCTTGAACTTCGTGAGGACGGCAAAAAGATCACTTGCCACACATTCTCTTACACGATAGAACGCGACTTCGAAGAAAAGATCGAAGGCACGGCAAGCGGCGAGAGCGGCACAATCACTCTTGAAACAGTAATGAACAAACCCGGTTTTGCACGCGTTATCTGCCGCGCACTTGACGAAAACGGCAACAAACTCGAAGATTGCGACGATTTCGAGGGCGGCACGGGCGCAGAAGTTGAAACTCTCCGCACGACTACACCCAGACCCGAAAAATTTGACGAATTTTGGGAAAGCTGCCGCAAGGAGCTTTACTCCGTAGACGTCGAGACTATCGGCTACAAGGAGATCGAAAAACCCGAACACCCCGACTTCAACATCTATGATGTTAAGATTAAATGTGCAGGTCCGATGCCTGTTTCCGGCTATATCACAGCGCCCAAAAAAGAAGGCAAATATCCTGCTTACGTTTGCTACAAAGGCTACGGCGTAGTTTCCGCGCCCATCAGCTGCCAGGAAGGCAAGATAATCTTCTATATCAACGCGCACGGCATCGAAAACGGCAGACCCGACGAATATTATCAGAAGCTCGCGCAGACAAGACTCAAACGCTACGGTCTTGAAAAAGAACCGAACCTCCAGCCCGAAACATCTTACTTTAAATATATGGCTATCCGCGCGGCTCAGGCGGCAAGATTCCTTTTGACATTGCCCAACTTCAACGGTGAACTTATCCTTTACGGTGGCAGCCAGGGCGCTTTCCAGGCAACGGTAGCTTCCACGCTCGTTCCCGAAGTAAAGCTTCTTGACATATTTATCCCTTGGCTCTGTGATATCAACGCTGCTTCCATCGGCAGACTTCGCTACGGCGACCCCGAATATACATACGGTATGCAGTTCTACGATCTTACAAACCTTGCTTCCAAGATCCACTGTCCCGTAAAACTTATGGCAGGCTTGGGCGACTATACTTGCCACCCTGCAGGTATCTTCTCCTTCTACAACGCTATCCCCACAAAGAAACAGATGCGCGTTATCCAGAATAAGATACACCTTTATCAGTCCCCCGAAGCGGAAGAATTTAAAGTTAATTATCCCGTTTACAACGACTGAGAAAACAGAATACAGCAAAACCCCGATGGACTTTAAAGCCCATCGGGGTAATTTTTTGAATTTGAATACTATTTATTCTTTTTCGTTACTTCGTCAAGAAACTCCCATTCCATGAAGCGCGAACGCATCCAATCGTCGGGTGCCGTCCTGTCGATCAACAATTCAAATTTGCTGTCCGCAATATCTCCGTAATGTCTTTGGCTCCATCTTGCTATTGCCATGCCTGTTACGGCGAGGTTCAAAGCCATGAATATGCTGAAACCGATGCAGGCGAAATGGATAGCCTTTCCTTTGAATTTGTTAAGGAACTTGTTCACGATGGGGAATACCAGGCAAAATGCCAGCGCCGCCAAGCCCCACATAAGGGAAAATCTTACGCAGATGATACCCTCGATGTTCAAAGGCTTGTTTTCATAGTTCCATGCACGCATACCGAGTCCGTATTTGAGAACGAGACCGACGATGAATTCGAGCACAGTAGCTATGAGCATGAGTATGGTCGCGCGCAAAGCGATGTTTTTCTTTTTGAGAAGCGCCGCTCCCGCGAAGAACAATACCGCTCCGCTTCCGTAAAGAATGTTGAAATGACCTATAACGGAAACGACGTGGCTTTCCCAATGACCTTTTTTGAAAAGACAATAGCAACCCTCGATCATCACACCGAGCAAGCTGCCCATGATAAAGAGCAGGAACAATTTATCATATGTTATGTCTTTTTCGTCCTTGATCGATTGTTTTGATTCACCGTCTGAAACGGTAAGGGCGGTAGTTTTGAGAGAATGTTCGGACATTTATCAATAGAATGTGGCAACCGGATCCTCGGGAGCGTTCGTGCTCTCTACGTTCAAAGCGCAAAGAATGGGTCCTTTTTTGCCGTAGATCTTGTTATGTTTGATGTTTATCTTAGCGGTGAGGACTATCCAATCGCCGTGTTTTACGGGGAATTTTTCTCCGCCCTCTACGATCATGCCTGCGTACTTGATATCGTCAACACAGCAAGTCATGATCTCTCTGCCGAAAACAAAGCAATTTTTGGGTATCTGAGGATTGATGGCAACAAGACCGCGGATCTTTACTGTCTTGCCGTCATATTTATCGAGTTCTTCGGAAACATCGCGGTACCAGATAGCGAAGTCTTTGTCGCCGACTTCGATAACGGGCGCATCGATATCAAAGGGAAGCGGATCTTCGATGTTGTCGTATTCAGCATCGCCGTTCGGATATTCATATGCGATATCGCACATACGAGAAATGCCGCGAACGATAGTGTGGTAGGGCATCTTATCCGCATCGGGATCGAAACGGTTGAAAACAACGAGGTCTGTATTGTTGAGCTTATCAACAACGAGAGAACGCATATTTGCGTTGTAATCCATGAATGTTTCGGAATCGCAGAACATCATTATCTGAGGGATGACCCAACCGTCGGGCATAGCCTCGAAAAGGTCGGAGATGAGCCACATACCGTTGTATTCGCAGATAACTCTGCCTGCTTTGTGCTTTTTCTGAAGAGCTTCGAGCTTATCGGGGTTGAGCTTATTTTTGCTGTCGAGTATCTCAACGAAGATATTCTTCTGTGCGAGAGCTTCCGCATCGTATTCTTCAACGCCTTCTTCACAAACGAGGAGAAGTGTATTTTCTCCGTCATCAAAGGAGCCTTGTTCAATAGTTTCGTTTATAAATCTTGTTTTACCGCCTTCAAGAAAGCCGGTAAAAAGGTATACGGGTGTTTCTTTCATTCTATCACGCTTTCAGCTGTACTCCGAAAAGTTCGGAGATAGCATTATGATTTATTTTTGAGCCGATAACGCAGAGCTTGCCGATAACGTCGGGCTCGCCTTCGCGAACATCAGCTTCGCCGGGAACGAAGTCAAAGTAGATGAATTTATCGTCGTTGCTTGCAACGATACCCTTTGCGCGGAGGACGCTGCCATATTTTTCAGCATCATTGAGCGCTTCGAGTTTTGCTTCGATCTCTTCTTTTGTAAATTTCTTTGTTGTTTCAGCGCCTACGCTTTCGAATACATCGTCTGCGTGGTGGTGATGGTGGTGATGGCAAGAGCAATTGGGATCATCACATTCGTCATCGTGGTGGTGATGATGTTCGTGTTCATCTTCGTCATCATGGTCATGGTGGTGGCAGCATTCGCCGTCATGATGATGGTGTTCGTGT
>CAZERM010000030.1:0-14972 GCA_964514555.1 uncultured Lachnospiraceae bacterium | reverse complement strand
ATCTAGATATGATTTCACGCAATATTACAGTAACAAATAAAGTTGGTCTTCATACAAGACCTGCAATGTTCTTTATTCAGAAAGCAAATTCTTATAAAAGCGCTATTTGGATACAGAAAGAGGATCGTCGCATCAGCGCAAAGAGCTTGCTCGGCGTTCTTTCTTTGGGTATTACCTGCGGCATGACGATAACCGTTATTGCGGATGGCCCCGATGAATCCGAAGCTATCAACGGCATCGAGGAATTTGTAAATTCTCTCGATTCTCTTGAGGATATGCAGTAAGCAAACTTTCAGAATAATCACGGCAGAAGGCGTTGCATTTGATATGCATACGGCATATCTGCCGTTTTTGTTTTTTCAAAGAAAGCGGAGGTCTTTTTTATGGTAGATCAAGAATATGCGGCTCGCTTGCGTAAAAAAGCGGCTACATTGCCGCTTCGCCCCGGCGTATATATAATGAAAGCGAAAAACGGCACTGTCATATACGTCGGAAAATCTCGCGCGCTCAAAAATCGTGTGTCGCAGTATTTTCACGAAAGCGTTTTTAATGCAAAAACGGACGCTATGACGAGCTGTATATACGATTTTGATTACATTCTTTGCGACACGGAGATCGAGGCGCTCACGCTCGAAAACAGCCTTATAAAGCTGTATCAGCCAAAATATAACATCCTCTTGAAGGATGATAAAACTTACCCTTACCTTGCCGTTACCAACGAAGAATATCCGCGCTTTGTCCTCACGAGGAAAAGGGAAAAGGGCGCGAAATATTTCGGTCCGTACACGAGTGCGGACACGGTAAACAACGTCATCATATCTTTGCAAAAGGCTCTGGGGCTTCCCTCCTGCCACAGAAGATTTCCCGATGATATAGGCAAGGTGCGCCATTGTCTTTACAGGCATATCGGTTGCATCGCAGTTTGCGACGGCGAAGTATCAAAAGAAAAATACCGAGAACTCGTTGACGTTGCCGTTTCGTTTCTGGACGGCAACACGGATGCCCTGCTCTCCACTCTTACAGAGAAGATGCAGTTCGCCGCAGAGAACCTTATGTTCGAAGCAGCCGCCGAATACCGAGACAGGATAAAGGCGATAAATCGCCTTTGCGAAAAGCAGAAAGTCGTCGCTTCACCTGACACGGAAAGGGACATTATCGCTTGGTACTCTGGCGAAGCCGCAGGCGCTGTTTGCGTTTTCTATATTAGGGGCGGCAAGCTTATCGACTCGGAAAGCATGGTCTTTTCGGGCGGTAAGATACTCGACAGCTCCGCTATCGCTTCGTTCCTGTGCAGTCTTTACGAAAAACGCGAATACATCCCAAAAGAGATAGACACCGCAGGCGTGCTTGCCGAGGAGGATGTTTCCTCGCTTTGTGAATGGCTGAGCGAACGTGCGGGGTATAACGTAAAGATAAAAACTCCCTCGCGCGGAGACCTTTACAAACTCTGCACCATGGCGGAAGAAAACGCCGCTCAAAAAGCAAAAGAATTTGTCGCTGAAAAAACAAAGAGCGACGAAGCGCTCGCGCGGCTCGCCTCCATAGCGAAGCTCGAGGTCGTTCCGGAAAGGATAGAGGCTTTCGATATCTCCAACATCGGCGATGATAATATCACGGCAGGCATGGTCCTTTTTGAAAATGCAAAGCCTAAAAAGAGCGGTTACCGCATATTCAACATCCGCTCTACGAAGATACAGGATGACTACGCATCCATGCGAGAGGCGATAGAACGCCGTATATCGCACTTTGACGATGCCGCAACACCTGCGCCAGATCTTTTCCTCATAGACGGCGGTATAGGTCATATAAGCACTGTACAGGAAGTGCTCGACGCACACGGTGTTACAGTACCTGCACTCGGCATGGTCAAGGATGACCACCACAAAACAAGAGCTTTGGTCAATGCTTACGGCGAAGAGATATCGATAGCGGCGGAGGCCTCCGTTTATTCGCTCATCTTCCGCATACAAGAAGAGGTCCACCGCTTCACTGTTTCAAAGATGATGAATGCAAAGAGAAAAAATGTTAAAACATCTGTGCTCGAAGAGATCGACGGCATCGGAAAAGCCAGAGCTAAAGCGCTCCTTTCTCGCTTCGGCGGTCTTTCGGGCGTTAAAAGCGCCGAAAAAGCAGAACTCCTAACCGTAAGAGGCATAACACCCGAAACGGCAGACAGGATAATAGACTTTTTCGGTTCATACAAAGAAAAATAAACACAAAATCAAATAAATCTAAGGAGAAAATAATATGAGAATTATCACAGGCAGCGCAAGAGGTATCGCACTTCAGACACTCGAGGGAGAGGTTACTCGCCCCACCCCCGCAGTAGTAAAAGAAGCGATCTTCAGCTCCATCCAGTTCGACATCGAAGGCAGAACAATGCTCGACCTTTTCGCAGGCTCCGGTCAGATGGGTCTTGAAGCGCTCTCTCGCGGTGCGGCAAAATGCACATTTGTTGACGGCAACAAAGATGCAACGAACATCATCACGGCTAACGCAAAGAAGACAAAACTCTATCCTCAGTGCAACGTACTTTGCATGGATTGGGAACAGTATATCAAATCCGCGGCAAAAAGAAGCTCTTTCGATATCGTTTTCCTCGATCCCCCTTATGCGGATGCGCTCGTTCCCAAGGTATTGTGCGAACTTTTTGATTCCGACATGATCAAAGATACGAGCCTCATCATCTGCGAAAGCGGCGAAAAACTCGACACGGACAACGTAATGATAAGCGAACGCTACAATGTTAAAAAAGAAGCTCGCTACGGCAGAGTTTACGTAACATACTTCACACCCAAAACGGAAGAAACAGATGAATAAGCGTATAGCGCTCATAGGCGGCACGTTCGACCCGATAACGCTCGGGCATCTTGACGTTATAAAGCGCGCCGCCGCGCTTTTTGACGAAGTGGTCGTCGGCATATTCGAAAACCCCGATAAGAAAAAGCAATTTTCGCTTGATGTGCGCTTTGGCGCACTCAACAAAGCCATAGAACCGTTCCCAAATGTTCGCGCCATCATCGGCGAAGGCTTCCTTGCAAAGTTTGCAAACGATATCGGCGCTTGCGCCATCGTAAGAGGTGCTCGCAACGGCAAGGATTTTGAATATGAAAAGATCATGGCGGATTACAACAAGCTTCACTTCGGCGTTGAAACGCTCCTTTTGGTGGCAGACACGCGATTTGATACGCTCAGTTCAACTCTCGTGCGCGAAAAAATAGCGCTCGGCGAAGATATAAGCGAGCTTGTGCCGCAAGGTGTAGCGGATATTTTGCGCTCGCAAAACGATATGTAATAACGCTTTTAAAGCGGACCCCGAAAGAGCAAAATGTTCGGTGTCCGCTTTTGTATTCCACAGCTTATTTTCGTTTTCCGCAACTTTTCCCGAGGTTTCCACCCCCTTTTCCACTACATTTTTCACCTTGAATTGTGGAAAATCGACATACATTTCAGTTTTCCACAAATCGCAAAAATTATACCTTTTATTTTTTTATTAACAAAAAATTTTCCACACTTTAAGTTTGTTTAAATTTCCTATCTCCAAACAGAATTTTTTATAATAATACTTGTATTTTTACTTTTTTTTAGCTATAATCATATAGTAAGAAGCGAAATATATCGCCAAATGTGGGTTTTCCACATTTTCCACATACTTTTCCACAAGCCATGTTGATTTTATGTTGACAGTTTGCAAAGGGCTGTTTTCGCATCTCTTTTTTCGCTCAAAAATGCATGGCTTTATACGATACAGCTCAAATAACGAAGGGATCATATTTTTATATGGAAAACATAAATTTTTCTCATTATTCCGTAATGTTGCGCGAATGTATAGACGCGCTTGACATAAAGCCCGACGGCATATATGTAGACGGCACGACGGGCGGCGGCGGCCACTCTTACGAGATAGCTTCGCGCCTCGGCGAAAACGGCAGACTCATCTGCATCGACCAAGACAGCGATGCACTTCTTGCCGCAAGCAAACGCCTTGCTCCTTTTGCGGACAAGGTAACATTTTTCAAAAGCAACTTTTCAAACATCGCAAATGTTCTCGATGAGCTCGGCATAGACAAGATAGACGGTCTTTTGCTCGACCTCGGCGTTTCATCATATCAGCTCGACACGCCCGAGCGCGGTTTTTCCTATAACAGCGACGCTCCTCTCGACATGAGGATGGATAAAGACGCTTCTCTTTCCGCGCACGAAGTCGTTAATACATACAGCGAATATGACCTTCGCCGCATACTTTTCGATTACGGCGAAGAATCTTTTGCCCCCAAAATAGCCGCAGCTATCGTTGCCGCACGTGAAGAAAAAGAGATCGAAACAACTTTCGAACTTACGAATATAATAAAGAGCGTTATGCCCAAAAAGATGCTCGTTGTCGGTCATCATCCGGCAAAGAAAACTTTCCAGGCTATCCGCATAGAGGTAAACTCCGAACTTTCCGTCATCGCTCCCACGATAGAAAGCGCCGTTGACCGCCTCAATGTCGGCGGCAGACTTGCCATCATCACGTTCCATTCTCTCGAGGACAGATGCGTAAAGCAGACATACGCAAAATGCGCGCAGGGTTGCACTTGCCCTCCCGAATTTCCCGTTTGCATCTGCAATAACAAGCCAAAGATAGCGCTCGTTACGAAAAAACCCATCCTTCCCTCCAAAGAAGAGCTTGAGGAAAACCACCGTTCCCACAGCGCAAAATTGCGCGTTGCGGAAAAATTATAAACAGTAAAGGAGCAGACCATGCCGAAGCAGAAGACAACCGCAAAAAGCACCGCGAAAAAAGAAAAAAAAGACAGCCTCGCAAGATCCATCCGCAAAGCTTCCGTCGGCACGAAATATGAAACAACACGCTCCGAAGGTACAAGACGATTTCCCATATTTTTGGTGCTGGGCTTTGCCGTTTTAACGGCTATACTCATGTCCATCATATTCTCTTTTATGCAGATATCGCAGATCCAGGCGGATATAGCCGAAATGAAAGCGACGATACGCACGCTCGAAAAGGAAGAACGAAAGATCAGCCGAGAGCTGGAGGGCGAATATTCCTCCCAAATAGAATCTCTGGCGGAAGACATCGGTCTTTCGGGCGGAAGCCGCGTAACTTACTACATAAGCAAGGACGCTCCCACAGAAGTGCGCGAGGTCATCGATCCCGATGAGGGAAATGAAAGCTCCAACACTCTCATGAGCGCCGTCAGCCGCAGTTTAAAACGATTTATTGAATTTTTGGAATAATTTTAGCTTGTCATAAATTATGAAAAGAAAAATATAAATATATTAGCATTCAGAGTGAGGAGATATTATAGTTTTATATATGCTCTTTGCTCTTTTTGCGTTATTTCCCCTTAAAGCAGAAAAGGAGTTTAAATAATGGACAAAAACACGAAAACGGACTCTTTGCTCGAAAGACCGAGCTTGAAGATACGTAACCGCTCTCTTTTTATGTTTATATGTTGCGTTCTTGTCGCGTCCGTGCTGGCAGGCAGACTCATATATCTTCAAATAATGAAAAATGAAAATTACCGCCGCCTCGTTATAGAACAGATGGTCGGTGAAACGGTGATCTCCGCATCTCGCGGCTCGATAACGGATCGAAACGGCGTTGTGCTTGCCACAAATTACACCACATATCGAGTTTTTATCGACCCATCGAACATGAAAGACGAAAGCAAAAATTTCAGCGATGAGATATGCCAAAAAGTGGCGCAGGGGCTTTCCGATATATTGGGCGTTGAATATGATTTTGTTTATGCGGAAGCGCAAAAAACGAAATATAAAGACAGAACCATCAAAAAGAACGTCGATAAAGCTTCCGCTACCCTGATACGCGAATTTATCAACGAAAACGACCTTTCGGGCTGTATCTACCTTGCGGAGACGGCAACGAGAGTATATCCTTTTTCCACGCTTGCCTCCCACGTCATCGGCTTTTGCGGCACGGATGGCGGTCTTTACGGCTTGGAATATCAATATGACTCCATCTTGCAGGGTGAGAGCGGCAAGATAGTCTACGCGCAAGATGCGCTCCACGGTGAGATGCCGTATGATTATGAAATGTATATCAATGCAAAAAACGGCGCGAACCTCACCACCACGCTCGATTACAAGATACAGGGTATACTTGAAAAATACCTTGAGGAGGCGGCTGTCGAATCCGGTTGTAAGTCGCGCGCCTGCGGTATTATTATGGACCCGAACACGGGCGAGATATACGCCATGGCGACATATCCTTCGTATGACCTCAACAACCCACGCGTGCTCCCCTCTTATTACGATAGTTTGGTAGAGGGATATAAGCTGCAATACGGAGAGGATACGCTCGAATATAAAACAGCCGTTTCAACGCTCTTGCTCACGATGTGGAACAACAAATGCATCACGGATACATATGAGCCGGGTTCAACAGCAAAAATAATCACAACGTCGATAGCGATTGAAGAAGACCTTGCCAAAACAACGGAAACTTTCCGTTGCACAGGCTCCTATAAAGTGAGCGGTTGGACGATACATTGCCACAAAACAGCAGGTCATGGCACGCTCACATTTGCGGGTGGTCTGCAACAATCCTGCAACCCCATAATGATACAGCTTTCCGAAAGAATAGGCATTTCTACTTATTCCGAATATTTCGAAGCATTCGGCTTCGCCGCAAAAACAGGCGTTGACCTGCCGGGTGAAGCTTCGCCTATCTACAAGGACGAAAGCGAGATGAGTATGCTCGACCTTGCGGTATATTCCTTCGGTCAGCGTTATAATGTTACATCCATAGAGCTTATCTCAGCGGTGGCGGCTGTTGCAAACGGCGGAACGCTTGTTACGCCTCACCTTATCAAAGAGATAAAAGATGACAACGGCAATATCCTCGCTTCTTTCGGTACGAACGAAGTGCGCCAGGTCATAAGCGAAGAAACAGCGGAAACGATATCCGCAATATTGGCGGAGGGCGTTGCCACGAACGGCGGCGCAAAAAATGCCTATGTAAAAGGCTATTCCGTTGCCGCAAAAACAGGTACATCCGAAAAAGGCACAACGAGCGCGCGTATATGCTCCACGGTAGCTTTTGCTCCGTCATATTCGCCCGAGGTGGTCTGCTTGCTCATCGTCGATGAGCCGACAAGAGGCTCCATCTACGGCAGTTCCGTTGCCGCGCCTTATGTTTCAAAGATACTCGAGGAAGTCCTCCCCTATCTCGGAATCGAGCCGCAGTACACGGAAGCCGAACTTGCAAGCATGAATATGTCCGTTTCCAATTACCGTGGACTTTCGCTCGATCAGGCTAAAAAGCTCATAGCCGATGCAGGGCTTAAATACGAAGTTGTCGGAAACGGCTCAAGCGTAGTAAGCCAGATACCTGCTTCGGGCAGCCGTATGTCAAAGGACAACGGCAAGATAATCCTTTATACGGAGGATATCGAGGAAAATAAAGATGCCATCGTGCCTAATGTAGTCGGCATGACGGCGGAAAAAGCCAACAAAGTTTTGACAGATGCAGGCTTGAACGTCCGCCTTGAAGGCTCCACTGTCGGAAGCGGCGCGGAGGTCTACTCGCAGGACATCTTGCCGGGAACGGTCGTTGCCAAGGGCACCATAGTTAAGCTTGAAATGCGATTTATGAACATCTACGGCGACGATTAAACGCTTGCCGAAACAAAAATATATTATCTTGCGGAGGGATATATGGAACTTTTTGACGTTATATCCGAAAATGAAATAGTAAATGCAGAAAAAATATCGGGCAAAATAGATATAAACGGTGTTTGTTGCGACACGAGAATAATAAAAAAGGGCGAGGCTTTCTTCGCCCTCTCGGGTGTAAAGGATGACGGCACATCTTTTGCAAAAGAGGCTTGCGAAAAGGGCGCTTGTGCCGTAATCGCCGAAAGACCTTTCGATATAGCACTTTCCGCACCCGTTGTTATAGTTAAAGATGTGCGTGAAGCGTTCGCGAGAGCTTGCTTTGCTTGTTTCGGCGACCCTCAGAAAAAGCTAAAGCTCATCGGTGTTACGGGCACGAACGGCAAAACGACCATAACGAACCTCGTTAAAAAGATACTTTCCGATGCAGGCAAAAAGTGTGCCATGTTTACAACGGTAGGCTATGATGTTTGCGGAGCGTTTTATCCCTCCACGCATACGACACCGCCGCCCGAAAAGCTTGCTCCGCTTTTTGCACAAGCCGTGGAAAACGGCGCGGAATATGCCGTTATGGAGGTATCATCCCATTCCATAGCACAGAAAAGAGTCGGCGCACTCGATTTTGAAGTGGGCATATTCACAAATATCACGCGCGACCACCTCGATTATCACAAAACTATGGAAGAATACACTCGTGTGAAAGCTTCTTTCTTCTCGCGATGCAAAAATTCCGTTATAAACCTTGATGACGAAAAGGCGCAGGATATGGCGCAAAAAGCGCTCGACAAAGTATTTTTCGTTTCCGAAAAAGACAAAAGAGCCGATTTCTTCATCCGGAATATCGCCATAGCCGTTCACGGCATGAGCTATACGCTCGCTTTCGGCGGCGGTGAGATGAATATATCCGTTCCTCTTGCAGGGGATTTCAATATCTACAACACGGCGCAAGCCGCCATCGCCGCAAAGCTTTTGGGCATCGGCGAAGATGATATTATCCGCTCGCTCTGCACATTCAGCGGTGTTGACGGCAGAATGGAGATGGTCTGCCGCGAAAAACTTCCCTTTTCAGTTATAATCGATTACGCTCACACACCTGATGCGCTTGAAAAAGCGCTTTCCGCCTGCAAAAAGATAACCTGTGGAAAACTTTGGTGCGTTTTCGGTTGCGGAGGCGACCGCGACCACGGCAAGCGACCCGAAATGGGCAATATCGCCTCTCAGATTGCAGACATTGCCGTTATAACGAGCGATAATCCGCGCACGGAGGAACCGAAAGCCATAATCAATGACATAATCGACGGCATCTCGCCCGAAAACAAGGGCTATATCGCCATAGTTGACAGAAAAGAAGCGATAGAATATGCTCTTTCTCACGCACAAAAAGGGGACACCATCCTCCTTGCGGGAAAGGGCCACGAAACATACATAGACGATAAAAACGGAAAACACTATTTTTCCGAAAAAGATATCGTCGCAAATTTTACAGAAAGAAATGGGTTTTAAACAATGTATCTCGGCTTGAAAGAGAGCGGCATAACGCTTTCGGATGCGGCGCGTTTTATGAACGGCGAGCTTCTCTTTGCAAACGGCGAAGAAAAAGCTTTCGGTGTTTGCACGGATTCGCGCAAGGTGGCAAAAAACGATATCTTCTTTGCTCTTTGCGGAGAAAAATTTGACGGACACGTCTTTGCAAAGACTTCCGTGGAAAGCGGAGCCGCTTGCGCCGTAGTTTCAAAGAAAACGGACGAAAACATTCCGCAAATACTCGTAAGCGACACAAAAAAGGCGCTCGGCGACCTTGCGGCAAATTATTACGCCATGTTTCCCTCGCTCACCGTCGGAATAACAGGCTCCGTCGGCAAAACAACAACAAAAGAATTTATCGCCGCGGTATTGTCGCAAAAATATAACACTGCAAAGACCGCAGGCAATTTTAACAACGAGATAGGACTTCCTCTCACGCTTTTGTCGTTTGCGCCTCCGCAAAATGCGCTTGCGCTCGAAATGGGCATGAGCAACAGAGGTGAGATATCGAGGCTCACGCACATCGCGCACCCCGACATCGGCATAATAACGAACATCGGCTCCTCTCACCTTGAAAACCTCGGCACGAGAGAAAATATCGCCCTTGCAAAGCTTGAGATAACGGAGGGCATGAAAGACGGCGCTTACCTCATTCTCAATGGCGACGAGCCTTTGCTCAAAAACTTAAAAGATATCAAAACAAAAAATATATATGCTTCAACTCTCGACAAAAACTGCGATATATTTGCGTATAATATAAGAGAGGAGCGCGAAAGCATCGTTTTCGATTGCACGGCTCACTTTAAAGGGTGCGAGATGAAGGATATCGTCATCCCCACCATCGGCAAACACAACGTCTACAACGCTCTCTATGCCATCGCCGTCGGTATTATCTCCGAAATGAACGAGGAAAGCATTCGCCGCGGTCTTCTCGGTTTTACGCAATGCGCCATGCGCGGCAATATCACGGAGAAAAACGGTATCACGCTTATCGAAGATTGCTATAACGCAAGCCCCGAATCGATGCGCGCATCCCTTGATATGTTAAAGCACGTCGCAAACGGTGCACGCCGTATCGCTTTCTTGGGAGATATGCGTGAGCTTGGCAACGACAGCGCAAAGATGCACTTTTCCGTCGGTGAATATGCCGCAAAAAGCGGAGTCGATATTATATTCACGTTCGGCAAGAATGCTCTTGGCATCGCAGAGGGCGCAATTTCGACAGGATTTTCACGCGAAAACATATTTTCGATCGAGAATACCGACGACGAAGAAAACGCTGTGAAGATGCTTAAAAACGTCTTAAAACATGGCGATGTCGTTCTTTTCAAGGCGAGCCGCGCGCTCAAACTTGAAAGAATATCGAAAAAAATCTAACGTAGTTACACTTAACGGAGTTTCACAATGATAGTCTACTTTTTTATCGCAATAATCGTTTGCTTTGTCGGCACGGCGCTTCTTGCAAGATTCTTTATACCCGTGCTCAAAAGCTTCAAGATCGGTCAAAAGATACGCGAGATCGGTCCTCGCTGGCACAAATCAAAAGAAGGCACCCCAATCATGGGCGGCTCGTTCTTCATCATCCCGATAACGCTCACGATGCTCGTTTATGCGTTCGTCCGCACGGACTTTTCCTCAGACGGAGCAAGATTTTTGATATCGGTCATATTTTCAATGCTCTTCGGAGCCATCGGCTTTTGCGATGATGCGATAAAGATATTCAAAAAACGCAACGAAGGCTTGCGACCGCACGAAAAATTCTTTATGCAAGTTGTCGTTGCCGCACTCTACCTTTTCCTTATGGCAAAATTCGGCGCTCTTTCCACAACGCTTTCAATACCGTTCTTCGGAGTGAGCGTTGAACTCGGCAAATTCTATTATATCTTGGCGCTTATTTTAATAGTAGGCGTTGTGAACAGCGTGAACCTTACCGACGGCATAGACGGTCTTGCATCGTCCGTTACGGCTGTGATAGCGGCATTTTTCGCCGTATATGCAATATCCGTGAACAATGAGGGTGCGTTTTACCTTTCGGGCGCTGTTTTCGGCGGCTGTTTCGGCTTCCTCGTTTACAATTTCCATCCTGCAAAGATATTCATGGGCGACACAGGCTCGCTTTATCTCGGCGGCGCTGTTTGCGCCATCGCATTTATGCTCAACGATCCGCTCATCATCATATCCGCAGGGCTTATCTATATCATAGAAGCGCTTTCCGTTATGCTCCAGGTATCGTTCTTTAAATTGACACACGGCAAAAGAATATTCAAAATGACACCTATACATCATCATTTCGAGCGTTGCGGTTGGTCCGAAAACACCATCGTTGCCGTTTTCACTCTCGTAACCGTGGTGATGTGCGTTATAAGCTATATTTTTAAATGACAGATAAAAAAGTAAGGAGGGCGTTTTAATTGACACCGCAACAGCAAAAAGAACCGCGCAAAGCAAAAAAAGCGCAGGAAAACTCGGGCAGCAACCGAACATCGCCTTCCCGAACAGTCAAAACGGCGCAAAAAGTGGCGGCAAAACCCGCAACGACCGCTTCCGCGCAGAAAAAGACCCCAAGAACCGCGCAAAGCACCGCTCGCACCGTGGACACAAAGCAGAGCGCTCCGCACCAAAGCACTGCGACAAAGACCATGCCGAAAGTGCGCCGCAAGCGCCAAAAAGCAGATCCGCTCAACACTGTCTATCGCGTGCGCGCAGGCATAGATTCAACTTTTCTTATAATCGTACTCATACTTTTGTGCTTCGGCACTGTCATGGTATTTTCATCGAGCTATGCCTTCGCCGAAAGCCGCTTTCATAACAGCACGTTCTTCGTAAAAAGACAGACGATATATGCCATCATGGGCATAGTTGCGCTGATATGCTTTTCGTACATAGATTACGGACTTTTGAAAAGGTTCGCAATACCGATATTCAGCGTGAGCTATATCTTGCTATTTTGCGTTTTTCTGCCCGTCATAGGCAAGAGCGAAAAGGGCGCGACACGCTGGGTAGACTTAAAGATAATCACTTTTCAGCCGTCCGACGTTATGAAATTTTCGCTCGTGCTGATATTGGCGCTCTATTTTTCATATTTCATCGATAAAACTAAAAAATTCAAATACGGCATACTCATCCCCGGTTGCATTATCGTGGCGGTATGCGGCGCTACCATCATACAAAAGCACATTTCGGGAACGGTAATACTTTTCCTTATCGGCGCTGTTATGATACTCGTTTCCGGTGCAAGCGCAAAATGGCTCGCCGGGATATGCGCCACGGGTGCTTCGCTCGTTTGCGTTATCGTTTTCTTCACCGAATATGCGAGCGCACGAGTAAATGCGTGGTTGCACCCCGAAACAGTGCTTCAAAGCGGCGGCTGGCAGCCTTACCAAAGCTTGCTTGCCATCGGCTCGGGCGGCATATTCGGCGTAGGCTTGGGCAACAGCTATCAAAAGCACCTTTACTTACCAGAACCGCAAAACGACTTTATCTTCGCCATCGTCTGCGAGGAGCTCGGTCTTATCGGCGGTCTTGCCGTTATAGCGCTTTTTATAGCGCTCATTTGGCGCGGTCTTACGATAGCAAAGCGTGCGCCCGATACGTTCTCTTCCCTTTTGGTTACAGGCATAGTTGCAAAAACAGGCATACAGGCGCTTCTTAACATCGCCGTTGTAACCTCTACCATTCCCACTACAGGCATAGCGTTGCCGTTCTTCAGCTACGGCGGCACGGCGCTTATAATGCAGTTGGCGGAGATGGGCATCGTGCTTTCCGTCTCGCGATATTCTTCGCAAGACAAAATATGATATTTTTTTGAAAGAGGTCTTTTACAAATGAAAGTAATTTTGGCTTGCGGCGGCACAGGCGGTCATATATACCCCGCCATAGCTATCGCAAATACGATATGCGAACACGAGCCGCAATCGCAGATATTGTTCGTCGGCTCCACACGCGGCATAGAAAACGATATAGTTAAAAAAGCAAACTATGATATAACAAACATCGATATGTACGGTCTTAACAGAAAAAATCCGTTCGCAAATTTCAAAACGGCTTTTTACTTTGTATCATCGCGAATAAAGTCGAAAAAGCTCGTTTCTGAGTTCAAGCCCGATGTAGTCATCGGCACGGGCGGATATCAATGTTATTCTCCTCTCGTTGCCGCATCAAAAGCAGGCGTCGCAAGTGTTGTGCATGAATCCAACTCCATCCCCGGAAAAGCCGTAAGGATGGCTGAAAAGCACGTAGACAGGATATACACGAACTTCCCCGATGTTCAGGATCTGCTCAAGCACCGTGAAAAAGTGCTTCGCGTTGGCAATCCGCTCGTTTCCGAAAACATCGTAAAAGCAGACGAGAACACACGCAAAAAGCTCGATATTCCAAGCGAGATAAAGTTTATCGTACTCTCCTTCGGCGGAAGCAAGGGAGCCGCTCCGATAAACGAGCATATCATCGATTTCCTCGGCGAATATGCTCCGCTCAATAAAGATGTACTTTTCGTCCATGCCACGGGCAGGGGCGGCTATGAAGATTCGATGGAACGCGCGAAAGCAAACGGTTGCGCTTCTCTTTCCAACGTCCGAATATTCGATTATATCTATGATATGCCGCTTTGGGAAGCGGCGGCTGATGTTGTTATCTGCCGCGCGGGCGCAATGACTATTTCGGAGATGGCTTTGGGTGAAAAAGCTTGTATATTTATCCCTTCTCCGTATGTTACGGATAACCATCAATACAAAAATGCGAGCGTGCTCGAAAAATCCGATGCGGCGCTTTTGATAGAAGAAAAATATCTTTGCAACGATATTTTGAAAAAGAGCATCGAAGAAATACGCTTCGGCAAAAAAGGCGATATCGTGCGTGAAAACATCAAAAAGTTTGCCATGTGCGGCGCATCCGAAGCAATTTATGAGGATATAACAGCGCTTATCAAAATAAAAAACGCCAGCAGCAAAATGAGCAAGGACGGCGCAAAATGAACAGTTTGAAAACAGATCCTCTCTATCGCATAAAGCTGAGATATTTTTTCATCAGCGCTTTTTTCCTCGTTGCGACCATCGCTTTTGTTGTAATTTTTATGCTGTTTTTCCGTATACACAACATCGAAGTGGAAAACTGCATCTATTCCTCGCAGGAGAGCGTTCTCGATTCAACTCAACTCAAAAACGGTACGCATATCTATGCGATAGACAAGAGCAACATCGCCGCAAAGATAATGAAAGCCAACCCCTATGTAAGCAATGTGCGTATCACTCGCAAGGGCGCACAGACTCTTTGTATATCCGTTACAGAGGATGCGCCGAGATTTTATATCATCCACAACGACAAATATATCGTGCTCTCGGGCAAACTTCGCGTTTTGGCTGAGTTTGAGTTTTTCGGTGATATGTCCTCGCTCTCAGTTTCTCCGATATCGCTTCCGCCCATCAAGGAAGCAACAATAGGCAAGACCGTTGTTTTTGAGGAGGAGAGCGCAGAAAACGGCAAAGAATGTATAGATCTTTTGTCCATCGTGGAAGATTCCGCTCTTGCGGGATGCATAACCGACGCGGACCTTTCCAAAAGGTTCGACCTGCGCTTCACTTACAAGGATAAATACGAGATACGCTTCGGTGCGCCGTCAAAATTCGAAAGCAAGCTTTCGCTCGTTGTCGATACGATAAAAGCGCTCGAGGATCCGCTCAACGGCTACTCCACGGCAAAGGGCATCATCCACGCTTCCGTAACGAATAATTCCGGCGTTGCGGAAACATCGTTTGAGCCAACAGGCTCGATCTCTTAGACTTGCAATGCATTTTTTTGCAAAAATACCATAC
>CAZERM010000029.1:0-16011 GCA_964514555.1 uncultured Lachnospiraceae bacterium | reverse complement strand
CGGTAAGACCGGTAAATAATGAAAGGAGTGGAGTAACATGGTATCTAGAAGAGACGTCAACGAGCTTAGACTTGCTCGTCATAAAAAAGTTCGTGCAAAAATATCCGGAACAGCTGCAAGACCCCGTCTTTGCGTTTATCGTTCCCTCGCTAATATTCGTGCACAGGTAATCGACGATACAAAGGGTATTACTCTTGTATCTGCTTCCACCCTTGAAAGCACATTTACCGGAAACGGTGGAAACAAAGAAGCAGCAAGAACTATCGGTAAGCTCATCGCTGAACGCGCTACTGCAGCTGGTATCACAGAAGTAGTATTCGACCGCGGTGGTTATGTTTACACAGGTAGAGTAAAAGAACTTGCAGACGGCGCCCGCGAAGGCGGCCTCAAATTCTGAGGAGGAGGAATAACATGGCTAAAATTATTGATCCCGCAACACTCGAACTTCAGGAAAGAACTGTTGCGACAAACCGTGTTTCCAAAACCGTAAAGGGTGGTCGTATCGCACGCCAGACTGCAATCATGGTTGTAGGCGACGGCAATGGTCACGTTGGCTACGGTCTTGGAAAAGCATCCGAATATCCCGAAGCTATCCGCAAAGGTATCGAAGATGCAAAGAAAAATTTGATTGAAGTTTCCCTCAATGGAGACACAATCCCCCACGAAATCATCGGCGAATTCGGCGCAGCAAAGGTTCTTCTTAAACCCGCTGCTCCCGGTACTGGTGTCATCGCCGGCGGTGCAGTACGTGCTATTGTTGAAATGGCAGGTATCAAAGACATTCGTGCTAAATGCTTGCGTTCAAGCAACCCCACAAACGTTGTAAAAGCAACATTTGAAGGTCTCAAAGCACTTCGCACAGCTGAACAGGTTGCAGCAATGCGCGGTGTAAGCTTCAACAAGGAAAATAACTGAGGAGGCAGCGGACATGGAAAAGATCAAAATAACACTTGTTCATAGCCTTATCGGCGGTTCCCCCAAACAGAAAGCAACTGCGAAAGCTCTCGGACTTTCAAAGATTGGCGATTCTACAATTCAGAACAACGACGCTTCCGTTTTGGGAAAAGTTAAAGTAGTATCTCACCTTGTCAAGGTGGAAAACGCGTAATTGAGTTTTTGCTCGATTCGTTAAAGTTTAATTTATATTAAAAAATTCACAGTGTAAGGAGGATAACCCAAAATGAAGCTTCATGAACTTTCACCGGCAGAAGGATCCGTTAAAGCATCTTTCCGTAAAGGTAGAGGCGCAGGCTCCGGTAACGGTAAAACAGCAGGTAAAGGCCACAAAGGTCAGAATGCTCGTTCCGGCGGCGGCGTACGTCCCGGATTTGAAGGCGGTCAGATCCCGCTTTCCAGAAGACTTCCTAAGAGAGGTTTCAATAACGTATTCGCTAAAGAATATGCTATCGTAAATATCGAGACTATCAACGATGTTTTCGAGGACGGTGCTGTTGTTAACGCTCAGACACTCTACGAAAACGGCGTTATTAAAAAACTTTTGGATGGAGTTAAGGTTCTCGGTCGCGGCGAAATCACAAAGAAAGTAACTGTACAAGCTACGAAAATCTCTGCTTCCGCAAAAGAAAAAATAGAAGCAGCAGGCGGAAAGTGCGAGGTGGTATAACTTGTTCAAGACGCTTAGAAACGCTTGGAAAATCAGCGAGCTTCGCTCAAAGATTCTTTTCACGCTCTTGATCATCGCGTTATACCGCATCGGTACTGCTGTACCTGTTCCCTTTATAGATTTTACAGCACTCGCTGCTTATTCTGCGAACAGTATATTTACAAACGGTGCCTTTGGTTACCTTGATATACTTTCCGGCGGTGCTCTTTCTTCCGCAACGTTATTTGCGCTTTCTGTAACACCTTACATCAACGCGCAGATCATCATTCAGCTTTTAACCGTCGCTATACCCGCTCTCGAGAGATGGTCTAAAGACGGTGAATCCGGCAGAAAGAAGATCGAAAGACTCACACGTGGTCTGACGATAATTCTGTCTGTTGTTCAGTCTATCGGCTACTATGCTATCATGTCCCAGCTCGGCGTTATCGCCACATCTAATGTTCATTGGTTCTTCCGCGCTGCTACGATCGTCCTCGCATTCACTGCGGGCGGTTGCATCGTAATGTGGCTCGGTGAAAAGATCGACGAACAGGGCATCGGCAACGGTATCTCCATGATACTCTTTGCAAACATCGTAGCTGCTCTTCCTAACAACATTGTTACTTATGTTAATTCGCTTTCCGCTAACGAAGGCGTTGCAACATGGCTCAAATGGGTACTCGGAATCGGCACACTCCTCATAATCGTTGCATCTCTCGTATTTGTAATCTATATGACGGACGCTGAAAGAAGAATTCCCGTTCAGTACGCAAAAAGAGTTGTTGGCCGCAAAATGTACGGCGGTCAGAGCTCCAACCTCCCGATCAAGCTCAATATGTCCGGTGTTATGCCTGTCATCTTCGCGAGCACGATAGTTTCTTTCGTTCCTACGATCGTAGCACTTATCGAAACGATCAGAGGCAAGAGCTTCGCAAAAGGTAGCTTCGGTGCGGTTTTGAAGAGCCTCTTCGGTTCTACAAGCCCCCTCTACATCATACTCCTTTTGGTACTCATCATAGCATTTGCTTATTTCTATATTTCTATATCTTTCAATCCTGTTGAGGTTGCTAACAACCTTATGCAGCAGGGCGGTTTTATCCCCGGTATCCGTCCCGGCAAACCCACAGCAATGTATATCAAAAAGGTTCTTAACAAGATCATCCTTATGGGTGCACTCTTCCTTGCGATCATCGCTTGCGTACCTCATATACTTAATGCGGTTTCCGGCGGCTTGCTCGGTCTCATCTCTTTCAGCGGCACAACACTTCTCATCGTAGTTGGTGTTATCCTTGAAACAGTTCGCGACCTTGAAGCACAGATGACAATGCGTCATTACAAAGGATTCCTTGAATAATAAAACAACTTTTCACGCCGCAAGGCGCGGCGTGAAAAGACAACACTTTATTCATTAAAAAGGAGATAAAAATTATGAAACTTATGTTTCTTGGCGCTCCCGGCGCAGGTAAAGGCACACAGGCAGAGATCGTAGCGAAGAATTATTCTATCCCCACTATCTCCACAGGTGCGCTCCTCCGTGCCGCTATGAAAGAGGGAACAGAGCTTGGTTTGAAAGCTAAATCTTTCATAGACGCAGGTAATCTTGTTCCCGATGATGTCGTTATCGGCATTATCAAAGAACGTCTTAACGACGACGATTGCAAAAACGGTTTTATCCTTGATGGTTTCCCGAGAACAGTGCCTCAGGCAGAAGCTCTCGATGCGATGAACATCAAGATGGACCTTGTTATAAGCATCGAAGTTTCGGACGAAGCCATCATCAATCGTATGGGCGGCAGAAGACTTTGTGCTGACTGCGGTGCTTCCTACCACACAGTTCATATCCCCACAAAAGTGGAAGGCATATGCGACGCGTGCGGCGGCAAGCTCATCATGCGTGAAGATGACAAACCCGAAACGGTAATCTCTCGACTCGAGGTTTACCACAAACAGACAGAACCGCTTAAAGATTATTATAAAGCAAGCGGCAAACTCGTTCTTGTAAACGGCATGGATTCCATCGAGAATATCACTGCCGAGATCGAGAATAAACTTGAAAGCATAAGAGGCTGATTCTAAATGATTCAAGTAAAAAACAGCGAACAAGTGGCTATAATGCGTAAAGCCGGCAGAATCACGGGTGAGGCATTGCTCACCGCGGCAGAGCACATAAGAGAGGGAATAAGCACACTCGAACTTGATACGATCATTCGTAACTACATCGAGAAGTGCGGTGCAAAACCTTCTTTTCTCGGCTATGCCGGATTTCCCGGAAGTGCTTGCATAAGCCTTAACGACGAGATCATCCACGGTATACCCCGTAAGGACAAGATCCTTCGTGAAGGCGACATAGTCAAGATTGACGTTGGCGCGTATTATCAAGGTTTTCACGGCGATAGCGCAAAGACATTCGGAGTTGGCAAGATAAGCGACGAAGCACAGCGACTTATCGATGTTACGAAGGAATCTTTCCATCGTGGCGCGGCAATGGCTGTTGCGGGAAATCGCATAGGTGATATAGGTTCTGCGGTATATGAATACGCTACATCCAATGGATTCGGCGTTGTTCGCAGATACGTTGGTCATGGTGTAGGCCACGAGCTTCACGAAGACCCCGAAGTTCCGAATTTCGGCACAGCCGGAAGAGGCGCACGTCTTTTCCCCGGTATGACTATCGCGATAGAGCCTATGATAAACCAAGGTACGCATGAAGTAAGAGAGCTCAAAGATGGCTGGACAGTCGTTACAGGCGACGGCAAACTTTCCGCTCACTACGAGCATACGGTTTTGGTAACGCCTGATGGCGAACCTATTTTGCTCACCGATGTTTCTTAAACGTTTTTAGACCACAAACAAATGTGTAAGTATTTTTGTGAGGTACACTGATGCCAAAGGACGATGTTATCGAATTTGAAGGTACTGTCATTGAGGCGATGCCCAATGCAACCTTTAAAGTAAAGCTTCCCAACGAGCATATAGTAACGGCTCAGATCTCGGGAAAGCTCAGAATGAACTTTATCAAAATAGTTCCCGGCGACAAAGTAACCGTTGAGGTTTCCATATACGATCTTAACAAAGGCCGTATCACATGGAGACTCCAGGGCGAATGATTGCCGAAACCCAATAAATCATGTCATATCTAATGAAAGGAATGGTCAAGTAAATGAAAGTAAAACCTTCCGTTAAGAAAATTTGCGATAAATGCAAAATTATAAAAAGAAAAGGTCGCGTAATGGTGATCTGCGAAAATCCTAAGCATAAACAGAGACAGGGTTAATTTTTAACTTACTAAGGAGGTGTTTTTAAATGGCACGTATAGCAGGTGTTGAATTGCCTAACCAGAAAAGAGTAGAGATCGGTCTCACATACATTTTCGGTATCGGCAGAAGCACAGCAAATAAGATACTTGAAAAAACAGGTATCAATCCCGACACACGCTGCAAAGATCTTACAGAAGATGAAGTTTCCAAGCTTCGTGATGAAATCCAGGATTTCCACAAAGTTGAAGGTGATCTTCGCCGTGATGTTGCTCTTGACATCAAGAGACTCGTCGAGATCGGTTGCTACCGCGGCACAAGACATAGAAAAGGTCTTCCCGTTCGCGGACAGAGAACAAAAACAAACGCAAGAACAAGAAAAGGTCCCGTAAAGACCATCGCTAATAAGAAGAAATAATTAAGGAGTGATAGATAATGGCTAACGCTACAGCAAAAAAAGTAGTAAGAAAACGCCGCGAACGTAAAAACGTTGAAAAAGGCGTAGCACATATCCGTGCAACTTACAACAACACAATCGTTACTATCACTGACACAGCCGGTAACGCAATTTCCTGGGGTTCCGCAGGTGAGTTTGGTTTCAAGGGTTCTAGAAAATCTACTCCTTACGCAGCTCAGACAGTTGCTGAAGCAGCAGCAAAGATTGCTGTTGACAACGGTATGAAGACAGTAGAAGTATACGTTAAAGGTCCCGGTCAGGGCAGAGAATCCGCTATTCGCGCTCTCCAGACACAGGGTCTTGAAATTACACTCATTCGTGATGTAACGCCGGTTCCGCACAACGGTTGCAGACCGCCTAAGATCAGAAGAGTTTAATTCTATAAAGGAGGTACTGATAAAATGGCAAGATATACAGGTGCTGTATGCAGACTTTGCCGCCGTGAAGGTGAAAAACTTTTCCTCAAGGGCGAACGCTGCCTTACAGATAAATGCCCCGTAACAAGACGCGGAACAGCTCCCGGTCAGCATGGCGCGGCACAGTCCAGAAAAAACAAAGAATACAATATGCAGCTTCGTGAAAAACAGAAAGCTAAGAGATATTACGGTGTTCAGGAAGGTCAGTTCAGAACATACTTTGAAATGGCCAGCAAACAGGAAGGTCAGACAGGTGAAAACCTTCTCTGCCTCGTAGAACGCCGCTTCGATAACGTTGTTTACAGAATGGGTCTTGCAGAAAGCCGCAAGGAAGCTCGTCAGCTTGTTCTTCATGCTCACTTCACTCTCAACGGCAAGAAAGCAAACATTCCTTCCATCCTTGTTAAGGTTGGCGATGTTATCACACTCAAAGCAAGCGATTCTGAAAAGATCAAATCCCTTGTTGAGCTTATGAATGCTAAGACATTCCCGAAATGGCTTGAAGTTGATAAGACAAACTGCAGCGCAAAGGTTGTTGCTCTTCCCACAAGAGAAGACATTGACTTCCCGTTCCAGGAACACCTTATCGTCGAGTTGTATTCCAAATAATAATTACCCCCGATGCCATATATCATCGGGCGGTAATGCGGCTCGGTTTGATATTTGGGCATCACAGCGCACTTCAACTTCAATAATTGTTGTGTTTAATCTTTACAGGAGGGTTAATTAGAATGAATATAGAGAAGCCTAATATAACAGCAGTAGATTTGAGTGAAGACGGAAAACACGGTTCCTTTATCGTAGAACCTCTTGAAAGAGGTTACGGTACGACTATCGGTAACTCTCTCCGTCGTGTACTCCTCAGCTCGCTCCCCGGTGTTGCTGTTGTCAGCATCAAACTTTCCGGCGGCGGCAAGGATGTTCTCCACGAAATGTCTACTATCCCCGGCGTAAAAGAAGATGTTTGTGAGATCGTTTTGAACGTAAAAGGCATCACAGCAAAGCTTTTCTCCCAAGGTCCCAAAGATGTTAAAATTGATGTAACAGGCGGTAAGGACGTTTGCGCGGGAGACATCATTTGCGATGACGAACTCGTTATCCTCAATCCCAAACATCATATAGCGACAGTAAGCGAAGGCGTTCGCTTCACCATGGAACTTAAGTTCGATCATGGTCGCGGTTACGTTACGCAAGAAAGAAATAAGCAGATTTACTCATCGGGACAGGTGGGCGTTATCTTCGTTGACTCGATCTTCACGCCCGTATACAATGTAAGCTATCAGGTCGATAATACTCGTGTAGGTAATATCACAGACTTTGATAAGCTCACTCTTGATGTTTTGACCAACGGTACTATCTCCGCACGAGAAGCTGTATCGCTCGGAGCCAAGATACTCAACGAGCATCTCAACCTTTTCGTTGATCTTTCCGACGAAGCGAAGAGTGCAGAGATAATGGTTGAAAGAGAAGAAACCAAGAAAGAAAAAGTCCTTGAGATGACCATTGAGGAGCTTGACTTGTCTGTTCGTAGCTTCAACTGCTTGAAGCGCGCAGGCATCGATACCGTCGAGGATCTGACAAGCAAGACTGAAGACGATATGATAAAAGTCAGAAACCTCGGCAAAAAATCTTTGGAAGAAGTTATTCACAAGCTCGATACTCTCGGCCTTGGCTTGAAGAAAGAGGAAGAATAATCTTTCCGAAGGAAATTACATTAAAATTTCACGGATATAATCCTTTTTAAATACGGTAAAGGAGGAATATAATAATGCCCGGAACCAGAAAACTCGGCAGACCTACTGCCCACAGACGTGCTATGCTCAGAGGCATGGTAACATACCTTTTGGAAAACGGTTCGGTAGAAACGACTCTTACTCGTGCAAAAGAAGTTAAATCTCTTGCAGAGAAGATGATCACTTGCGGCAAGAAGAACACACTTGCTTCTCGTCGTCAGGCACTCGCTTTCATAACAAAAGAAGAAGTTGTTCAGAAACTCTTTGATGAAATCGCGCCCAAATATGCTGATAGAAACGGCGGTTACACTGCTATCTACAAGCTCGGTCCGCGTCGTGGCGATGCTGCTGAAACAGCTATCATCAAACTCGTTGACTAATAACAGGTCTAATAAAAGCGTGAGCGTAAGCTCACGCTTTTTGTTTTGCGAAAAAGTTTTATAAAAATCATCTAACCTCTTGACAAATCTAATAAGATATGGCATAATATTATGCGTAATCTAGTTATAAAAACGAGGTAAGGCAATGAGTAAAACAAAATTCAGAGATAGAGCAATGCCCGATTATACAAAGGGCGAAGAAATTTTTAACATGGTATCGCATATCGTCGGCGGTGCGTTCGGCATAGTGGCGCTTGTGCTTACAGTTGTATTTTCCGCCATCAAGGGAGATCCGTGGGGCGTGGTAAGCTCCGCGATCTACGGTTCCACTATGATAATGCTTTATTCCGTTTCAAGCGTTTATCACGGATTGCACCTCAACATGGGCAAAAGAGTCATGCAGGTCATCGACCATTGCACGATATTTTTGCTTATCGCAGGAACTTATACCCCCGTTGCGCTTTGCGCGATAAGAGAATATTCTCTCGCTTGGGGTTGGGTACTTTTCGGTGTAGTTTGGGGCTGCGCCGCACTCGGTATAACATTTACGGCGATAGATATGAAAAAATATTCCAAAATGGCAATGATATTTTATATCGGCATGGGCTGGTGCATAGTTATGGCGGCTAAACCTGCTATAAACTCGATACCTTTTGCAGGTCTTATGTGGATATTGGCGGGCGGCATTGCTTACACCGTCGGCGCTGTTCTTTACGGCTTGGGCAAAAAGCACCGCTATATGCATTCCATCTTTCACATCTTTGTTGTGTTGGGAAGTTTGCTTCAATTTTTCGGAATCTTATTTTATGTAATTTAATATTAAAAGGCTCGCGTGGATAGTTGTTTCACGCGAGTTTTTGTTATATTGACACGATAATAAATTTATGATACCATTATAAGAAAAATATATCCATAAGAAATGAGGTGCGTTTATGCCTTTTATTACAACTTACACAGGAAAAAAATTCGACCCGACAGAGCCTGATATCGCGCTTATCGATATCGATGATGTTGCTCATGCGCTTTCGCTTTTGTGCCGAGCAAACGGTCATTTCTCCGAATTTTATTCCGTGGGTATCCATTCGCTGAATTGCGCCGAAGAAGCGCGCGCACGAGGTTACTCTGAGAGGATGCAGTTGGCTTGCCTTATCCATGATGCGAGCGAAGCGTATCTTTCCGATATTACACGACCCGTGAAAAGTGTGTTGCCTCAATACAAGGACATAGAAAATAAATTGCAAAACGCAATTGACGAAAAATGGCTCGGAAGCGCTCTTTCGGAGGAAGAATATCGCCTTATGCGCGAGATAGACGATGCGATACTTTATTGCGAGATACTCCATTATTTCAAATATGAATTGTACGAGAAAGCACCCAATATGCGCTCTGTGCCCGTGATGAGATTTGAAAGCTTTGCAAAAACGGAAAATGATTTCAAAAAAGAATTTGAGCGTTTGCGCGCGATAGTTTGCGTTGAAAAATAATGCAACAGATTGGTACGATATGCCTATATGCTGTTCTAACGCTGAGTTGAGCGAAAAAGCTCACTGTGTTTTTGTCCAAATAAAAGTGAAAAAAATTTAGAAATTTGTAAAAAAATATCGGATTTGATGTTGACAAATCCGATATTTCTGTTATTATAATACAAGACGGAAATAAAGCCGAGCGCGGCTAAAAAAGAGAGGTTGTTATGGAATTAATTTTACCGTTGGAAAACAAGCGACTAAAAGACTTGGCGCTTGAAGAGGCTGTAGCGAGCATATTGCTCGAAAAAGAGCAGTTTCTTTTTAACATCGTTACCGATCTGCACATGGACGGCAAATACGGCGACGCATTCGTTTGCTTTACTGACAAGCGAATCATAACGGCAGACAGGGACAGCGAAAATAACGTAAAGACCTGTGCGCTGTATTATGATGAAGTGGAACGTCTTTTCACAAAGCGTATGTACGGCAACGCTGTACTCAATGCGGTCAAAAAAGACGGCGAAAAGATCCCGCTCATCAAATCCACATATGCGATAACGGCATTTTTCAATGTCGGCATAGTGTTCTTTAACAAGATAGCCGCAGGCATTTCATGGGAAGAAGCTATTGAACCCGTCGGTAACACCTACAAAACCTATACGACGACTTGCCCGAAATGCGGCAGAACTCTCGTACACCCCGGCGCGGAATGTTTGAACTGCGCTTCCAAGGGCAGAATGGTATCCAAACTCAAAAAGTATATCACACCCGAGTTAAAACCGCTTGTCATCGCCATAGTGCTTTCTATAATCACAACGGCTTGCTCACTTGTAACGCCGTACGCAACAAAATCGCTCGTTGACGATATCATTCCCAACAAAGAGCTTCAATCGCTTTATATCGTAGTTGCTCTTTTGCTCGGCACTTACCTTTGCCAATATTTGTTTACAGCCATCCGCAGCACTTTGCTTCGTTACAGCGGCGACAGAATAGTTGAATCGCTCCGTAATGACGTTTTTGAAAAAGCACAGCACCTGCCGATGCGATTTTATGATAAGACCTCAACAGGTTCTGTTATCAACCGTATAAGCAACGACACAAGCACGCTTCAGTCATTTATCATGCGTATCACGCAGGAAGTCGTAACACAGCTCTTCTTGCTTGTCGGTATCGTTATAATCATGCTTTCGATGAACTGGAAGCTCACTCTCTTGGCACTTATTCCGGTTCCTTTCGTAGTAATGGCTTCGCGCAAATTCGGTAGATTGGTACGTCCGTTCTACCGCAGAATATGGCGTAAATGGACGGCAGTCTCCTCTGTTTTGACAGACTCCATCCCTTGCATCAAAGTAGTAAAATCTTTCTCCGGCGAAAAACGCGCCGCAAAGCGCTTCCAGGACAAAAACCAAGAATGGTATAAAGTAAGCGTTCGCGCAGGCAAGATGGCAAGCATCTTCCCCAATCTCATCTCTTTCGTAGTTGTTTGCGGTTCGCTCCTCATTTGGTATGTCGGCGGTATAAACGTTATCGACAACAAGGCAGGTATCTCGCTCGGTCTTCTCGTTTCGTTTATTTCTTACACATCCATGTTTTATGGTCCCGTAAACTTCTTTGCGGGTCTTAACGACTCTTACCAGAATGCTATAACATCCGCAGAACGTATCATGGATATCCTCGATGCGGAACCCGAAAAAGACGACGGCAAGGGCAACACTCTTGACGAGATCAAGGGTAAAGTTGAATTTAAGCACGTTACATTCTCTTTCGATAAGACGAAAAATGTGCTTTCCGATATCGACTTTACTATCGAACCCGGCGAATGTGTCGGTATCGTCGGTACGACAGGTTCGGGTAAGACCACACTTATAAACCTTTTCCTCAGATTCTATGATAATTACGACGGTCAGATCTTGCTCGATGGTCGCGATATCAAAGATATCGATATGGAATATTTCCGTTCTCATATCGGTTATGTTCAGCAGGAAGCGATGATGTTCTCCGACACGATATTCAACAATATCGCATACGGTAAGCCCGATGCTTCCGTAGAAGAAGTCCTTCGTGCAGCCGACGTTGCGAACGCTCACGAATTTATCCTTCGCCATCCCGATGCATATGACACTATCCTCGGCGAACGCGGCGTAGGTCTTTCCGGCGGTGAAAGACAGCGTATCTCCATAGCGCGCGCTATCCTCAACGATCCCAGCGTGCTTATCTTCGACGAAGCGACGAGCGCCGTTGACTCCGAAACGGAAAAACTTATACAGGACGCTATCAACAAGCTTATCAAGGGCAGAACTACGCTCATGATAGCGCACAGACTTTCCACGCTCCGCCAGGCGGACAAGATCATGGTTATCGACCAGGGCAAGATATTGGAATTCGGTACACCTCAGGAGCTTATGGCTCTCAAGGGCAAATACTACAAGCTCGTTAATATCCAGTCCATGGCAGACCAGGTCAAACTCGAAAAAGAAAAAGAATGTCTTGAATAAGGAGGAGATAAAATGATAGGATTTTATATAGACGGCAACGAAGCAAAGATGACGCGTGTCGGCGAAACCACCGTAAAGCTCGAAATGGCTGACGGCAGAACATTTGATTCTCTCGAAGTCTTGCGCCTTTTTCCCGTATCGGGAATGATGAAATATATCTCTTTGGTGAATGGCGAGGGCAAGGAAGTTGCCATCATACGCGATGTGGAAAAGCTTTCTTCCGATTCCGCAAAGGCTATATACGAATGTCTCGATTCTTACTACATAGTTCCCAATATCGTAAGACTTGTGGAACGTGTTGAAAAGCACTATAACATCACGTGGACAGTCGAAACGGACAGAGGCATCCATACCTTCGAGATACGCAACACCAGCACGGATATAAAGATACTTCCCGACGGCAGAGTGCTTATAAGAGACTCCAATGACAACAGATATCTTATACCCAACCTTGACAAGCTCGACAAAAAGAGCAAAGCATTTTTGCGCTTCGATATGTAATGGTTATCGCTTTTTTCGCTTCTTTCCGCTGAACATCTTTCGCAGAACAGGGGAGAGAAAACGAGGGGAACGGAATATCATTATTTTCATGAAACATAGCTCCTTTTGGTTTTTATTTATCACAGCATATGAAATTATGAACGCTTGCGTGATAAAAAAATCAAAAAACTATTGCAATTAACAAAGATTTATGTTATAATCTAAACATAAGTAATAACGTAGGAGATGAGAGTGGCAACAACGCCACTCTCATCTGTTTATTTAAGACACTTTTGAAAGGAGACGATAAACATGGCAAAAAACACAGGCATCGCACCCCTTGTTGAAGGGCTTGTAACACCCACCATCAACGAACTCGGCTTTTCCGTTTGGGACGTTGAGTATGTTAAGGAGGGCGCAGAGTGGTATCTTCGCATAACTATCGATTCCCCTAACGGAATAGACATCGAGGCTTGCGAAAAAGTACACAGAGCTATCGAGAAGATCATCGATGAGGCAGACCCCATCGAAGATTTCTACTATCTCGAGGTATCTTCCCCCGGCGTTGAAAGAACGCTCAAAAAACCCGAGCATTTTTCCGCTTGCATAGGTGAAAAGGTTGAGATCCGCCTTTTCGCTCCCGATGCTAACGGCAAAAAAGCTTATAAAGGCATCCTTTGCGGAGCAAACGAAAAAGGAATAGAGATCGAAGCGGACGGCGACAAGCTCGAACTTGAATATTCCGCTGTTGCAAAGGCTAACACTTATTTTGAATTTTGATATATGTTTTTTTGAAAGGTATAATACAAAATGAATAACGAATTTTTTAACGCCCTTGACGCTCTTGAAAAAGAGAGAGGCATTTCCAAAGCATACATGATAGAGAAAGTCGAGAACGCTCTCGTTTCCGCTTACAAACGCGATAACGGCGGCAACAGCAACGTAAGAGTTGTTATCGACCCCGATAAGAAGGATGTTAAAGTATATCAGCAGAAAACGATCGTTGAGGAAGTTATGGATCCCGATACAGAGATCTCCCTTGAAGCGGCAAAAGAGATCAGCCGCCGCAACGTCCTCGGCGGTATCGTTGAGACAGAGATAAAGACAAAGAGCTTCGGCAGAATCAGCGCGCAGACAGCAAAGCAGGTCATCATCCAGGGTATCCGCGAAGCTGAACGCAACAAGACTGTTGAAGAATACGAAAAGAAGAGAGAAGAGATCATCTCCGCTATCGTTACAAAGATCGACCCCACAAACGGCAACGCTATCATCGATACAGGTATGAGCGAAACAGTTCTTCTCAAATCCGAACAGATCCCCGGCGAAGAATTTAATGTTGGCGACCACATCAAAGTATTCGTTATGGAAGTTGTAAGCAAAGAAGTTACAAAAGGTCCGATCGTAACACTTTCCCGTTGTCATCCCTCTTTTGTAAAACGTCTTTTCGAACTTGAGATCCCCGAGATCGCAGACGGCACAGTGCTTATCCACAATGTATCTCGCGAACCCGGCTCCAGAACAAAGATCTCCGTTTCCAGCCGCAACGCAGACGTTGACGCAGTAGGCGCTTGCATAGGTGCAGGCGGCAGACGTATTTCCGACATCGTAAACGAGCTTAACGGCGAAAAGATCGATATCGTTAAATACAGCGATTCCCCCGAAGAATATGTAAGAGAGGCTCTTTCTCCCGCAGAAGTGCAGTCCGTTGTTCTCGAAGGCGAACGCTCCTGCCGTGTTATCGTTGACCCTGCACAGCTTTCTCTTGCTATCGGCAAAGAAGGTCAGAACGCTCGCCTTGCCGCAAAGCTTACAGGTTTCAAGATAGACATCAAAACAGAGTAACAGAGGAATAAGCTTATGAGCATCGTTCCCAAAAAGACACCCGAGCGAAAATGTGTCGGATGTAACGAAAAAAAGGCGAAAAACGAGCTTATCCGCATCGTGAGATGTGCCGATACGAGCAACATCGAAATAGACAGAACGGGCAGAAAGAACGGCAGAGGGGCTTATATATGCCCAAGCGCCCTTTGCCTTAAAAAGGCGAAGAAAAGATTGCCGCAGCATTTGGGTGTGGCTATCCCCGAAGAGATATTCTGCGCGCTCGAAAATGAAATGGAGAATACGGATAATGCAGGAAAATAATATGACGGAAGCTAAAA
Organism: uncultured Lachnospiraceae bacterium; assembly: GCA_964514555.1. GTDB lineage: Bacteria > Bacillota > Clostridia > Oscillospirales > CAG-272 > UMGS731. The sequence continues at coordinate 1,568 of CAZERM010000029.1, read as the reverse complement.
AAGACGAAGGCGCTGTAAGAAGATTTAAATTCGCGCTTTCTCTTGCGAGAAAAGCGGGAAGCGCGCTTTGCGGCGCGAGCCTTGCCTGCGACGGTATACGTGCAAAGACAGTTCAGCTTATAGTTTTGAGCAACACTGCTTCCGAAAATTCGAAAAAACGCGTTTCAAACTGCGCTTCGTATTATAATACGAAGATATTGTACACATCGCTTTCTCCGGAGGAGCTAGGTGCTTCCGTCGGAAAAAGCTCTATCGCTTGCATAGGCGTAACGGACAAAAATCTGGCATATAATATCGAGCGCAACCTATATTGAAAAATTGTTATGAAAGGATGGGGTAAAGTATGGTTCCAAACAAAAAATATCGTGTAAATAACCTTGCCAAGGATCTTAACATGAAAACAAAAGATCTTATTGACTATCTCGAAAAATGCGGTATGGAAGGCAAAACTTCCACAGCTATCGTAACCCCTGAAGAATTTGCAATTCTTCTTGATAAGTTGACATTGGAAAACCAATCGTCCAATATGGCTTCATATGTAGCAGGAGAACTTTATATAGCTAAAAACGAAGAGAAGCCCGTTTCCGAAAAAGCGGAAGCGAAGCCTGCAACGGTAAAGTCTGCCGCTAAAAAGACAGAAAATAACTCTAACGAGAACAAAGAAGACAAAAAAGATATGAAAACGCCCGAAAGAAAAGACGAAAAGAAAATCGAAAAGGTTCAGCCCGCAAAAGCTGCTGAAACAAAAGCCCCCAAGGCTCCCAAGACTGTAAAAACGGAAGCTCCCAAAGCTTCTGTAAAAGCTTCCGAAGAAGCTCCCAAGGCAAAAGCCCCCGAAGCTCCCAAGAGCGCACCCAAAGCGCAGGAAGCGCCCAAAAAGGCTGTTCCCGCACCCAAAGCTCCCGAAGCAAAGCAGGAAACAAAGCGCCAGCCGCAGAGCACTATCCAGATCAAATCCTCTCTTCCCGGCGAAAACGCTCCTGTTCGCTCCACTCGTATCGTTGACACGAGAACAGCAAACGTAAACCTTGCAAAATACGACGAAAGACTTGAAAACTTCGTTCCCGAATCTGCTCGCAGAAACAACATGGCTCCCGACAGACAGAAGCTTAAAAAACAGCAGAACAACAACCCTTACGCTAAACGTGAAAAGGGCAAGGCTCCCGTTATGAACAATAAAAAGGATGACAAGAACAAGAAAGCACAGCCTGTTCATGTTGAGATCCCCGACGAGATCACAGTTGCAGACCTTGCAAAGCGTATGAAAGTTACAGCTGCCGAGATCGTTAAAAAGCTCATGCTCATGGGCGTTATGGCAACAGTAAACCAGGTCATCGACTATGACACGGCTTACCTTGTTGCGGACGATATGGGCGCTGTTGTAACAAAAGAAGTTGTTGTTACTATCGAAGATAAGCTCTTTGACGAGGTTGAGGATAAGCCCGAAGACCTCATCACACGCAGCCCTGTAGTATGCGTTATGGGTCATGTTGACCATGGTAAGACATCCTTGCTTGACGCTATCCGCCATACACACGTTACAACAGGCGAAGCGGGCGGTATCACAC
>CAZERM010000028.1:0-16099 GCA_964514555.1 uncultured Lachnospiraceae bacterium | reverse complement strand
CAAAGCTGACGGTTTTCGTGTTTCGTGTGGGACAGCTGTTCTTCACCATCTGACCGCCAACAGAGCCTGCCTGTTTCGCTGTAAGGTCGCCGTTGTATCCATCCTTGAGGTTTACGCCGACTTCGCTTGCCGCTTCCATCTTAAATTTATTGAGCGCTTCCTTTGCTTCGGGAACGAGAGATTTATTTGTAGCCATGTTATATTCTCCTGATCTTTTTTGATCTTAAAATTTATTTTTATATCTTTGTTAGGCGTGCGGTCTTCCGCTCGCCTTGTGAGCAAGAGCTTTTCTGCTCCTTCGCTCTGGTCTTATTATGGGCAGAGAATATCATTTTATGAATGGCAATTTTTTGTTCATGTCATATACTGTAATGCGGAGACATACTCCGCAAAATACAAACAAGAGGGTGCCCGTATGGAAAAAAGGATAATTGTTACGGGTTCGCAAACAAGCGCAATAAAAGCGCGCCGAGAGCTGGAGCAAAACAGCATTTCGTCAAATGTGGTGCGTGCCCCGTCGATGTCGAGCGAAGGTTGCCGCTTCGGCGTTGAAGTATCGCTCGGCGCCGTGCCTAAAGCCGTTTCCGTGCTGAACAGATCGGGCATAAACTACTATAACATTGTAAAGCCGTGGTGAATATTCGATATGGTATACTTCGATAACGCCGCAACTACTTTTCCAAAGCCGAATGAGGTCATCCGCGGTTCGCAAACAAGCGCAATAAAAGCGCGCCGAGAGCTGGAGCAAAACAGCATTTCGTCAAATGTGGTGCGTGCCCCGTCGATGTCGAGCGAAGGTTGCCGCTTCGGCGTTGAAGTATCGCTCGGCGCCGTGCCTAAAGCCGTTTCCGTGCTGAACAGATCGGGCATAAACTACTATAACATTGTAAAGCCGTGGTGAATATTCGATATGGTATACTTCGATAACGCCGCAACTACTTTTCCAAAGCCGAATGAGGTCATCCGCGGTATGTTCGATTGCATGAAAAGATACGGTGGAAACCCGGGCAGAGGCGCTCATCCTCTCGCCGTAGCCGCCGCGGAAGCCGTATTTGATGCAAGGAGTGAAGTGGCTTCATTCTTCTCATCATCCAGACCTGAAAACGTCATCTTTACGCAAAATGCCACGCACGCATTGAATACAGCCATATTCGGAACCGTAAAGCAAGGCGACCATATTTTGATTTCAAATCTTGAGCATAACAGCGTATTGCGCCCCGTAGCCGAGCTTTATCGGCAAGGTACGGCTTCATATTCCGTATTCGATGCATTGCAAAGCGACGAAGAAACGCTTGAAAACATCAAAAAATCGTTGCGAAAGAACACTCGCGTGATAATAACAGCTCACGCTTCCAATGTTTGCCCGAGGATATTACCGATAGCGGATATCGCACACTTTTGCCGTTCACGCGGCATATGCTATATAGTCGATGCTTCGCAGAGCGCCGGAATATATGATATCTCGATGAAATGCGGCATATCCATACTTTGCGCGCCGGGGCACAAGGGGCTTTACGGACCGCAAGGAAGCGGTTTTTGCCTCTTTGCGGATGATTTTGACTTTTCTCATTTCAAGCCGCTTTTGCACGGCGGAAACGGATATAATTCCGCAAAAACCGAAATGGGAACGCTTCCGCCCGAAGCCTTTGAAGCAGGAACGGTAGCCGTGCCGAACATCGTGGGGCTTCGCAACGGCATAAGATATATCAAAAAGACAGGTATCGAAAGAATAGCTCGCCATGAGCAAGCCGTGAGCGACAGAATATTCGAACGCTTGGCTAATAACAACAAGATAAAACTTTATCTGCCAAAAAAGCGCCAAGGCTCCGTTATATTGTTCAATGCAGACAGCATAAGCGGCACAAACCTTTCCGTTTTGCTTGCGAAGCACGGCATATGCACACGCTCTGGGCTTCATTGCTCGCCGCTGGCGCATGAAGCGCTGGGCACAGGGAATGATGCAGTAAGACTCAGTTTTTCGGCTTTCAATACGATATCCGAAGCGGACGAATTTTGCAGGATATTGGAAAGCAAAATGCGTTGACGAACCGAATACAAAAAGATATCCTGCGGATTTTATTATCCGCAGGATGTTTTGATCTTATAATGTTTGAGATATCGTGTCTGCGTATCTTACCGTTTCCATGGCGTCGGCGGCGTATTTATCCGCACCGATGCGATCGGTGTAATCTTGAGTAAGAACGGCACCGCCCACAACTATCTTACACCAAGGCGCACGCACTCTTAAAAGCTTTATCGTTTCTTCCATGGCAGGAACGGTCGTTGTCATGAGCGCGCTCAGACCAACGAGCGGAGCATGGAGTTTTTCGACTGTTTCCGCTACTACTTCCGGCGGAACATCTTTACCGAGATCCGTAACATTGAAACCATAGTTTTCAAGCAAGAGCTTCACGATATTTTTACCGATATCGTGAACATCGCCGTGAACCGTTGCAATAACGAAATCGCACTTCTTCACCATCTGACCGTCGGAGCTTGAAACGAACGCTTTTATCTCTTCGAAAGCGCATTTTGCCGCTTCCGCGCTGATAAGGAGCTGAGGAAGGTATATCGTCTTTTCTTCAAAGCCTTTGCCCACGATATCGAGCGCGGGAATCACCTCGTTATTGACGATATCGAGCGCAGGAACAGTTGCGAGCATCTCCTTTGTTATTGCGCCCGCTTTTTCGCGCAAGCCTTTGACGATGGCGTTTTGAAGCTCTGTTTTGCCCATTCTCGCTTCGGATGCAACTGTTGTAGGTGCGGAAGCAGTTGCGCTTGATGTCTGCAAAGGAAGATTTGAAGCAAATTCGATATATTCCGCGCAGTTTTCGTCAAGACCGTGGAGCGCACGGAACGTGTAATATGTTTTCATCATATCGACGGAATAGGGGTTCATTATCGCGGCGGAAAGTCCGTTTTCGAGCGCCAAAGCGAAAAATGCACTGTTTACCGCTTCACGCACAGGCAGACCGAAAGAGATATTCGAAACGCCGAGCGAAGTATGGCAACCTATCTTATTTTTAATATGATTGAGCGAGCCGAGAGTTGCAAGCGCCGCTTTATTGTCTGCACTTATGGTCATCGCGAGAGTGTCGAACACGATATCTTTTTTCTCGATGCCGTATTCGGAAGCAACGCGGATGATCTTTTCGGCTATCTCTATTCTTTCGCTCGCTGTCTGAGGTATGCCCTTTTCGTCGAGCGTGAGCGCTACGACTACACCGCCGTATTTTTTAACGAGCGGAAAGATCGCGCGCATACTTTCTTCTTTGCCGTTTACGGAGTTTATCATCGCTTTACCGTTGTAAAGGCGGAGCGCTGCCTCCATCGCGATCGGGTCGGAGGTGTCTATCTGGAGCGGAAGGTCGATTATCGCCTGAAGTTCCTTTACTACCTCACAGATCATTTCCGTTTCGTCTATTTCGGGTAAGCCTACGTTTACATCGAGGATATGAGCGCCCTTTTCCTGCTGGTTGATACCTTCCTGCAAGATATAGCCGATATCTTTTTCTGCGAGCGCCTGTTTAAATCTTTTCTTCCCTGTGGGGTTTATTCTTTCACCGATGAGCACGGGAGAGGCACCAAATCGCACCGCGTGAGTATATGAGGAAACGCAAGTGATGTTTTTGTTCGTCAACGGCACGGGGGCGATATCCACCGTGGCATCGCAAACAGCTTTTATATATTCGGGTGTGGTACCACAGCAACCGCCGACTATTCTTACGCCTTTGCGAACGGCTTCCGCAACTTCTTCTGCAAATTCGTTTGCATCCACATCATAAAATGTCTTTTCGCCGTCGCTTTTGGGAAGACCTGCGTTGGGTTTGAGCAAAACAGGTATGGAAGCGCACTCCAAAAGTTCCGCTATAACATTGCGGAGCTGGCGCGGACCGAGCGAGCAGTTTGCACCGATAGCGCTTACACCGAGTCCCTCTGCCATAGCTACCATAGCCGCAGGCGAAGCACCTGTCATAAGCTTTCCATCCTCGCCGTAAGCGTTTGAAACGAATATCGGAAGGTCGCTGTTCTCCTTTGCTGCAAGGATAGCCGCTTTTGTTTCGTAGCTGTCGTTCATCGTTTCTATCATGATTAGGTCAACGCCGTATTTAACACCGAAGCGGACCGTCTGAGCAAAAACAGAAACGGCTTCTTCAAATTCAAAATCTCCATAGGGCTTCAAAAGTTTACCCGTAGGTCCCAAGTCGAGCGCAACGAACTTTTCCTGTGTGCCGACGGAGTTTTTTGCCGCGCGTCTTGCTATCTCAACGGCATTTTTGATTATCTCTTCAAGCTCTTCGAGCGAAAATTTAAGCGTATTGGCGCCGAAAGTGTTCGTATTGATGACGTTCGTTCCTGCATCAAAATAATCGCGCTGTATCTTCTCTACTTCGTCCGCGTGGGTGATGTTCCAGCGTTCGGGAAGTTCTCCGGGGAGGAGTCCTGCTTTCTGCAAGAGCGTGCCCATGCCGCCGTCGAGAACGACTTTATTTTCTTTTAAAAATTCAGTTATATTCATGCTTTTCTCCAAAAGAGGTCTAGATTTTTTTGCCTATGCCGATGATTGCTGTAACAGATTTCGAAGGGGACATAAGCAGACTTGTATTTAGTGTTATGCCGAGTTTTCGCTCACAATCGAGCGCGGCGAATATCTCTCGCTGAAGCGAGAGCGGAACATCGCCGTATCCGGGGCTGAAACGAGGACGAGTGAAGCACCCTTCCTCGTTCAATTTTTTTGTTATCTCATCGTTGAACACATCGCAAAGGCTTTCAACACGCTCCGCACCCATCGCCTGGAACATATGCGCCTTTGCGGGGGATATGCGAGAATATCTTGCGATCAGCCTGTCCATGGCAAGTCCGACGGTCGCGCTGAACAGCACTATTCGCTCGCAACCCTCAAGGTTTTTTGCAAGATGCTTGCTTTCGACTTTCGAAAAGCCGAGGTCGATGTTCTCGCCTTTTACCAATATCGGATATTCCGAATAGCACACTTTATAGCAAAGCTTGCCCTTGCACTCATCTATACATTCTTCGAGCAAGGAGCTTATCGTTTCATTTGCTTCGCGGCAACCTGCATATCGCAATATCTCTTTGCGGTCAAATTCGGGTTCACCGTAGCTTTTATAGTTTATTGCGTTCATTTGCCCAAAATATCCGAAAGATTGCTCTGTATCTTGAACGCAACATCGGGCTTGTTCATGGAATAAACGTGAACATTTGTGATGTTGTTTGCGTAAAGGTCGATGATCTGGTCTGTAGCGTAAGCGATACCTGCCTGCTTCATCGCCGCAGGGTCGGAACCGAACTTATCAACAAGGCTCTTGAAGCGCTGGGGCATGAACGAACCGGAAAGCTTGATGGATCTTGCTACCTGATTTGCATTTGTGATGGGCATGATACCTGCAACAACGGGAACTGTTATGCCGGCTTCTCTGATCTTGTAAAGGAAGTTATAAAAGAGGTTATTGTCAAAAAACATCTGTGTCGTAAGAAATTCGCAACCTGCATCAACTTTTTCTTTAAGATATTTGATATCTTCTTTCTGGTTCACGCTTTCGGGGTGTATTTCGGGATAGCAAGCGCCACCTATGCAAAAATCAGCGCCGCTCTCCTTAATGTCGCGCACGAGTTCTATCGCATGGCGATAATCCCACGCGCTTCTGTCCTGACCTTCCATCTCGGGTTTAAGGTCGCCGCGGAGCGCCATGACGTTTTCTATGCCTGCCGCCTTCATATCGGCGATACGTTCCTTTACCGTTTCCTTCGTAGAGGAAACGCACGTAAGATGTGCCAACGTGGGAACATTGTGCTTCTTCATTATATCTTGTGCTATGTCGAGAGTATATTTACTTGTGCCGCCGCCTGCACCGTATGTTACGCTCATGAACGCGGGATTGAGTGTCGCTATCTCCTCTACCGCTGTTTTAACGCTTTCAAAATTTGCGTCTGTTTTCGGCGGAAAAACCTCAAAAGAAAGTGAAAGTTTGTCGTTTTTAAGTGTTTCTATCAACTTCATGTTTTTTTCTACCTCATTTTTACTGTATTTTTATTATTTAGTATAATACTTTTTCGCCGAATATGCAACAAAAACTTACCGAAAGGCTAAGATTTTTTACAAAAAAATCCCTCTTTACATATTAAGAGGGACTTTTTCTTGTTATTCAATGTCTATTAAAATTTCAATATTCTCCGAAACGAGCGTTTTTGAAACAGGTATCAACATCTGCCATTCGGCGCCGATGATGCTGTCCTTATCAAATTCCTTCGGCATATCGAGAAAAACTTGCGCCTTGCCGTCGAAAAATTGTATGCCTGCCAAAACGGGCGGAACATTCGTGCCGAGCGTCGTTCCTTTTAAAATTATCAGCGAGTTCGCCTCAAAGAATCGCTCGTCATAATATTCTTGCTCTTTTTCGGTGAGCTCGATAAGCGAATATACCGCTCTTACTTCCGTTATCTTTGTTTCTTCCACACCGCAAGAATTTGAAAATTGCAAAACGAGTGCGCCGTTATAATAATATTCATCGGGGACGGCGTTTTCTCTTCGTGTTGTCGCCAAAGTTGCGGCGATCGTCGTTACCACGGTAGTTGCAGTCGTCGTTTCCGTTGTCATCAACGTGGTTTCCATCGTTTCGATATTTTCGGTACCGGCAACGATCATGCTCGTGTAGTCTTCAATTTCAGAACTTGTGCCTGCCGCTGTAATGGTAGAAAAAGTATTTACGGTATCTGCCGTGTTTCTGTTCGAAACGAGCGTACTTATCGGTATAACAGAGCCGACAACGATTATTGCCGCGCACGCCAAAGACGAAACGGTTACTTTGAACATCTTTTGCTTTTTGAGCTGTTTTTGTTTTTTATATTCTTCCGCTTTTTCAAAAACGGCTTTACGGAATTCATCATGATTCTTCATATGAAAAACCCTCCTCTTCCATTGCGCGCTTCAGCGAATTTTTTGCCCTGTATGTGAGGTTTGCGATCTGCCTTTTGTTCTTTTTGAGAACCTTTCCCGCTTCCTCGCTCGTCATATCTTCAAAATATATCAAGCGAAGCAAGCTCGCATATTCGGGATTTATCTTTTGCATGGCATTACGAAGAATTTGAGCATTTTCCGCTTTGAATATCTCTTTTTCTATGCGTTCGATATCTTCTATATCGATGTCATCTATCGATGTTGAGGACATCTTCTTTTCCTTGCGTACCCTGTCAACAGCTTTGTTTCTCGCTATCGAAAAAAGATACGTTTTAAAGGAAGAACGGAAAGAGAACCTGTGAGGATGGACCAAAAGCTCCATAAAAGCTTCCTCTGCCACATCTTCGCTTTCTTCAAGGTTATTCAAAAAACCATTTATAAAATAAATCAACGGCTCTCGATACATATCTATCAATTCGTCAAATCCGCTTTGGTCGCCATCAAGGAAACGGCGATAGCTGCTTGCGCCATTATCCATTATAATCTTCTCCTTTGCATCAAAATGCCGTAAAAATCAGCTTTCAAAAGTTAGTCGGATGAAAAAGCGTTTTTCTCACCCGACCGTAAAATTTTTATATGATTTATATAACAAATGTTTTCACAACGCAGATATTCGCGTATATGGACATGAGGAACAAGAGCACCGAAACAACGGTAAATACCGCCTTTTCTTTGCCGCTTTTACGCGCGGAGATATCAAGAAGTATAAACGAGGAGACGAGCGCGAGCATATACGATATATCATATACATATCGCATATTTATGCCTGCCATGCAAAAATCGAGAAATGCCATTAAAAAGCACATCACCGCAGAGAGCACGACAAATATATCCTTTGTCGTGTCTCTTTTTCCCTCTTTGCGATCAATCCGCATCAAGCAGGGATAGAAGAATATTCCCAACGTAACGCCGTAAGCGAACGCGCCGATGTTTTTGTCAAAGTAAACATATCTTGAACCTTCAGGCAAAAAGAGAGCGCTTTGCGCCTGTGCAAACGGAAAGCCTTTCTTATACCAAAGCGGATTTATCAAGAACGAGAATATAGCAGAAAACAAAAATTTAAATTCTATCTTGTTTTCGGAGATATCGTTGACCGTCAACTGATAATTTGCGCCGAAATCGAGGGGTGAACCAAATCGAGCGTAGTTGAACCACATGACAAAAGCGGCGCCTATCAAAAGCGGAACGGCAAACGCACCGACTGTGAGCCAAAGGGGGCTTGCAGCTTTTTTGTTGCCGCCTTTTATCTCTTTTATGCCGTTTATGAGATATTCTATAAATATAGGGAAAGCGCAGATGCACATCACCGCCACCGTCGGACGCGAAAGCACCGTAAGCACGAGCGAAAGCGCCGACAAAACGAGAAATATCATTCTCTTTGCAAGTTTGCCCTCTCTCATAGCGCGGAAAGCGAAAAATACGAATGCCATTGAAAATGCTTGTGCCGCAAGCACCGCTATATAATACACATCGGAACAATATACACCCAAATATACACCCGAAGCGCAGACTACCGCCGCCGCACCGAGCAAAAAAAGATAGATATTGGGCTTTTTGCAAAATCTTATAACTACTTCTTTGTATGCAAGCACCGTGAATATCACTGCGTATATCGCAAGTATAAGGCAAGTGAAAGCATCATTCGGCAAAGAGCCGCAGATCAGTTCGAAAGGATAATATACCGTCAATATCGGCGCTATGCCGAAATAAGAATAATATTTACCGTCATAAAACGCATGGTCCCAAAGATATTGCACATTCGCCGCCGCTCTTTCGTTGGGGTCATAGGGATTTTCAAGCGCAACGAGCTTTTCGTCGGGAACTATATCAAGGTGTAGCTGTCCTTTTTCGAAAGCATTGAATTGTTTTATATATTGGCTGTAACCGCTAACGTCATCTTTATTATATACAACAGTTTCACAAAGCGCTTTTTGCGTAGTAACCAGCGCGGCTATCATCATGAGCGCAACAAGGAGCAAAAGAACACCGTGTGCTTTTTTATCCTTATCATATGATATATCTGCAAGTTGTTTTATCTTTTTCATACAAAGTTTTCCTTTATTAAATATTTCAGTATAGATATTAGTCGCAAAGATCCTGCTCTATCTCACTTTTTGCTATATTTTTTACGAAGTCGGCACATCTCGTCCGAGGTCGCAAGTATAGACCCATTCTATGACGTCGCCGTCTACGGGAATATACATAGACGCCGCAACGGACGGAGTTTTTCCGTTTACGAGGTATGTCCAACCAGAAAGCTCGCCGCAGGAAAATTCATATATATAATTTATTCCCTCGATATATACGTTTTCCACTCCCTTGTATTCCATCTGCACGCGGTTCGTCTTCACTGCGCGAGCAAGGATATCAAAAACACTGTCGCCTTCACGAAGCACATATTCGCTCTCCTCCAATATCACACCGTCGTGCGGCACAAAATCATAAAGGTTTTTATCGAGCTTTTCCATGTTTTGCAATATCGTGTCGCAACGAATGGATATAAAAACAGTTTTGCTGTCCTCGGTTATATCCTCCGCGTGTTCAAGATAATAATCATCTACAGATTGAAAATCCGTGAACAGCACAAAAGTGGACACGAGAATGATGGACAGCAAAACCAGAATAATATTCTTTCTCATATCGATATTCCTTTCGAGAAAAACAAAAAGAGACTTGCTTTCGCAAGTCTCCTAAAAAGTATGGAGCGGATTACGGGGCTCGAACCCGCCACCTCGACCTTGGCAAGGTCGCGCTCTACCAAATGAGCTAAATCCGCATCAACGATTTATAGTATATCACGCAAAGCTCTTTTTGTCAATGGTTTTTTGAAAAATAATTTTAAAAAAATTATTTTTCGGTTTTATGGTAATTCCGAGGGCTTCCGCTTTCGCAAAAACCCTCGGAACGTCATAAGGATCAAATATTATTTATCAGTTGTTTTCGCAGTTTTCGGGCAAATGTTTCATTGTCTTGTCAACGAGAACAGTGATCTCGGATTTGCTTGCACCGAAGATAGTTGTATCGAGAATGCCGTGTGTGGGTTTCTTCCAGTATTCGTCGATGCCTGCTTCGCCGTTACGCATACCGATGATAGAACCAACAGTAGCACCGTTGCAGTCTGTATCGAAGCCTGTTTCAACGGACATACAGATGGACTTGCCGAAGTCGCCTTCGCCGTAAAGGAGAGAAGCAACAACGAGAAGAGCGTTGGAGATAGTGTGGCACCAGTCGTGGTCTTTGAGGTCATCCCATGTAGCGTGGATGTCTGCAAATGCATCTTCTCTTGTAACGCCTTCGTCGTATCTATTTACAAGGCGAACGATGGATTCGTAAAGTCTGGATGTTGCGGGGATCTGTGCAAGACCGCCGTAGATGATATCTTTGATATTATCTGTTACAGCAGCGCAAGCGATCATAGCGGAAGCGAACATTTCGCCGTAGATACCGTTTTTAACGTGGGAAATAGAAGCATCTCTCCAAGCCATTTCAGCGGCAAGTTCGGGGTTGCCGGGGTTGATGTAACCGAAATAGTCGCCGCGGATCTGTGCGCCGATCCATTCACGGTAGGGGTTCTTGTAGATAGCCGTGTCGGGAGCTTTGAAGCCTCTTGTGTAGTTGAGGTAAGCAACTCTTTCAGCTGTGCAGTAAGAGCTCTTGGGCTGTCTTGCAATCCAAAGATCGAGAACATTGTTGGGTGTGAAATCTCTACCGTACTTGTTGATGAGTATCTGAGCGAGAACTACATAGTTTGTGTCATCGTCCCAAGGAAATAGAAGCATCTCTCCAAGCCATTTCAGCGGCAAGTTCGGGGTTGCCGGGGTTGATGTAACCGAAATAGTCGCCGCGGATCTGTGCGCCGATCCATTCACGGTAGGGGTTCTTGTAGATAGCCGTGTCGGGAGCTTTGAAGCCTCTTGTGTAGTTGAGGTAAGCAACTCTTTCAGCTGTGCAGTAAGAGCTCTTGGGCTGTCTTGCAATCCAAAGATCGAGAACATTGTTGGGTGTGAAATCTCTACCGTACTTGTTGATGAGTATCTGAGCGAGAACTACATAGTTTGTGTCATCGTCCCAAGGAGCACACTCTACTGTGTCAGCAAAGCATCTTGTCTTGAGATCGAATTTGTATTTAGCCGCTACTTCGTCAGTAACGTCTGTGCTGTAGATATAGCGGTGCATGGGCCAGTTGCCGGATTCCTTGAGGAAAGGAACGAGCTCATTGCTCTTCATACCTTCAACCGTCTTGCCGAGGAGGCAGCCGCAGATTCTGCCGTACCAAGCGCCGGCGATCTTCTCTTTGAGGGCTGCTTCGTCAGCAGGTTTTGTCATCTTGAATTCGTAGGGTTTACGAAGTGCTTTGATACCTTCGAGGTCGGAAGGCTCGTTATACTGGTAACCTTCTTTTATTTCTGCACTCTTTACGATATCGAAAAGAACATTTGCCAAAGCTTCTTTGTGTTCGTTGTTGGGCAAATTCTTTACAGCTTCGAAAAGATCCTTGTACTGTTCGATATCAAGACCTTCTTCGATGGACTGCTGATATTCAATGCGTATCTGTTTCCAATATGCATCCCATTCGGTTGTGTTTTCGTGGTTGGGAATGAGTGCGTAGTCGTTTTTGTAAGACATTTTTTAATCTCCTTCTATACCATAAATTTTATGGCTATTTAAAGTATAGCAAAAAAATATTTTTTGTCAAGAAAAAAAGCTATACTCTTTTGCATTTCCATTTTATCATATTATATGTAATATTGTCAACATAAGCATTGGCATTACGCAAAAAACTCCCTTTAAAAGGGAGTTTTTGAGATCATATTCTTGCTACGCCGCATTTAACTGCCGCTTCTTTAACCGCTTTTGCAACAGCTTCTGTCGCTCTGGGATCAAAGATATCGGGAAGGATGCATTCGCTTGAGAGCTTATCTGCAACGAGATCTGCAAGGGCTTCGGAAGCTGCGAGCTTCATCTCTTCTGTGATAGCGCTTGCGCGAGCATCGAGTGCGCCTCTGAATACACCGGGGAATGCCAAAAGGTTGTTGATCTGGTTCGGGAAGTCGCTTCTGCCTGTGCCGACAACTGCCGCTCCCGCCGCTTTTGCTTCATCGGGCATGATCTCGGGCATGGGGTTAGCCATAGCAAAGAGGATTGCATCCTTGTTCATGGAGCGTACCATATCCTGTGTTACAAGACCGGGCTTGGAAACGCCGAGGAACACGTCTGCGCCCTTGAGCACATCTGCAAGTGTGCCTTCTTCGCCGTTGGGGTTGGATATCTCGGCAAGGAGCTTGTGCTCTTCCGTGATACCGGGGTTCTTTTTGGAGATAGCGCCCGTTCTGTCAACGAAGATAAGGTTCTTTACACCTTTTGCAAGGAAGAGTCTGCCAATAGCGTCGCCTGCCGCGCCCGCACCGTTGATAACTATCTTAACATCTTCGAGCTTTTTGCCGACTACCTTGAGTGCGTTCTGCAAAGCAGCGCTTGCTACGATAGCCGTGCCGTGCTGGTCATCATGGAATATCGGAATGGAGCAGATCTCTTTGAGTTTGCGTTCGATCTCGAAGCAACGGGGTGCGCCGATATCTTCAAGGTTTACGCCGCCGAAACTGCCTTCAAGGAGAGATACTGTGCGAACGATCTCGTCAACATCTTTGCTCTTGATGCAAAGCGGAATAGCATCGATGCCTGCGAACTGAGAGAAGAGCAAGCATTTGCCTTCCATAACGGGCATACCCGCTTCGGGGCCGATATCGCCCAAACCGAGGATAGCCGTGCCGTCCGTGATAACGGCAACAGTGTTCCAACGACGTGTAAGTTCGTAGGATTTATTGATATCCTTCTGTATCTCAAGGCAGGGTTCCGCAACACCGGGAGTGTAAGCGAGAGAGAGCATTTCACGGCTGTCCACGTTTACTGTGGGCTTTACAGCCATCTTACCCTTCCATTCATAATGTTTTTCGAGTGATAATTTTCTGATTTCTTCGGTAGTCATCTTTCTTCTCCGATTTTTTTAAAATTTATGCGTTTATTTTACCATAACACATATGAAAAGGCAACACACTTTGCCAAATAACTTGGTGCAAAGCGATTTTTACTTACTTTTAAATCTGCGTGCGTAGGTGCATTTTTGGCAAAGCTCCTCCGCCATCTTTCCTTGTTCGAAGCAAGCGCGCATACGCACGGCTCGCTCCGACGAAAGTATCGTGTCAAGTTCCTCGGTGAATATGTTTCCGAGGTCTATTATCCCCTCGCTGTCAAGGCAACACGGAACGACCGTGCCGTCCGCAAGTATTGCTATCTGATCCGTCAGACCGTGGCAAAAGCCTTCTTCTCGTTCCTCTGCTTCGCTTTCGGAGGGCCATGTGAATATGCCTGCGTATTCAAGGAAGATACCCTTTGCAAGGCGATATCCGCTCCAGCGTTTTTGCCATTCCTCGGGAAATTCGCGCCCGAGCACTTCTTCTATAAATTCGTTTTCGTCGTTTTTGCCGTCCTTTTCCGTGGAATCAAGGTTCCAAAGGCGGAGAACGACGTATATTCCGCGTTCAGCGGCTCTTTTTGCAAAATCTATTACCGTTTCAAGGTATTTTTCAAGCGCATTTTCCGCGCCGTTGCCCTCTATGCTGTGAAGCGATATGCTTATCCTGTGTATCGCATCGGCGTGCGAAAGCAATTCTTCTTCTCTCATCTTTACAAGCGTGCCGTTCGTCGTTATGCACGTCTTGAAACCGTAGCTTTTTGCGATATCGAGAAAAGTCGCAAGTTCCGGGTGAAAGAGCGGCTCGCCCATTACATGAAAAAAGAGCTGTTTTGTCTTTCCCTTTACCCTTTTGCAGACAAGCTCAAATTCTTCCTTTGTCATCCTGCGCGCCTCTCTTGTGGTGGAGGGGCAGAAGGAGCAATGCAAGTTGCATATATTGCCTATCTCAACGTAAATTCTTCCTATCATGATGTCTTATTCTCCAACGAGCATTACTTGAGTTTTGCCGTCATAGCGCTCTACGTTCACAAGGACTTTTTCGGAAAGCGATGTCGGCACGTTTTTGCCGACATAATCGGGCTTTATGGGAAGCTCCCTGTGTCCTCTGTCAACGAATGCGAGCAACTGTATACAACGCGGTCTGCCTATATCGAATACCGCTTCTATCGCGGCACGAACGGTCCTGCCCGTAAATATCACATCATCGACGATGATGACACATTTTTCTTTAAGGTCAAAGCTTATCGAATGTGCTCTGACATCGGGAAAATCAGCCTTTTTGCCCATATCATCGCGGTAATGCGTGATATCGAGCGTTCCTACGGGTATGGTCTTTCCGCTGAAATCTTGTATCTTTTTTGCTATCTCCTCCGCTATCGGAGCACCTCGGCGCAAAACACCGACTATCACAACATCGTCAAGATCTTCGTTTTTTTCTATTATCTCGTGTGCAAGGCGGGAGAAAGTGCGCCCCATCGCCTCTTCGGTCATAAGTATCTTTTCCATATCCCCTCCGAAAAGTCAAAAAGCCCCGAAATAACCTTCGGGGCGAAAAAAGCTTGATATAATATCCCTTCTCGATATCTCGTATCGCGCTTAAAGGTTTATCTCTTTGTTAAAAGGATAACACAAAAAATCATTTTTGTAAAGAGAAACCGCAAAATATCAAGAAAGCTCGTCGTATTTTTCTTTTATCAACAGCATATCCGCGAGCATATCGTCCTTTTTCCTCGGATCGTGCAAAAGCGCGGACGGATGATATACGGCGCATATCTCGTAAGCGCCGCGCGTGGTGAATGTGCCGTGTTCGCGCGTTATCTTGAAATCCGGCTTTATAAGGCGCATGGCGGATATCCTGCCAAGGCAAACTATGAGTTTTGGCTGTATGAGCTTTACCTGCTCTCGCAAATATCCGATGCAGGCATCCTCCTCTTCCGTCTTGGGGTCGCGGTTCTGCGGAGGGCGGCATTTCAATATGTTTGCTATGTATACGTCATCTCGCGGTATTCCGACTGCCCCGAGGTATTTATCCAAAAGCTGACCTGCCGCGCCGACGAATGGCTTGCCCGAAAGGTCCTCCTGCTGTCCCGGCGCTTCGCCGATGAACATAAGCTTTGCTTTCTCGTTTCCCATGCCGAAAACGATATTCGTGCGTGTTTTTGCAAGCGGACATTTTGTGCAAAGAGAACATTCTTCACGTATCTCTTCCAATGTTTTGTTTGCCATGACTCTCCTCCGATCTGTTTTTTTATATATTCTGCCATGAGGCATTGAGCAAAAATGTGTGTTCTGCAAGACTTTCTGCCTCTATATTATAACATATCCGAGAGGATTTTTACAGCGTTTTTTTCACAAAAGCAATCGCAATGCTCGTTTATGTAGAAAAAAGTATTATCGTCCGTCAATTTCGTTCCGAATTCGCCAATGAACATATTGTCAAATACGGCAGTGTTTTTTTCGCGGTATTGGGCACGTTGCGTGAGCGCAAGGTAATATCTGCTTGCGGCGCGACTCTCGCTCTTTTCCATAAAAGCAGCGCTCTCGCCCGAATATTCGCGCGAATGCAAAAAACAGCACGCACGCAAAAGATCCGCAAGAGTGCAAAAACCATATATCGCCTTGTACGCTCTTTGCGGCACGGCAGGGTATTTTTCTTTTGCACAATTCATTTTTTCCTCCGTAAAAGGGCGTTCCGTTTTCGTTATAAAAATTACACAACCTCCGTTTTGCGACGGCAGAGCATCGATGCGTATCTTGCCTTTGGCGGCATCGAATCCCGTTTTGTGCTTCGCTTTGTCGAGTATAGCCCAAACAGCCCGCCTTGTTTCCGTGTTGTCATAATCGAGCTGTTCCGCCGTAATATTTAGTTCCGTCATATCTTTGCGCGTTAAAAGTATCTCAAGCTTTTCCTTGCCGATAGGGGTAAGTTCCAAAAAATCACCTTCTTCGCTTATACTTATATTATATACTAGCTTATATTATATACTACATAAGGGTGAAAAAGATAGCCATAAATTTTTGGAAATAATGCCTCTCTCGCGCTTTTTCGCGCCAAGAAAAAGTTCCAATATACTTGCAAAGTTGGATTTTTTATTGTATTATAATATGTATACTATATTTTTAACTTCGGAGAAATTGATAATGATAGA
>CAZERM010000027.1:0-16441 GCA_964514555.1 uncultured Lachnospiraceae bacterium | reverse complement strand
ACCCCTGACCTCTAGCGTGACAGGCTAGCGTTCTAACCAACTGAACTACCGGGCCTTAAAAAAGGAAACCTTGAGGTTTCCTTTTTCTGGTGGGAACAATAGGGCTCGAACCTATGACCCTCTGCTTGTAAGGCAGATGCTCTCCCAGCTGAGCTATGCTCCCATTGACTCCGTCGCTTTAGGCGCTTGCCCTTGCGACGGTATTAAGTATATCACATTACTTTATTTTTGTCAATAGGTTTTTGAAAGTTTTTTTAATTTTTTTAAATTTATTTTACAACGGCTATTTTCTCTATTCCGTAGCGCTCAAAAAGCCTTGCCGCACGGCTCGTTATTACCTCTCCGCTTATGACTATCGGAACGGCGGGAGGACAAGCCACCGTGGGCGACGCGCATATCCTGCCTACGGCATCGCTTGCCGATATAAGCTCCTGCGGCGCGAGCATAGCCGCACGCAACGGCATTACCGCTTTTGCCTTTTCAAGAGATATCTGCTCAGTTTCCAATGCCGCCTTAGGCGATATACTGCGAAAAGCTGACAAAAGCTTTTCCATGTCCCTTTCCGTGTTCTCGGGCGTTACCATTAGCACGATATATTCATCATCGCAAAATTCCGCTTCCGCTCCGTGTGTGCGAAGCACTTCACCTATATCCGTGCCGCGGTATCCGCAGCTTGCCGCACGAACGACTATTTTGAGCGGTTCGCTCTCCTCGGGCGCAAAGCCGAGAAAAGCAAGCTCCGCTTTTATAGCGTCAACTTTTGATATGGTATCGCGCAAGCGCTCTTTGTATCCGTCGGCGATATATTTGTTGCATATATCGAGCGACTGCAATATAACATAAGAGGGGCTTGTCGAAGCAAAGAGTGAAAGAGCATGGCGCGCGTTTTCGCAAAATTCTTTCGGCGCATCCTTGCTCACGTGAAGATATGCTCCGCCCGTCAATACAGGGAGCGTTTTGTGCGCGGAATCAGCGCAAGCTGTCGCCCCGAGAGCTATCGGATGGCGAGACGGCGACAGGAAGTTGAGATATGCTCCGTGTGCATTATCCACAAGCAGTGGAATATCAAACTTTTTGCAAACACGTGCAAGCGAGCCTATGTCCGCCTCATTTCCCAAATAATCCGGCGAGGTGATATACACCGCACAAGGCTTTTTCTGCGCCTCTGTAAGCTTTTTTTCCAACATATCGGCAGATATGCGGCAAGCGCACAAATGCGCTTCTCCGTCGGGATAGAGCCATTCTACATCCATATCGAGCATGGCAGCGCCGTATATGAACGCTTTATGCGCGTTTCTCGCCGCAAATATGAGCGGCTTTTTGTTTCCGTGTGCGCCAAGCGTTGCAAGAAAGAGCATCGCCTTTATCGCAAGAGTGGAACCCTCCGCAGAATAAAATGTATGCGCTGTATCAAACAGCGCAGAAACATTATTTTCGCTTTCATTTATTATTCCGTCTGCAGAATAAAGCACGTCAGCTCCGTCTATCTCCGTTATATCGTAAGGTTCGGGACCGAGAAACGCTTTACCCTTATGACCGGGCATATGAAAGCGAGCAACGCCCGCCTCCATATACTTATTGACAAAATCGAATATCGGTGTTGTCATTATTCTTCGCTTTCGGCTACCTTCATCATTACGGCACATTCGATTCTCTTCTTGAAGAGTTCGCAACCGTATTCATAGATGCCGTTGATGCGACCTGTTGCATGGTAAGCGTTTGCCGCGCAACCGCCGGAGCAATAGAATTTTGCCCAGCAATCTTTGCATTCGGGTCTTGCGTAAGCGTTGCAGGAGCGGAATTCGTCCTGTGCTTCCGTATTCTTAACGCCATTCCAAATATCGCCGAGGCTGTATTTGGGGTCGCCTACGAACTGGTGGCAGGGGAAAAGTTCGCCCCAAGGTGTTACGGACATATATTCCGTACCAGAACCGCAACCTGTGATACGCTTGTAGATGCAGGGACCGTTTTTAAGGTCAAGCATATAGTGGTAGAATGTGAAAGGTCTGCCCTCTTTGCGGCGCTTGATCATCTCTTTTGCGAGGATCTCGTACTGCTCTTTTACCTTGGGAAGGTCTTCCTGTGTAAGAGCGCAGGGGTCATCGGGAGCGCAAACAACGGGTTCCATGCTGAGTTCGGTAAAGCCGAGGTCTGCCATGTGGAAGATATCGTTTGTGAAGTCCACGTTATGGTGTGTAAACGTACCTCTCATATAGTAGCCCTTGCCGCCGCGTTTTTCAACAAGACGTTTGAATTTGGGGATGATCTTTTCGTAGCTGCCTTTTCCTGCGTAGTCTTTGCGAAAACGGTCGTGTACTTCCTGTCTGCCGTCAAGGCTGAGAACGACATTATCCATCTCTGCGTTGAGGAAATCGATGATCTCGTCATCGATAAGCATACCGTTCGTTGTAAGTGTGAAACGGAAATTTTTGTTGTGTTCTTTTTCTATGCTTCTTGCGTAAGCTACGAGCTGTTTAACAACTTCCCAGTTCATGAGGGGCTCGCCGCCGAAGAAGTCTACTTCGAGGTTTCTTCTTGTGCCCGAGTTTGCAATAAGGAAATCGAGCGCCTGCTTGCCCACTTCGAAAGTCATAAGAGCGCGTTCACCCTGGTATTTACCCTGGCTTGCGAAGCAGTAAGAGCAGTTGAGGTTGCAAGTGTGCGCAATGTGGAGGCAAAGAGCCTTTACAACTTTGCTGTTGTTCTTATAATCGAAAGCCAAGCCTTCGTACTGGTCTTTGGAGAAGAGCTTGCCTGCTTCTTCGAGCGACTTTACGTCATCGATGCACTGAAGCACATCTTCTTTTGTAACATCATCGCGGCCCGCGTATTTTTCGAGCATAGCGCTGACGATCTCGTCGGCAGAAGCGCTTTTATACATATCGATAATATCGTAAGCAACCTCGTCAACGCAGTGAACGGAGCCGCTGCAAGTATCGAGAACGATATTATAACCGTTTAATTTATACTGATGTACCATAATTTTAAAGATTAACTCCCTTTATTTATTTAAAAGCAAATATAAAACGCTGCCAACTTAATGGCAGCGTTTTCTTAGATATCAGAAATTATTTGTCCTGTTTCTGATTTTCGCACTTCTGGTTAGCAACGCCGCAAGATGTTTTGCAAGCGGACTGGCAAGAAGTCTGGCATTCGCCGCAGCCACCGTTTTCAACGGACTTAGCGATATCTCTTGTTTCGATAGTCTTGATTCTTTCCATTATAGAAACCTCCGAATAAAATTCAAATTTCATTAAGCATACGCTTATATTGTTGATATTATTCTATCATAATAAGCAACAAATGTCAATGCACGTATCAAATAAAAGTTGTAAGAAGCGCCTCAATTAGCGTTTTGGGGTCCAAAACAGCGCTCTTTTAAGCGAGTATCTCGTCGATGATCTTGCTCATCTCGGCAAAGTTTGATTCGATCTCGCCTGCGAGTTTTATCTGTGTTCTTGCGCGAACGAGGTTATGATCCATATATTTTACCGCGAAATATGTGTCGCCGGAAAGGTAGTCCGTAAGGAAGCGCATACCACATTCGATAGTCATAAGATAAGCACTGTAAGGAAGCAAAGCCGCCTCTGCTTTTGTTATCGTAGACTTCAATGCGCCGCAGAAGCCCTCTGCATAAGCGCGGAAAAGTTCGATGTCAAAGTGTACCTTGGAAAGGTCTTTTTCGTCTTCTGCCGCTGTATTTGCACCGAAACGGATAGCATCGCCGAAGTCAAAGAGCATGGAGCCGGGCATGATAGTGTCAAGGTCGATAACTGCTCTGGGTTTGCTCGTTTTTGCATCCATGAGGATATTGTTGAGCTTTGTATCGTTGTGAGTAACACGGAGCGGAATAGAACCGTCTGCAAGGCCTTCCATGATCTCGCCGTATGTATCCATATGAGTCATGATGAATTCTGTCTCATCTCTGCAATCTCTTGCTCTGCCGAAAGCATCCGCATCGAGAGCGGCGCGGAAGTTTTCAAAGCGATTGGGTGTATCGTGGAAGCGTTTTATTACTTCTGTAAGAGAAGATGCGTCAAAATCCGCAAGCTGATTCTGGAAATCACCGAATGCGGCGCCTGCGTTTTTGAATACCTCTTTATCCGTAACTTTCTGATATGTTACAGTATCCTCGATAAAATCGTACATACGAACGCAGTCTGCACCCTGGAGGTAATCGTCGCCGTCAACGGTATAAACTACGTTGAGCGTTTCGATTCCCTTTGCGCTCAAATGCTTTGTAACGGCAACGATATTTTTCATAAGTCCATATGTGTCGGGGAAAACGTGCTTATTCATTATCTGCATGATGTATCTTTTCTTATCTGTAGTAACAAGAAAAGTTTGCGCGATATGACCTTCGCCGTAAGGTTCTATGCTCTGTATCTCGCCTTCGATAGCGAATTTTTTTGCTGTATTATTCAAGTCCATTGTATACTCCATCTTTTATATATTCACCTATTGCATCTTTAACTTCCCGAAGGTCTTCTCGATATGTGATACCGTACCATTTATCTGCATTTTTGAACACCTTAACGGTAGCTTTGCCCTCGGAGAGTGCTTTTGAGATAACGGAAGGAATGAAAAATTCATCTTTCATAAGGTCTGCGTTCTTCATAAAGTTTTCGAATTCTTCTGTAAGGATATCAAAGATATCAGGTGTAAGACCCCAAAGGTTCATGGAAACAGGGGTGTCCTTTGTAAGTGTATATTTATATCCGTCTTTTTCGTAAGTGCCGTCGGAATCGATCTTTGTTATCTCTGTAACCTTTGTAAGATAGCCTTTGTTTGTTTCGCAAACGCCGCGAGATACCGTGCCGTTTTTGCTGAGCGTATTGCCGAGGTGATAAGCTGTCATAGCCCAATCGCCCTTACCTGCTTCGCTCAAATGCTTCTGGATCTCGAAAAATCCGTTGGAACCGTAGTAATCGTCAGCATTGATGATGGCGAAAGGCTCTTTTACAACGTCTTTGCAGCAATATATAGCGTGTGCCGTACCGAAGGGCTTTGTTCTGCCGCTCGGAAGAACGCTCATATCCTGCATAACATATTCAACATCGATCGTTTTTGCTATACGATTGCCCACAAGCTCTTTAAAGTCTTTCGCCATATCCTCGCGGATGATGAATACAACTTTTGAAAAACCTGCTTTTTTTGCGTCATAGACGGAAAAATCGAGTATGCCTTTGCCGTCCTCGGTAACAGGCTCCGCCTGTTTAAGACCGCCGAAACGACTTCCCATACCTGCCGCCATAACAACAAGTGTAGTGTTCATAATAAATACCTCTTCGTAATTTTTGTGACTTTTTATGCCTTGTATATTATATTACCGTTACAAATAGTATACAACACATTGAATTCTTTGTCAATAACCGTAAAATCAGCTCTTTTGCCACATTTTATGCTTCCGCGCTCTTTTTCCATCCCTAAAGCTCTTGCAGGGTTCAAGGAAGCAAACTCGCAAGCCGATTCAAGGTTCATTCCGACCTTTTCCACCATGTTACGGACAGCATGGTTCATGCAGAGCACGCTGCCTGCCAAAGTGCCGTCGGCAAGTCTTGCTTCGCCGTTTTTGACAAAAACTCTTTGTCCGCCGAGTTCACTTTCGCCGTCGCCAAGCCCCTTTGCTCGCATAGCATCCGTTATGAGTATGATCCCATCTTGCTTTTTGCATTTCAAAAGAAGCTTTATCGCAGGAACGCTCACGTGAATCGTATCCGCTATAAGCTCACACGAAAGTTCATCCATGAGAAGTGCGCTTCCCACGGTGCCAATATCTCTGTGATGGAGAGCGGATTGTGCGTTATATGTGTGAGTTACGTTTTTTGCACCGATAGCGACAGCCGATGCAATATCGTTATATTTTGCGCCCGTGTGCCCGATGGAGGCAACGATACCGCGAGAAACAAGATGCGCTATAAGTTCTTTTGCGCCTTCTTCCTCGGGCGCAAGTGTTACTATTTTTATGGAGTTTCCGCTTGCGCGGTCATATTCGTCAAATATATCTATGTCGGGCTTTGCGACATATTCGAGCGGCTGCGCGCCCTTGTGCACCGCAGAGATAAACGGTCCTTCCAAATGCACGCCCAAAAGTTCCGCGCCGTCATGCTCGCCCTCTCTGTAAGCTTTTACCGCTTTCATGGCGGAGAGGATGTTTTCTCGGCTCTGCGTCATAGTCGTCGCAAGAAAGCCGACAGTTCCCTCTTTTGCCACGGTCTTTGCAATAGTCGCAAGCGATCCTTCGCTCGCATCCATCGCATCGCATCCGCCCGCGCCGTGGATATGCTCGTCTATAAATCCGGGCAAGACGATAGCATCACCGGGCAGAGATATCTCTTCTGCAACAGAGCCGATATCGCCTATCTTCTCTATATTTTTGTCAAACGATATATCCGTTTTTACAATACCGCGACCTTCAACGCAACAGAGCGCATTTTTAAAGCATTTCATAGATACCACCAATTTTTATTCTGTAATAAGTTTTGCCGCCGCTTCATCGCAGATAAGCGTGCAGTCGGCGTGGCGCTGCAATATGCTTGCGGGCAAGCTTTCCGTTACTTCGCCTTTAACAAGACCGTATACCGCTTTTGCCTTGTTTTCTCCGTTTGCGAGAATGATTATCTTTTTGGATTCCATGATGTTTGCAAGACCCATAGTGAATGCTTTGCGCGGAACTTCATCTATGCTCGAAAAAAGTCTGGAATTGTCTTTTATTGTGCTTTCGGTGAGGTCTACAACGTGTGTTACAGAATCAAAAGCCGTGCCGGGTTCGTTGAATGCGATGTGTCCGTTGGAGCCAATGCCCAATACCTGAACATCTCTTGCTTTTTCGGCAAGGAGAGCATTGTATCTTGCACATTCCGCTTCCGCATCGCTTGCTTTGCCGTTTTCGATAAATGTGTTTTCAAGCTTGATGTCTATATGATCGAAAAGATTTTCGCGCATGAAATATGCGTAACTCTGAACATGATCTGCGCCGAGACCCATATATTCGTCAAGATTTACGGAACTTACTTCTTTGTAGCTCGTGCCGTTTTCCTTGAAATCTTTTATCATCTCTTTATAAAGACCAATGGGTGTGGAACCGGTCGCAAGACCGAGAACTGCTTTGGGGTTTGCAGTTACCGCTTCTTTTACTATTTCAAAGCCTTTTTTGCTCATCTCATCATAATTTTTTGTAATGATTACCTTCATTTTTACCTCGCAAAAGTCGGTATTCTCGACTTTTTTATACAATATTTTTCTTATATAATTATACTCTCTTTCAATATATCATAATATAGAAATTATTTCTCATTTATTGTGAAATATTTCACAGATAATATGATTGAAATATTTTGAAAACAATGATAGAATAGTCATATATATCATTGCGCCAAAGAGAGAGGATATCATGAAAGAGCAGCCCCAGCCGAAAAAATTTCATATGCATCAGATAGCGGATCTTTTGAATATCCAAAAGATAGTTACCATACATTATCAGGCGCTCTCGCCGCTTTATACCTCCGAAAAAGAGGCTCACGATTTCTGGGAGATGATCTATGCGGACAAAGAAAACTTTTTCCTCGTAACACCGAATCGCGAAACAGAGGTAAAGCAGGGCGAAGTCGTTTTTATAGAACCGAACAGACCGCATTCCGTAGAAAGCCGAGAAAAAAGCCCGAATATATTTATAATCACTTTCACGTGCCGCTCGGCAGTCATCAATTATTTTCGTGAAAAGAAGCTTTCCGTGCCTGAAAACTACCGATATCTTCTTCAAAACATCATGTCCGAAGCAAGAGAAACCTTCTATCTGCCCGACTTCGACCCCGATCTCAATAAGCTCGTCTTAAAGGAAACGCCAAACCTCGGCGGAGAACAGATGATAAAAAATTCGCTGGAGATGTTGCTCATATATATGCTCCGATTTTCCGAGGAGCAAAAGATATCGCAGGAGTTTTTTGTTTCGAAGATAAACTCATCCACGGAACTGCAAGACGAGATAGTCCGCATACTTTCGGAAAATATCTACGGCAGATTTGCGCTGAAAGACCTTTGCGACGAACTTCATTACGGCAAAACACGCCTTTGCACGTTCTTTCGTGAAAAAACAGGCATGACCATCTATGAGATGTACCAAAAGATGAAAACGGACGAAGCGAAAAAACTCATCCGCCAAGGCGTGCCGCTTACCGCAATAGCAGATAAGCTCGGCTTCGATTCCGTCTCGTCGTTCAATAATTCATTCAAAAAGCACACAGGCATGACCCCCGGCGAATATCGAAGCAGTATAAACACTCCATTGAACGAAAAAACAAAAAAATAAGCCCTTGTAAACAGATGCGCCGCAGAAGTCATACGCTTTTGCGCGCATTTTTATCATACAAAAGCCTTTTTGCATAAACTGTACCGCAACACTTTTTATTCAAGGAGGCACAGCCATGGCAATAAAGATATACATAGATCAAGGGCACAACCCTCAAAACCCAAACGCAGGAGCGGAAGGAAACGGATATAGGGAGCAAGACCTCGTTTATTACATAGGCACGGAGCTTGCCGCCCTGCTCAATACTTCACCCGATTTCGAAGCCATCACCTCTCGCGCTTCTCCCACGGAGATACTCGGCACGAGCACAGCCACGAGCCTTTCGGCAAGGGTAAACGGCGCAAATTCATGGGGCGCGGATTACTTTATAAGCATCCACGCAAACGCTTCCGATATTATTTCCGCCTCTGGAAGTGAGGCTTATGTTTACAGTTTTTCTTCGCCTGCGTTTTTGCTCGCACAGGATATACTCATAGGACTTTTTGAAGAGACGGGACTTTCCGACCGCGGAGTTTTCGAGCGACCGACGCTCTATGTACTGCGAAGAACGAAGATGCCATCCCTTCTCTTGGAGGTGGGCTTTATCACAAACGCGAACGATGCCGAAATTATGGCAAAAGACCCCACGCTTATAGCACGTGGGATCTTTAACGGAATATTAAAATATTTCGACGTTTAATTATGCTTCGCTTATCTTCTGCATGATGATATCAGCGACGATGACCGCAACAAAGCCGATAAGGGCGCCGCACAGCACATCCGAAAGGAAATGTGCGCCCGCAAGCAAGCGAGTGAACGCCATAAACACGCTCCAAGCTATGACAGCTATATAAGTTATCTTCTTTGCGTGGGAAAAACGCTTGCAAAAGTTCTTGCTGTAAAAGAGAGGCAAAAGTCCAAGCGAGGAAGCGTTGACTGTGTGTCCCGATGGGAACGAATGGTGTCCCGAAAAGAAGTTCGGCTTATACCACGGTGTAAAAAGCGAGGTGTCCCCTGCCATTATCATCTCTTTAAGTCTTACTCTGCCCCAAACGATCTTCAGACCCTGTGCGCCGACCATGACGCAACCGAGCATGACTATGCAAACGATGGACGGCACGAGAAAGCTATTCGCTGTTTTTTCGGGGAGCTTCATCGCGATAAACGCTATCGCCGCCGAAACGACCAATGTTATCACGATGGAGATCATCTTTGCTGCCGTGCCGAGATTCTCGTTCACGTCTTCAAAAGAGCCGTGAGCGGCAAAATAGATAACGCAGAGCAACACCAAAGCGGAGCCTGCCGCACCGATATAGCCGATCGGCTTTTTCACCTTTAAAAACGCGCGCATTATTACCGCAGCGGCAAAACCACCCATGAGAAGCGCGGGCCATTCGCCGATTATCTCGAATACCATCGTGAAATTCGGCACCGTTATAGTCAAAGGTTCCGTCGTCATATGAGTGAGCCAAGCGGAAAATTTGAAGTCAAAGAATGTCGCAAGTGTCATGCCGCTCGCGAAAACATACAGGGCTATCAAGCAAGCGGTAATGCGCTTGCTTTTTCCCATATAAACGATATTATTCATGTTTCATTATGCGGAGATAACGAGCGCCGCCGCACCGATGATACCTGCATCGTTTCCGAGCTGTGCTATGCGGATATCCGTCTTGCAAACATTATCCGCGGAATAACATTCCTTACCTACAAGCTCTTTGAGAGGAAGGAGGAGCGGATCGCCCTCGTTGCATACGCCGCCGCCGATAAGAAGTACGTCGGGCTGGAATATGTTTACAAGGTTTGCTACACCGCAAGCGAGATGGCTGATGTAATAATCAACTACTTCCGCTGCCGCTTTATCGCCTTTTCTCATAGCGGCGAAAGCTGTCTTGCCGCCGATCTTGGCAGGGTCGCCATCGCACATTTCGGCGATGATGGGGGAGTTTGTCTCCGCAAATTTTTCTCTTGTGAGGGCAACGAGCGCTGTTGCGGAGCTGTATGCTTCAAAGCAACCTTTTCTGCCGCAGGAGCATTTTCTGCCGCCGTATTCGATGACCATATGACCAAGTTCCGCACCGCCGCAAGCGCAACCTGTAATGAGCTTGCCGTCGATAACTATACCGCCGCCGACACCTGTGCCGAGCGTAACCATAACGGAGCTTTCAACGCCTTTTGCCGCGCCTACTGTCGCTTCTGCGAGAGCGGCAACATTGGCATCGTTACCGATAGCGATATTTTCTTTTGCAACACCGGAAAAGTTAGCGAACAAGTCAACAACGGGGAAATTTCTCATTCTGATATTGTTGGCGTATTCGATGATACCTGTCTTGGAATTTACAGTACCGGGAGCCGCAAGACCCACCTTGATGTTATCCTTAACAAGGTCAAGACCCTCTTCTTCACAAATTCTGGCGCAAACAGCAGCCATATCCTTTGTGATCTCCTCGGCGCCGCGAGCCGCCATAGTGGGAACAGAGATCTTTCTGACTATTTTGTAGTTTTCGTCTACAAGACCAACGGCAATGTTAGTGCCGCCAAGGTCGATACCTATTGTATACATTTTATTCCTCCATTTTAAGGTTATTTTCGACATCTGCTTATTTTATTATAATTCCTCGGCGGCATATTGTCAAGTGTGCATATATATCATATATATTCAAAATATACTTTTGACACCTGCTCCGCACAATATTTCGAGCCGCTCCAAAGCATCCTTGTAATTTTCCTTGGCGCAGATGATATCTTCCGCATTTCCGCTCTTTACGGCGCAATAAAGCGCTGTTACGGCTTCATCCGCCTTGTCAAGAAGGTCATAACTCAGCACCATTGCAAAACCGTCTATCTTTTCTCGCCAATAAGAGCGAAGCTTTTCCATCGTTTCAAGCGCCATTTCGTCGATATCCTCTTCGTTTTCGGGCAGAGCATTCGCGAGCGAGTAAAGCTCTTTGATATCCGATATCACATGAGCGGAATTTATAAACACGAACGAGCAGAGCACGGCAAAAAGCAAAAGCGAGCAAATAAATGTTTTCATTGTAAGCAATCCTCTTTTTTTATCATCTCTATTTTTTCGTCATCGTCAACGGTCATGAGAAAGACTGAGGAAACGGCGGATATATTCCTTTTTTTGAGCTGTTCCAAGACCCATTCGCGGCTCTTTCCGATATCGGCAAGCGCATAGCTTACAAATTCTCCGTCTATGATGACGGGGTGCGCGATGCCGCCTATATCCTCCCCGTTTTCGCTTTCGAAAAAGGCAAGTTTTCCGTTTGGCTCGAGTATTGCATATTCTATCTCCGATAAAGCGGAATACCCTGCTATATGAAGTTCGCAGAGAAGGTCCTCAAGACTCATACGCATCTTGCTCATCTCGGAAATATCTATCTTTCCTTTGTTCACGACGATGCTCGGTCTGCCGTCCAAAAGCTTTTTTACAAAATTTATCTTTGTGGTGAGGAATGAGAAAAATATCTCCATGCATATCAGCGTGATTATCGGCACGACGGCGTAAAGAAGCGGCACGGAGGGGTCTGTAAGCGGTGTGCTTGCCAAGTTAGAGAGCAAAAAAGCCGTAACAAGCTCCGAGACCTGCATCTCCCCTATCTGTCTTTTTCCCGAAAAGCGCATCACCGCTATCAGCACGGCATAAACGGCAAGCGTCCTTATAAATATAGAAGTCAAAGCTTGAAACTCCTTTAAAATTTATCCTTTTAACTTATTATTTACAAGTTTATTCGCAATATCGGTTGAAAAATCTTTTTTATTAGGATATAATTACTATGTAAAGGTATATTTTTATACCAAAGAAAAATAACAGGTATGTGAAAGGAAAAAATTATGAGCAACGACATAAACAAAACAGAAGTTATGGAAGACGATTCCAACGTCGTATACGAAGTATCTCTTTCCGCCGTCGCAAAAGCCATGAAATTGGAAACGATATACGCACCCGATGATTGGGAAACAAGAAAAGTCATCAGCACGGATGTAAGCCGCCCGGGTCTTGCGCTTACCGGATTTTTCGATTGCTTTGACAAAAAACGAATAGAGATCATCGGTAAAGCGGAGCATGAATACATGGAAGCTTTCTCCCCCGAAGAAAGATTTCATAAATATGACGCACTCTTTGCAAAAGAGATCCCCGCAATAATCGTTTCTTGGGACCTTCCCATCCTCGAAGGACTCGTTGAAGCGGCGCAGAAGCACGGAACCCCTGTTTTCCGTACCTCCGAAAGCACGACAGACCTTCAGTATGCACTCATCTCATATCTTAACGTAGAACTTGCGCCTCGTATCACGCGCCACGGTGTTCTCGTTGAAGTATACGGTGAAGGCGTTCTCATCCTCGGTGAGAGCGGTATCGGTAAGAGTGAAACGGCTATCGAACTTGTTAAGCGCGGTCATCGTCTTGTTGCGGATGACGCAGTAGAGCTCAAACGAGTTTCTTCCAAGACCATCGTCGGCTCCGCCCCCGAAGTGCTTCGCCATTACACGGAACTTCGCGGTATCGGTATAGTTGACGTTCAGCGTACATTCGGTATCGGCGCGGTAAAGGAAACGGAAAAGATCAACCTCGTTATCAAATTCGAACATTGGGACAAGGATAAATTCTACGACAGAATAGGCACGGAAAAACAAACGACGGATATCCTCGGCGTTTTGGTAGACACGATGACCATCCCTGTAAGCTCCGGTAGAAACCTTTCCGTTATCATCGAGGTAGCGACGATGAACAACAAACAGCGCCGCCTCGGCTATAACACAGCAGAGCATTTCACAGAGCGCCTTACGGAGTTCATGCTCAAAGGCAATGGTGCTTCTTTTTCGTAAAAGATAATGATTTTCAATAAGGTGAGATAATGAACAATAACCACAAAAAACACGGAGGAACTTCTCTTCTTCCGATAACGGCGATACAGCTCATTGCAGCGCTCTTTATAGCGTTCGGCTCTTCCATGGGGCTTAATTACGTCGCCGTTTTCGGCGCTGCCGTTGTATGTGCAACGCTGGCGCTCCAGATCATCGCTTCAAATAACTATTACTATTTCATCTCCGTTGCATTTTCGCTCTCCATATCGTTCCTGCTCGGCGATATCTGCGGAGCAGGCATCTGCCTTTGCGCCGTGCCGACGGGCATATTGCTCGCAACGATGATAAAAAAGAAGCAAACGAAGATATCCGTTTCGTTTGCTTTGATGATAGCATATATCGTGCTGTTTTCCGCGCTATTTCTCGTAGGCTTTGCCCTTGACGGAAACAAGATATCCGTTTCCGCGATAACGGCGTATTTCACTGACAAGATAGATGCTTTGCAGAACATCGTCATAGAGGCTATGCGCCCCACAGTTGAAGAAATGGTAAAAAATTATCAGAATGTTACGGCGGACGATATCTACGCGCAGTTCAACACCACGTTCAGATATATCAAGCTCGTTCTGCCTGCATATTTTGCGGCATTCACGGCGGTGCTCGCATATTTCACAGCTTGCTTCTTCAAGCTTTGCACGAAGATGGCAAAATGTGAACTTATACTTCCCACACCCAGGTGGGAAACTATCCCCTCCTCGTCTTGCGCCTGGGTATATATGGGCGCATATTTCGTTTACTTTTTCTCCGCGTTCTTCTCGGGCGGTTCGGGCGTTTTGGCGCTCTCCGCCGACTACCTTATAATAATGCTCACGCCCGTAATGGTGCTCATGGGTATCAAATGGATAAGAACAAAACGCAAAAAGACAGCCATCGTTATAGCGTTTATCGCGGCTCTCTTCTTCTTCGGCACAACGGCGCTCACCATACTTTCCTTCTTTGGTGCAAGCGAAACGATGCGCCGCAGAAAGATGGGAAAGGTAAACTAACAACAATTTTATTCAGAAAGAGGATAAACAAATGCCTGACAAAAAAAATAAGCATTTCAGTTTCGGGCGGTTACCGCTTGGCGGCATCTTGTGCGCGTGCCTCGGCGCTTTGTCGATGGCGGCTTGCGCTCTCTCTATAATCTATACGGATTTTCCGCCTGAAAAGATAACGGTATTTTTTCTTGCCGTCTACATCGGTATAATGATGATCATGCTTGCCGTTTCGATAATAGTAAACGCTGTTACTCGCCGCGGCATCGGCATAGCGATGTCAGTAACGCAGGGCATATCCGTTCAATTTCTGCAAAAGCTTCAAAAGCCCATCGTTATCTGCGATGAAAAAGGCAAAATAATCTGGTACAACCAATATCTCAAGGAATGCGGCAAGAGCGTCGGTGTACTTTACAATAAATACATAGACAACATCTGCGACGCGACCATCGAACGCATCGTAAAAAGCGACTCCTCCATGGGAACGGAGATATCATTCTCCGATATAGAAAATGCGGACGGTTCCGCGCCCAGAGTGTTCAACGCTATCGGTTACGAGATAAACTTCGACAGCAAAAACTATTATATGGCTATCTTCACTGATATAACCGAGCTTAAAGAGGCGGAACAGCGCCTCCACGACGAGGACACCGTTATAGCTTATGCGATGATAGACAACCTTGACGAGCTTTTGCAGTATGTCCAGGAGCTTTACGGCGACGCGGCAAGAGAAGTTGAAGTGATTCTCGAAAAGCATTTCGAAAATGTCGGCGGTTTCGTCCGTGAATACGGAAACAACCGTTTCATTTGCCTTTTCCCTGCAAAATACCTCCCCGAATTTGAAAAAGATAAGTTTTCCATGCTCGACGAGGTGCGCGAGATACGTGTAGGCGAATCCACGCTTCCTCTTACTATATCAATGGGTATTGCAAAGATGAGCGGCACGCTCTACGAAAAAGAGCGCGCAACGCAGTCTGCCCTCGATATGGCGCTCCAGCGCGGCGGCGACCAGGTAGTTATCAAAACTCCCGACGGCGTTGAATTTTACGGCGGTAAGACAAAATCCGTTCAGAAGCGCACAAAGATACGCTCCCGCGTTATCGCGAACGAGCTTATCGCGCTCATCTCGCGAAGCGACAATGTACTCATCATGGGTCATAGATTTGCGGACATGGACTCTTTCGCTTCATGTATCGCCATTTCGAGAATAGCTAAATTCTGCGGCGCTACATCGCATATCATCGCCGACAGGAACGACAAGAACTTACGCAGTGCTTTCCGTCTTGTGGACGAGAGCAACGAATACAGCGGCATCTTTGTTGACCGTGCGGAAGCGCAAGACCTTCTCAAGAGCGAAACTCTCGTTGTTGTAGTTGACGTAAACAACCTCAATGTTTGTGAAGCGCCCGATGTTGTGGACGGCGCAAACAATATCGTTATCATCGACCACCACAGAAAAACGTCCGAATTCAAAACAAAGCCCAATATCACTTATATCGAGCCGAGCGCTTCGAGCGCTTCCGAACTTATGGCGGAACTTTTGGAGCTTATACTTGCCCCGGGTTCGCTCACGAAAACGGAAGCAGACCTTCTTTTCGCAGGCATATTGCTCGATACAAAGCAGTTTACACATAACGCAGGCGTAAGAACATTCAGCTCTGCGCTCTATCTCAGAAGCGAAGGTGCTTCACCCATCGATGCGGAAGCATTGTTTAAAACGGATATCTATGATTTTCTTGACGAAGCAAAATTTGAAAGCAATGTTTCGATATATAAAAATGTTATCGCAATCGCTCTCAACGAACACGAAAACGCCAATTCGTCGATCCGTGTTACTGCGGCAAAAGCTGCCGACAGATTGCTTCACGTAGAGGGCATATGCGCGGCATTTGCGCTCTGCAAGTTGGATGACTCCATACACATCTCAGCGCGCTCAGACGGCTCTATAAACGTCCAAAGGATACTTGAAAAGCTCGGCGGCGGCGGTCATTTCGACGCGGCAGGCGCACAGCTCACGGGTATGCCTATGAAAGAGGCGCTATCTCTCCTCCGCGAAGCCATAGACGAGATACTCGATATAGCGGAATAAGAAAGCATATAAAAACAGAACAGTGCTTCGCCGGTTAATAGGCAAGCAAAAAAAATTCGGCAGAGGGTCCATTTCCTCTGCCGATTTGTTATATAAGGATATGATCTGCAAATCTCTCTAAACCACAAGATAACTCTGTTGTTAAAAAAACAAAAAAGCACTTCTTACGAAGTGCTTTGCTTTTGGAGGCGCCACCCGGAATCGGACCGGGGATAGAGG
>CAZERM010000026.1:0-16473 GCA_964514555.1 uncultured Lachnospiraceae bacterium | reverse complement strand
TAAGAGCATTGTTTTTATACCGTCTTTTTTGCGTTTTATGCAAAATGAAAGGAAGTCTTTATGGCAATATTATTATTCGTGCTGTGGATGCTTTTGAACGGCAGATTTACGCTTGACGCAGGTATGCTTGAAATAGTAGTTTCGGGTATAGCCGTTTCCGTTCTCGTGTATATTTTTGCTGTTAAAGCTTTGGGCTTTTCCGTTAAAGCCGAGCTTTACTTTTGGCGAAATGCTTTCTTGATGATAGCATATTGCGCCGTTCTTGTTTGGGAAGTGCTCAAGGCAAACTATGCCGTTGTAGTGGTCATCCTCAACAAGGAAAGAAAAGTTACGCCTGCTGTCGTAAAAGTGAAGATACCCTTGAAAAAGAGCTTTTCACGTATGCTTTTGGCGAACTCCATCACTCTTACTCCGGGTACAATCACGATAGACCAGAACGGAGACGAGTATACGGTTCACTGCCTTGACCGTTCGTTCATCGACGGAATAGAGAACAGCAAATTTGTTAAGATATTGGAAAGGATGGAAAGATAATAATGTTGGAAACAGCTTACAATGTCCTTTACAGTGTAGTACTTATATTCTTAGGCATAGCGGCGCTGCTCTGCCTTATCCGCACGATAACGGGTAAGAGAACGGTAGACCGTTTCATCGGTATCAACATGATAACGACGATCGTCGTTTGCGCTATCTGCATACTTGCTTTGTTGTTCAAGGAAAATTACTTGCCCGACGTCGGCATAATCTATGTCGTATTGAGCTTCCTTTCCGTAATGATCCTTTGCAAGATGTACATCAACCTTTTTGGCGGCAACGGCAAAGATAAGGGGGATAAAAAATGATTTTGGATTGGATAAGATTAGGCATTATCGCGATATTCTTTATATCCGCGCTCGTTTTGCTCTATATCTCCATACTCGGTACATATCGTTTCCATTTCGCGCTCAACCGCATACATTGCGCCGCTATGAACGATACCATCGTACTTATACTTTTCTTTATAGGCGGCGTTATCGCGGCGGGATTTGATATCATGTCCGCAAAATTCGCGCTTATAGTTTTCATTCAGTGGTGTACTTGCCCCTTGACCTCTCATATGCTCACAAAAGCGGAATATATGACGGACGAGCATTTGGCGGAACACTGCGAGCTTCCCAAGGAGGACGAGGAAAATGCTTGAAACATTGCTTACCGTATTTCGTATAATACTTCTCATTTCACTTGTCGTTTGCGCTGTTGCAACGGCATTTTCCAAAAAGCCGATGACGATGATAATAATATTCACGTCATACAGCATCGTTATGTCCGTTGTTTGGCTCTTGCTGCGTTCCCCCGACCTTGCTATTACAGAGGCGGCTGTCGGCGCAGGTATCACAGGCGTACTTTTCTTCCTTACGCTCCGCAAACTTCACCTTATAGATAAGGATAACGAAGTTGAAGAGGAAGAAAAAGAAAAGGAGGAAGAAGATGAAGAATAAATTCTCCGAAAGATTTCTCCGTTGGCTCGACGGTGAGATAGATCTTACAGAAAAAGCGTCCGAAACGAGCAAAGCTAAAAAAGCTTCCGCTGAAAAAGCAGACAAGGACGAAAACAAGATAATCCCTTCTCTTGAAAAGAAAGAAAAAAAATTTTCCGCTTTTGAATACAGAGTATTTTCTACGATATTCTGCATAATACTTATAAGCGTGCTTATCGCCACGGTAGCGGTGCTCCCCGGTTTTGCCGATACGGATACACCGACGGTCAACGATGTTTCGGGTCATTATGTCGTAAACGGCAGAGATGAAACAGGTGCTGTCAACACTGTTGCAGGTATGATCCTTGACTATCGTGCATTCGATACGCTCGGCGAATCTTTTGTTCTTTTCACGGCAACTTGCGCCGTGCTCATCCTTATGGAGGACAGAAAGAAAAAGCCGAAAGATGAATCAGGCGATATCCTCAATTACTCTCGCGACCCCATCGTTAAAACGATGGCGAGAATACTCATTCCGATCATACTCGTTTTCGGTGTATACATCCTCGTAAACGGTCATCTTTCTCCCGGCGGCGGTTTCTCCGGCGGTGCTATCCTCGGCGCAGGCTTCATCCTTTATGCGATGGTATACGGCGAGGAACAGGCTCTCAAGGTGCTCAGCGAAAAGAGGGTAAAGATCATCAGCATCTGCTCGCTTTCTTTCTATTGCCTTGCAAAGAGCTATTCATTCTTTACAGGTAACGAATTTAACGGCATTCATTCCATCATTTCGGCAGGCGCACCCGGCGATATCCTTTCGGGCGGACTTATAATGCCGCTCAACATAGCCGTTGGCCTTGTCGTTTGCTGCACGATGTACAGCTTCTATATGCTTTTCAAAAGGGGGCGCATGAATTGAATATCATTCAAAACTACGAAGAGCTTGTTGCGATGATACTTTTCGCGATAGGCTTCACCATGCTCGTTTTCTCCCGCAATCTTCTCAAAAAGATAATGGGTCTTAACATCATGGACACGGGCGTGTATCTTTTCCTTGCGTCTATGGGCTATATCAAAAACGCCCTTACGCCTATCGTACCGCCCGAAGGTGAGGTAAATGTGGCTGATTATATCAACCCCATTCCCTCGGGTCTCGTTCTTACGGGTATCGTTGTATCCGTAAGTGTTACGGCGCTCATGCTCGCGCTCTGCGTCCGTCTTTACAAAAAATATCACACGCTCAATCTTGATGAAATGTATATGCATCTGCGTAGCGAGGAGGAATAAATGGACTTTATTAGAAATTTCCCTTTCATAACGATAGTTCTTTCTCTTTTCTGTTCTGTCGTTGCTTATGCATTCAACGGTAAGAAAGCACGCTTTGTAACGTACTTTCTTCTTGCGGCAGGCGCGGTAATGTCTGCCTCCGTAATATTCTACAACCTTAATTCCGAGGTCGGATATTTTGTTTACCGCATGGGTCATTATGATGCGCCCATAGGCAACGAGATATCCGCTGGTCTTTTGGAGCCTTTCTTTGCGTTGCTCTTTGAAGTCGTAATGCTCTTTTCCGTCATCGGCGGCAGAAACAGGATCTTCTCCGACGTTGCCGAGGACAAGCAGAAATTCTTCTATGTAATGGTAAATCTTTGCCATGCGGCGCTTGCTTCGCTCTGCTATACGAACGATATCTTTACGGCATACGTATTTGTCGAGATATGCACTATCGCATCTTGCTCCTTGCTCATGGCTCGTTCAAGTGGTCGTTCGCTCATCGCGGCAACTCGCTATATGATATTCAGCCTTATCGGTTCGGGCTTCTTGCTTATCGGTATAATCTTGCTCTATGCCATCACGGGTCAGCTCCTTTTCCCCAACCTTTATGAGGCAATAAGTCTTGTTTGGAAGAGCGGACAGTACACGCTCCCGCTTACGGTCGCGATAGGTCTTATAGTTTCGGGTCTTGCGATAAAGAGCGGTCTTTTCCCGTTCCATTTTTGGATGCCCGATACATACGGCACAGCAACTCCTGCCGCTTCTGCGATACTTTCTGGTGTCATCTCCAAAGGCTATATCGTGTTGCTCCTCAAGATACTTTTCCGTGTTATCGGAATCGATGTATTCCTTGACAGCGGCGTTCAGAACGTATTGTTCGTGTTCGGTATCTGCGGCATGGTGTTCGGCTCTATATCCGCTATCCGCGCAAAGAGCATCAATTTCATGGTAGCTTTCTCCTCCGCGGCTCAGATAGGCTATATATACATGGGTCTCGGTCTCGGAACGAGAGCGGCTGTCGTTGCTTCGCTCTTCCAGATAGCTTCGCACTCGCTCACGAAATCAATGCTTTTCGTTTCCGCAGGCGGTCTTTGCGACACAGCAGACGGAAAACAGAATTTCTCCGCGCTCGTTTCATCTGCACACAAAAACGTGTTCGCAGGCGGCGCATTCCTTGCAGGTTCGCTTTCCATGGTCGGCATCCCGATTTTCTTGGGCTTTGTGCCTAAGCTACTTTTTGCGCTTGCATCCTTCGGAAACGGCGCGAAAACATATTTCGTTCTTATCGCGCTTGCGATCAGTACGATGCTCAACGTAATGTATTTCCTCCGCACGGTCTTGGTAATATTCAAGCCGCTTGACGACGAAAGCAAAAAAACAAAAAAGAAGATTGCAAATATTGCGCCTTTTGCGTTTGCAATGGTAGTTTTTGTGGCGATAAATGTTGCGGTAGGTTTGAATTCTCAGCCTATCATCTCCTTGCTTGAAAAGGGATTAGAACTTTTCATCAATGTACGCTGAAAGAGAGGTTTAAATGTTTATACTTATTCTTGCGGTCGTATTTCCGCTCATATGCGGTCTTATAATTCCGTTGCTCAAAAAGATTAACAGCAGAAAAGCAAAGCTTGCGCTCATTACCGCTATGCAGGCTGTGGAAACGATCTTCTGCGCTATGATAGTTTTCTCCGAAACCATGACAACGGGCGTTTTCAAGATAACGGAAGCAATAACGATCGGCTTTTCCTCTGACGGTGTGGCAAAACTTTTCTGCACCGTTGTTTCCGTGGGCTGGCTCTTGGTAATGATATACGCTTGCGTTTATATGAAACACGAAAAAAACGAGGAACGCTTCTTTTCCTTCATGCTCCTTTCCGAGGGAGCTATGATAGGTGCTGCGCTTTCTTCGGGTCTCGTTTCCATGTATGTGTTCTATGAATTTGTAACACTTTTCTCTATGCCTTTGGTGATCCATTCTCTTTCCAAAGAATCCATTACAGCGGCAAAGAAATATCTTTATTATTCCGTTGCAGGCGCTTTTACTGCGCTCTTCGGTATATTCGTGCTCAACGAATACGCACCCACGCTTGCGTTTAACGCAGGCGGCAATATGGAAAGCGCAAACGGACTTGTTCTCGCCGCAGTTTTTGCCATGTGCATCGGCTTCGGCGCAAAAGCGGGTATGTTTCCGCTCCATGGCTGGCTCCCCTCGGCGCACCCTGTTGCTCCTGCTCCTGCCAGCGCGCTTCTTTCCGCTATCATCGCAAAGGCAGGTGTCCTTGCGATAATCCGCACGGCATATTTCACGGTCGGCGCAAAAGTCCTTTCGGGAACTTGGGTGCAGACAGCGCTCCTTTGCCTTGCACTCATCACGGTGCTCATGGGTTCCATGATGGCTTACCGCGAAAAGATATTCAAAAAACGTCTCGCTTATTCCACAGTCAGCCAGATCTCTTATGTGCTTTGCGGTCTTTTCCTTTTCTCCGAAGCGGGAATGGAAGGCGCACTTTTGCAGGTCATCTTCCACGCTGTTGTAAAAATAGGCTTGTTCCTTTGCTGCGGTGCGGTTATATTCCTTTACGGTAAAACAAATGTCGGCGATATCAACGGTATCGGCAAAAAGATGCCCGTAACATTCGTTTGCTTCACGGTACTTTCGCTTTCGCTCATCGGCATTCCTCCCACGGGCGGTTTCGTGAGCAAATGGTACCTTGCGACTTCTTCGCTCGACTCTTTGAACGGCGCTCTTGCTTGGCTCGTGCCCGTTATATTGCTCGTTTCCGCACTCCTCACGGCAGGCTACCTCCTCACGATATCCATACGCGCTTTCTTCCCCGGCGAAGAAGCCGTTAAGATAACAGAAACAAAGAAAGAACCCGTGCTTATGCTTATTCCGATAATAATCCTTGCAGTTATCGCGGTAGTGGGCGGACTTTTCGCTTCTCCCGTTACGGATATTATAGGAAAGATAGCTTCTTCCACGATGTAAGGTGAACATTATGATGAACAGAATTTTTATGATTTTTCCGATATTGTTTCCCGTACTTTGCGGCACATTGCTTTACTTCCTGCCCATTCGCAAAGCAAGGGTAAGAAATATCTTTACTTTTGCGGCATTGCTCATTTCTGCATTGTCGGTATGGCTCCTTGCGATATTCACTCCCGAAGGCTCTCTTGAGCTTATACATTTCACGGATAAGATATCCTTCACGCTCCGCATAGACGGCGCAGGCAAGATATTCTCCTGCCTTGCGGCTACACTTTGGCCCATAACGGCTGTATATGCGTTCGAATACATGGCGCATGAAGACCACCTCGGCTCTTTCTATGCGTTCTTTACGATGACTTTCGGCGCCGTGATGGGCGTTGCATACGCAGAAGGCATCGCAACGATGTATCTTTTCTATGAATTGCTCACACTTTTCACGATACCGCTCGTTATGCACGGCAGAAGCGACAAGAGCGTTGCCGCTACAAAGAAATATATGTTATACTCCTTTGGCGGTGCGGCATTTGCTTTTTCCTGCGTTGCTTATCTTGTGAGCCAAGGCGCACAGAGCTTTACTCTCGGCGGTTCGCTCAACGTAGGCAGTGATGCAACTATCGCACTCGTGCTTTTCATCTTTGCATTTTTCGGTTTCGGCGTAAAGGCGGCTATATTCCCGTTCCACGGTTGGCTTCCTTCCGCTTCCGTTGCTCCCACGCCCGTAACAGCACTCCTTCATGCTGTTGCTGTCGTTAAAGCAGGTGTCTTCGCTGTTATAAGACTTATCTATTATTCATACGGCACAGATGTGCTCTCGGGAACATGGGCGCAGGCTGTTGCGATGATATTCGCTATCATCACGATATTCTACGGCTCCTCCAAGGCACTCAAACAGACTCATTTCAAGAGAAGATTTGCATATTCTACCGTTGCAAACCTTTCTTACATAATCTTCGCCGCAACGCTCATGACAAACGAAGGGCTCATCGCTTCGTTTACTCACATGGTATTCCACTCCGTGATCAAGATATGCCTCTTCTTCGGTGCAGGCGCAGTTCTCCATCACGCAGGCAAAGAACACATAAGCGAGCTTGACGGCTTGGGCAGAAAGATGCCCTTTACATTTGCTTTCTTCTCCGTTGCGGCAATGTCGCTCGTCGGCATACCTCCGCTTTGCGGCTTTGTAAGCAAATGGCTCATTGCAGAGGGTGCTATCTCTCACGGTGCTCCGCTTGCCATCGTCGGCACGGTAGTTCTTATGATCTCCGCGTTCCTCACGGCTATCTATGCGCTCTCCGTTGTCATCAAGGCATATTTCCCCAAAGAGGGAGCAGAACTTTCTCTTTCCGGTGTGCATGAAGCAGGCTGGCGTATGAAAGTCCCGATGTTCGTTTGCGCTTTGATGTGCATCATCCTCGGCGTCTTTTCAGGCAATTTTATTGAAATTATAACGAAGGTGGTTGGAATATGAATATACTCATTTTCTTGGCGGTGCTGCTGCCTTTTGTTGCCGCTGTTGTTTCTGCCGCTGTCGGCAAAAAGAACGAAAACGCTTGCGGCGTGATATCTATTTTGGCTTGCGCCGCAACTCTTGCGCTTACAGTGCTTTGCGCTGTGTTCGCATATGGCGAGAGCTTTTCGCTCTCTGTTTGCGGATTCTCCTTTAAATTCGGAGATTTTCACGCAGTATACGGTATCGTAAGCGCGTTTATGTGGTTTTGCTCCGCGCTTCTTTCTCCCCAATATTTCAAGGGACACCACAAACTTTCAAGATATAACTTTTTCCTTTTGCTCACGCTCGGCGCGACTATGGGCGTGTTCCTTTCCGCAGATCTCCTTACAACATTCGTTTTCTTTGAGATAATGTCCTTTACATCTTATGTATGGGTCGTTCAGGAAGAAAACAAGGAGGCCATGGCGGCAGGAAAGACATATATCACTATCGCTGTTATCGGCGGTATGGTCGCCCTCATGGGACTTTTCTTGCTCTACCACATCGCAGGAACGCTCGAAATAGATGCTCTCTATGAAGCTGTCAGTGCGGCAGGAAAGAGCAATATGCTTTATGTTTCCGCATTCTGCTTGCTCTTTGGCTTCGGCGCAAAAGCAGGTATGTTTCCGCTCCACATTTGGCTTCCCAAGGCGCACCCTGTTGCTCCTGCTCCTGCGAGCGCACTCCTTTCCGGTGTACTTACAAAAGCGGGTGTATTCGGTATTCTCGTTATAACGGGACATATCTTGCGCGAGGACAAGATATGGGGCTACACGCTCCTTGCTCTCGCCGCAGTAACGATGGTGCTTGGCGCTGTTTTGGCGGTGTTCTCCATCAACCTCAAGAGAACACTTGCTTGCTCATCTCTTTCTCAGATAGGTTTTATCCTCACAGGTGTTGCGATGATAACGCTTCTCGGTGAAGAGAACGCTCTTGCGGCAAACGGTACTTTCCTTTACATGATAAACCATTCTATCGTCAAGCTTACGCTCTTCCTTGCGGCAGGTGCGATATATATGAGCGCACACACGCTCGATCTCAACAAATTGCGCGGCTTCGGCAGAGGCAAACCTTTCCTTGCAATAGTATTCCTTATCGGCGCGTGCAGTCTTGCGGGTGTGCCGGGCTTCTGCGGTTACATTTCCAAAACTCTCGTTCACGAGAGCATAGTTGAGTATGCACATCATGCAGGAACATTCATCACGGCTGTTGAATGGCTCTTCCTGTTCTCCGGCGGTCTTACAGCGGCATATATGACAAAGCTTTTCGTTGCCATATTCGTTGAAAAAGGCGACGGCGAAGGCAAAAAGATGAAGCTCACGCTTGCTTCCAAGATAGCGCTCGGTCTTTCCGCGCTTCCTTTGATAGTTCTCGGCGTTATGCCTCATCAGCTTTCCGATAAGATAACAGGTTCCATGCTCGCTATTGCAGATGGTCATGCTTTTGGTGAAGAGATAAACTATTTCTCCTTTACAAATATTAAGGGCGTGCTCATCTCGCTTGCGATAGGTGCGATAGTTTACTTTGGCTTTATAAGAACGGTCCTCATAAAGAAAAAAGACGGCAGAAAGACATATATCTGCCCTTGGAGCGACAAACTCTCCATGGAACATCTTCTTTATGCGCCGATCGGCAAAGCGCTCATCTTTGTGCTTTCCGTTGTTTGCCGTATAGCGGATAATATAACGGATGCTATCGTGCTCGTGCTTCGCAAAACATTCTTCCGCGACAGCAAAGACCTTGAAGCGGTCAATGTACACAAGCATAAGTTTGCATATGCGCTCGGTTTGGCAGTGGACAGAATATTTGCGGACGACAATCACACGCACGCAAAACGCTTCTCTCGCGTATCCGAGACGATAGAGCAGACAACGTCTCAGATCTCAAAGAACTTCTCGTTCGCACTCGTTATGGCGGGCTTGGGCGTTTGCTTGATACTTGTGTTCATAGTTTTGGTATTCTAAACAGTAAAAAATGCTTTTCGTGTATGCGAAAAGCATTTTTTGTTTTGATCAATTTTTCGCATTAACTAAGCTTTCCTTTATCTGAAAGAAAAGCTGGCAAAAGAAGCAGAAATTATCGCTTTGGTTGAGCCTTTCGAAAATGATGGCTGTATCAAATGCGGCTCCCCGAGCGGCGCCACGCTCGGAACCACGCCGCAAGGCATGTATCAAGGATGATGACTTTTAGCGGGTGGCTTTTGCAACAAATGACAAAATTTTTGCGGTTGGAAACGGGCGACCATAGGTCGCCCCTGCGGATGGCAATGAAAATTACAATGTAGGGCAGGGGCTTGCTCCTGCCGAAAAAATGCGGAGGCTATTGCAGTTGCCGAACAACAAAACACCCCGACATATAAAAATGTCGGGGACGATTATTTTAAGCTATAATATCCGCTATGCGTCTGCACGCGTTGCCGTCGCCGTAAGGATTCTCCGAATGAGCCATTGCGGAATACTCGCTCGGGTCATCCATTACGCGTGAGAAGCCGTCATATACGCTTTTGTAAGTGTTGCCGATAAGTCGAACAGTGCCTGCTTCGATTCCCTCGGGTCGCTCTGTCGTATTTCGCATAACAAGCACGGGAACACCGAAAGCAGGAGCTTCTTCTTGTATGCCGCCGCTGTCCGTGAGCACGAGATGAGATCTTGACATGATGTTGTGAAACTCGAACACATCGAGCGGTTCTATCAATCTCACTTGTGAAAAGCTGTCAAATGCTTCGTGTGCGGCGTGTTGCACCTTTGG
This sequence comes from uncultured Lachnospiraceae bacterium, assembly GCA_964514555.1. GTDB lineage: Bacteria > Bacillota > Clostridia > Oscillospirales > CAG-272 > UMGS731. Next base: position 6,518 of record CAZERM010000026.1, on the reverse strand, counting down.
ATTGGGATGCATGGGGTAAACGGCGCAAACGTCCCTGTGGACGCGTAAAACGTCTTTTATCGCATTGAACATCTCCGCCATGGGAGCGCCGATATTCTCTCGTCTGTGAGAAGTCAGCAATATCATCTTTCTTCCGTTTGCAAAATCGAGTGCGGAATGTGAAAAATCGCTCTTTACGGTGAAACGCAGGGCATCTATAACGGTATTTCCGGTAACAAATACATTTTCTTGCTTCTTTCCCTCAGCAATAAGGTGCTGTTCGGCGAGCTTTGTGGGCGCAAAATGGAAGTTTGCGATAGAATCGACAGCCACTCTGTTGAATTCTTCGGGGTAAGGCGAAGTTATATCATATGTGCGAAGCCCTGCTTCCACATGACCGACAGGCACACGCATATAAAAAGCGGCAAGCGCGGCGGCAAAAGCCGTTGTTGTGTCGCCATGAACGAGCAAAATATCGCATTTTTCTTTTTCCAAAACGGAGCGCATACCACGCATTACTTTTTCGGTTATGTCAAAAAGCGTTTGTCCTTGGCTCATTATATCGAGGTCATAGTCGGGGACTATTCCGAAAAAATCAAGCATTGATGCGAGCATTTCGCGGTGCTGTCCTGTTACGCAAACGCTGACGTGAACATTTTCGCGCTTTCTCAACTCTATTACCAAGGGGCACATCTTTATCGCTTCAGGGCGAGTGCCGAAAACAAGCATTATATTTTTCAATTCAAAAATTCCTTTCGGCTTTTTGTTTATTATTTCCGTATTTCCATAATTTTATAAAATATTATAGCAAAATTCAAAAGATAAAGCAATAGCCTCCGCATTTTTGGCGGCAAACCCTTGTTCTACTCCGTAGTCATGGCTTTGTGCAAAACAAAAAGCCCCTCGCAAGGCTTTGAAAAGCGGATAAAGCGAAGGGCTTGAGTTATAATATTTTAAGTTCAGATCCAGTTTGCGTTTTCGAAATCTTCGTAAAGAGCCTTGATAGCCTTCTTGAAGTCGCTGTTGTCAACTCCAACGATGATGTTTGTTTCATCCGGGGGCTGAGCGATCATCTTGATGTTTATGCCGATGCCGGAAAGAGAAGCGAAGATTCTGGAGCAGATGCCGCTCTTGCCTGCCATGTTTCTGCCGACGATGGCGATGAGAGCAAGCTCTTTCTTAGCATTTACTTTTGCGCCAAGCTCGCTTTCGATTCTGGAAACGATATCGTACATACAACCTGCAACAGAGGAACCCGAAACAACAACGCTTACGGAGTCGATACCTGTGGGAAGGTGTTCAACATTGATCTTGTAGTCCTCGAAAATTTCGAGCAAGCGGCGTGTAAAGCCGATCTCTGTGGACATATGATCTTTGAGGATATCGAAAGAAACGAAGTCTTTTTTGCCTGCGATACCTGTGATAACGGAGCTTTCATCTGTGCAATCGCGTTTGATGATAGTGCCGGGGCAGGAGGGTTCGTTTGTGTTTCTGATGTTGATGGAGATGTTCTTTTCCTGGAGAGGAGAGATACTGTCTTCATGCAAAACATTTGCGCCCATATAGGAAAGTTCGCGAAGCTCTGTATATGTGATCTGAGAGATAGTCTTGGGGTTTTCTACGATTCTGGGGTCTGCTGTAAGAGTACCGGGAACGTCTGTCCAGTTTTCATACATCTTAGCATCCAAGAATCTTGCAAGGTAGGAACCTGTGATATCGGAGCCGCCGCGAGAGAAGAGGCAGATCTCACCGTTGGGGTAAGCGCCGTAGAAACCGGGAACAACGATCTTGCCGTGGCTGGAGAATACTTTTTTGCAGTTCTGTTCGCTTCTTTCAACGTCAACAGTGCCGCTGTATGTGAAGCGGATGATATCCTTGGAGTCAACGAAATCAAAGCCGAGGTATGCGCTCATGAGCTTTGCGGAAAGATATTCGCCGCGGCTGATGAGGTAGTTCTGATCCATGCCTTTTTTGAGCTGAGATTTAATCGTTGCAAGGTCGGAAGCGATGTCATAAGAAAGACCGAGGTCTGTTGCGATCTCAACATATCTGCCTTCGATCATATTCCAAATATCTGTGTAGGGAACACCGTACTGGAGGTGTGTGTAAAGTGTGTAAAGAAGGTCTGTGATCTTGATATCGTCGCTGGATTTTTTACCTGCGGCGGAAACTACTACGACCTGTCTTTCGGGATTCTGGTCAATGATGCTCTTGACCTTTTTAAACTGTTCGGCACTTGCCATTGATGTGCCGCCGAATTTTGTTACTATCATGTCCTTTTCTCCATTCTGTTAAAAGTTAAAAGCTATGGCTCAGTCGTCGCAACGACAAAGATCCTCAAATGTTTCGCGTCTTACTGCGATGTGCTCGCCGTTCTTGCCTACGAGAAGTATTGCGGGGCGAGGTATTCTGTTATAATTGGAAGCCATAGAGTAGTTATATGCGCCCGTTGTAAGTACGGCTATGATGTCGCCGCGTTTGGGCTTGGGAAGCATTACGTTTTCCTGGATAAGGTCGCCGCTTTCACAGCATCTGCCTGCAATAGTGCATTCGAAGTCCGCTTTTGCGTTTACATCGCTTGCGAGCATTACAGTATATGCGGAGGAGTAGAGGGCGTATCTGGGGTTGTCGGGCATACCGCCGTCTATGGAAACGTAATTTTTAAGGTTGGCTATCTCTTTAACGGAGCCTACTGTATAAAGCGTGATGCCTGTGTCGGCAACGATGCTTCTGCCAGGTTCCATGAGTATCTTGGGCATATCAACGCCGAATTCGGCACAGCGTTTCTTAACGTGAGAAGCAACGCTTGCGATATTTGCGTCTATGTCGATAACAGGGTCGTTTTCCGTATAGCGAACGCCAAAGCCGCCGCCGAGGTTGAGTATAGTCGTTTTATATGAATATTTAGCCTTTACGTCTGCGATAAACTTGAGCATGATGTCTGCCGCTTCGCAGAAAGGCTCACATTCGAATATCTGGGAGCCGATGTGGCAATGGAAGCCTTCGAGCGAAACGTTCTTTTTTGCCAAAGCCATCTCTACCATCTCGTAAGCTCTGCCTGTTTCGATGGCAGAACCGAATTTGGAATCCACGCTGCCCGTAACGATAGCCTTATGTGTGTGAGGGTCGATACCGGGGGTGATACGGAGGAGCACTTTCTGGCAGATGCCGTGCTTGCCTGCGATCTCGTCGATGGCGTTGAGCTCTTCTTCGTTGTCTACTACGAAGTAGCCAAGACCGCTTTCGATAGCGTATTCGATATCCGCGTCTGTTTTATTGTTTCCGTGGAAGAAAGCTTTTTCGAGGGGGAATCCTGCTTTTTTAGCTGTGTAAAGTTCGCCTGCGGAAACAAGGTCCGTACCCATGCCGCATTCCGACACGATACGGTAGATACCTGTGAAGCAGAGAACTTTTGAAGCGTAGAGAGGCATGGAATCTTCTCCGAAATGCTTTTTCATGGAGTCTATATAGAGGCGGCAGTTTGCGCGAAGCTTGTCCTCGTCTATAACGTAGAGGGCTGTGCCGTATTTTTTAGCAAGCTCCACGGTGTCATAGCCGTTTATGGCGAGATGACCCTTTTCGTTTGCTGTGAGGTTGGAATAAAGCATTTGATCCTTCTTTCTCAGCAGAAAATAAGTTTCCCGAAGGAACTTATTTTCTGACCATATCTTTTATGTTGTAAAGACCGTTTTCTTTGCCGCAGAGGAATTTAGCCGCCGCAACTGCGCCTTCCGCAAAGAGTGCGCGGTTGTGTGCCTCGTGCTTCAATGTTATCGTCTGGGAATCTGTGGAGATGATAACTTCATGTATGCCTACGATACTGCCGCAACGGATGGAGTTGATGCCGATGTCGTTGGTTTCGCGTTTCTTCATGCCGCTTCTGCCGAGAACGAATTCAGCATCGGGGCGGCTCGTCTTTATCTCGTTTGCGATAAGGAGCGCTGTGCCGCTGGGAGCATCGAGTTTGTTTTTGTGGTGAGTCTCAACGATCTCAATATCCGCATCTTTCATGATGCGAGCCGCTTCTGCCGCGAAAGCCGCAAGAACGGCGATGCCGATGGACATATTGCCGGAATAGAAAACAGGGAGAGTTTCCGCTGTTTCGTTGATATAAGCAACTTCTTCTTCCGTGCAACCCGTTGTACCGATAACGGCGGGAACATTGTTTGCTTTTGCCCAATCGAGAACGCATCTTACTGCGCTGTGGTGGGAGAAGTCGATGATGATATCAGCCTCGCCTTTGAAATCGGCAAGGGAAGTGAGCACGTTTGTGCCGTCGCCGTTTACGTCAATGAGAGCGGCGATTTCAAGAGTGCCATCGGCGAGCACGAGCTTTTCGATCTCTTTGCCCATTCTGCCGAGAGCGCCGTGGATAATAACTTTTGTCATGTCAAGCTCCTATTATACATTAAGACCGTATTCTCTCATAACGGAGAGCATCTTTTCGTAGGGTTCGCCTTCCATGGGAACGAGCGGACCGCGAACGAAGTTCTTGCAATAGCCGAGAGCTGCCATAGCCGCTTTAACGGGGATGGGGTTTACGTCGGAGAACATAGCTTTTGTGATATTGTGAAGGTCGAACTGCATCTGAGCTGCGCCCTTGATGTCTCCTGCGAAGAATTTGTCGCACATTTCAACCATCTTTTCGGGGAGTACGTTGGAAACAACGGAGATAACGCCGAGACCGCCGAGGGACATGAGCGGAACTACCTGGTCGTCGTTACCGGAGTAGAGAGCGAGCTTGTCGCCAACGAGAGACATAGTTTCAACGATCTTTTCAATGTTGCCGTTTGCTTCTTTAACAGCAACGATGTTTTCGTGTTCAGCGAGTTTTGCGTATGTTGCAGGCTCGATATTTACGCCTGTACGAGAGGGAACATTGTAAAGGATGATGGGCTTATCGCTTGCGTCGGCAACGTCGTTGTAGAGCTTGATAAGACCTTTCTGGGATGTTTTGTTGTAGTAAGGAGTTACAACGAGGAGCGCATCTGCGCCTGCTTTGCAGGATTCACGAGCGAGTGTGAGACCGTGTTCGGAATCGTTGCTGCCTGCGCCCGCGATAACGGGAATTCTGCCGTTTACTTTTTCAGCGGCGAATGCGATAGCGCCGATGTGGTCTTTGTCGTTGAGTGTGGAAGCCTCGCCTGTTGTGCCGCAGATAACGAGAGCGTTTACGCCTCTTTTGATCTGGTCTTCGATGAGTGCGCCGAACTGAGCGTAGTTTACGCCGTTTTCGTCAAGAGGAGTGATGAGCGCTGTTGCTGTGCCTTTGAAAACAATTTTCTTTTCCATGATAAAAGCTTCTTTCTTGTAATAATATATTTTAAATTTATTTTGAACTGATGGGGTAAAGGTATAAAAAAATAGCTGACGGAAGTCAGCTATCAAAAAATCAAAAACACGGGTATAGACATACCTAAAAATTCTATTCCGCTTTTCATAAATCAATAGCTCTCCGCATAAGCGACAATCCGCAAGATATTATTCCAACGAACCAGGGAAACGGGTTACCGCATTATCAATCCGCCCTTCGGCACCGATCCCTTTCGCACGGCGGCATTTGCGGATGCCTTTTAAGCCGAACTACTAATTATCAAGTGCGCCTCTATGAATTAGATAAGTCATTGTATCACAAATAAAGCGCTCATGTCAATAGTTTTGACAAGAAAAACAGAAAAAAATCGTATTTTAAAGTGTTTTTTTAGAAAAAAGAGATGTTAGGAGTAAACTCTTGCGTTTATACAGAGTCTGCCTTTTTTTGTCGTCTTTGCTATGCCGCAGTAGATGAACCTGCCGTAACCGCGCACGGAGATGATGCTTCCCTCCGCAATGGTGCGGTCGTTGTTTTCGCAAAGCTTGCTGTCGCAGAAGACGAGTTTTTGACCAAAGAGCTTTTGACTCTCGCTTCTCGAAAGATTGAAAACAGCTGATATGACCGCATCTATCCTTTCCGAAGCGACAAAAAACGCGCGTTCGTCGGGCAATTTTATTGTTTCAGCCGGCGGAGCATCGATAACGGAGCATTTTACCTCCGTTCGCTTTACTTTTGTAAGGCTTTCGGTTATGAACGGCGCTATTGAGTCAAGACAGAACATATAGCCGATGTTTTGGTGGATGATTATGTCGCCCGTAACATCGCGCTCAAGCCCCAAGCCGACAACGGAACCGAGAAAATCTCTGTGCGAGAGCGTGTCTGCGTATTTTTGCATACGAGGCTCTATCTTCACGCAGACGATGGGTGGTTCCGCTTCGTATCCGAAATCATCGACACTGCCGAAAACGGCAAGCTTGCGCTCCGCATTCTCATATCCGCCGAAAAACGAAAAGGAGATATCGGTCTTCGTCTTGATGAGCAAGTCTTGCTCCGCAAGTGTCAAAAAATTTGAATATGTATAATATGAGCCGTCGCGAGCGCGTGAGGATAAGTCCAAAAGGTGATTTTGAAGTATTTTGTCGTTTTCCATGGTGTGTTTTTCCTTGGTGTGAATGATTTTGAAATAAAGCAGGGCGGGCGGCAGGAGCAAGCCCCTGCCCTACAT
>CAZERM010000025.1:0-16662 GCA_964514555.1 uncultured Lachnospiraceae bacterium | reverse complement strand
GCGTACATTTATTATATACCATTTTTTAAAATTTTGTCAAGATGATTTTCTCAAAAAAATACATTTTATTAAGATTTTTTTAGTATTTGCTTTTTATATTGACAAAAGCGATATAAAATTGTAAAATATTTATATTATGTTAAAATAATATTACGCAGGAAAGGAAAACACTATGAATTTTAAAGACATTCGATTGTTTTTGTTCGATATGGACGGAACGATCTACCTCGGCGATAACCTTTTCCCCTTTGTGCCTGAACTTCTTCGCACCATACGCGAGCAGGGAAAACATTATCTTTTCATGACAAATAACTCTTCGAAAAATATAACGGGATATGTTGAAAAACTTCGCAGATTCGGTATAGATGCCGAAAAAGAAGACTTCGTAAATTCTACCACCGTTACGATAAATTACATAAAAACTTATCTTGACGGCAAAAAGCTCTATGTTTTGGGCACAAAAGCGCTCAAAGATGCATTTATTGCAGAGGGCATAGACGTTTATGAGGATTACCGCGAGGATATCGAGGGCGTTGTAATGGGCTTTGATACGGAACTTACGTTCAAAAAGCTTGACGATGTTTCTCGTTTGCTCACAGAAAAGGACATCCCTTATATTGCAACGAACCCCGACTATGTATGCCCCACGGAATACGGATATGTTCCCGATTGCGGTTCCGTTGCCGATGCGCTCTATAATGCGACGAAAAAGCGCCCTGTATTCATCGGTAAGCCCGAACCTGCAATGCCTCTTTACGCTATCGAAAAGATAAGCGAAAAGGATCCTCTCGTAACAAAAGAAAATACTCTCGTTATCGGCGACAGATTGTATACTGACATCGCTTGCGGTATCAACGCAGGAACAAAATCCATGCTCGTGCTTTCCGGCGAAACGACACAGGCTATGGCTGACGAGAGCGAATTTAAGCCCACTGTTACTGTTCAAGATTGCTCTGTACTTTTAAATGAGATTAAATAAGATAAAAGGAGAATAAGATCATGGCAAAAGAAAAAGTAAAAAAATCAAACGGTATTCCGTTTAAGGAAGAGACCTCTATCGGTAATTTCGCGGAATACACCATCTCGAGAAAGTCGGACAGCGAAATAAAGCTCAAAAAATGTCTTTTTTCCTTGCTTTATGTAGCTATACTCGTTTTGTTCATCTTTATCTGCTTTATTTGGACAAAGATGGCACCCGTATTCGTTGCGGCTATCTTCGCTGAATGGATAGCGATACTCGCAACATGGCACCTCACAAAGATCGAATACACATACATCGTTGAAAAAGGCAACTTCCACATCTATCGCATCTGCGGCAGAAAGAAAGCCGTTGAAGTTTTGAACGAAAAAGTTTCCGAAAACCTCGGCATCTATCCTGTTGATGATGAAGATTACAAGCCTGCACTTTCCGAATGCACGGCAGAACTCGATTTTTCCGAATCCAAAAAATCAGATGACCTTTACTTTGCGATATTCAACGTAAAAGGCAAAAAAACAGCCGTTTACTTCAATGCGGCAGGCAAATTGCTCACAACATTGAGATATTACGGCGGAGAAAATGTTATCGTTACTAATGTAAGACATTAACGAGGTATAGAATTGAATCTTAAAGCTTTATTTCACAAATACAAGCACATTTTACTGCTGTTATACGTTCCTGTCTATTTGATAACATTCAATTTCATAGAAAGTGAACTTGTCTCTTGGAACGATTTTTATTGGGCTTCATATATGCCGATAGACGATATCATTCCGTTTTGCGAATGGTTCGTAATACCTTATGTTTTGTGGTATCCGTTCATGCTCGGTATGGGCATATATCTCTTTTTCGCGGATGCAAATGCTTTCCGCAGATATATGTGGTTTGTAATAATAGGCTTTTCTACTTCGCTCATTTTCTATGTTATATTTCCCAACGGTCAAAATCTTCGCCCTGCTACGTTCGATGAACACAATGTTTTGACGGAGATAATGGCTCGCATATACAAGAACGACACGAACACAAATGTTTGCCCGAGTATGCATTGTATCGGCTCTATAGCTGTATTTTTGGCTTATATCGATTGCGAAAAGCTCAGAAAGCACAAAGGGGGAGCTGTGGCAACGGGTGCAATGACGATATTGATATGCCTTTCCACCTGTTTCTGCAAGCAACACTCCTTTGTCGATGTTATAATGGCGATAGTTTGGTGTGCGGCGCTTTATGTATTGGTATACATATTCATGAAAAAACATATGGACAAAAAGCTCGCCACCGCGAGAGAATACGAAAAACTCAGTCTTTTATAAGACTGAGTTTTTTCTTTTATATTTGCAGAGCAGAGAAACGGCAAACAAAAAAGCAAACTCTTTTGGAGTTTGCTTTTCATATTATTCAGCAACTTCGATCTCGTCTTTGATGCTGATAGTGATCTTTTTGCCACAATTGCTTGCCGCTGTTTTCATGATCTGTCGGATAGCACGAGCAATTTTACCGTGCTTTCCGATAACCTTACCCATATCGTCAGGTGCAACGGAAAGTTCAAGCGTGATGTGGTCGCCGTCTATCTTTTCAGCGATGACAATTTCTTCGGGTTTATCGACAATTCCACCGGCAATGTGTGCAAGTGTCTGTTTAAGGTTTGTCATTATTAAGCCTCTCCGAAAAGATTATTCTGTTACGCCGGCCTTTTTAAGAATAGATTTTACTGTATCTGTGGGCTGAGCACCGTTTTTGATCCATGTTTTAGCTTTTTCTGCATCAACTTTGATTTCAGCAGGCTCTGTGAGGGGGTTGTAGTAACCGATCTCTTCAACGAATCTACCGTCGCGGGGGAAACGAGAGTCTGCAACAACGATGCGATAGAAGGGAGCTTTTTTGGAACCGAGTCTTGTAAGTCTGATTTTAACTGCCATGTTAAATATCCTCCGAAAATAAATGTTTTTATATAAAATTTTGTTTATAAATCTTCAATAACTTTGGTCATTGAATAATTATACTGCGTTAAAACGGCAATTTGCCGAATTTGCCAAACTTTTTGCCGCCTGCGACCTGTTTCATTATCTTGTTGGTCTGGTCGAACTGTTTGAGCAATTTATTTACTTCCTCAACGGAAGTACCCGCGCCCGTAGCGATACGTTTTTTGCGCGAGGAGTTGATGATCTCGGGCTTTTCGCGTTCTGCCGGTGTCATCGAAAGGATGATAGCCTGCATACGGTCGATAGCCTTTTCATCTATCTTTGCATCCTTGATGGCGCTGGGCTTGACACCCGGGAGCATACCCATGAGAGAATCGAGCGAACCCATGTTTCTAAGCTGCTGGAACTGTTCGAGGTAGTCCGTAAGAGTGAAGCGAGATTTGCGGAGCTTTTCTTCAAGCTCTGCCGCTTTCTTTTCATCGAAGCTCTGTTGAGCTTTTTCGATAAGAGAGAGCATATCGCCCATACCGAGGATACGGGAAGCCATTCTATCGGGATAGAAAGGTTCGATTGCATCGAGCTTTTCACCTGTGCCGATATATTTGATGGGCTTGCCAGTGATAAATTTAATGGAGAGAGCCGCGCCGCCTCTTGTGTCGCCGTCCATCTTTGTCATAACGACACCCGTAACATCGAGAAGTTCATTGAATTTCTCGGCAACATTTACTGCGTCCTGACCCGTCATAGCGTCTACAACGAGAAGGATCTCTTGCGGTTCGAGCTTTGTTTTTATATCGAGAAGCTCCTGCATCATGTCTTCGTCAACGTGCAAACGACCTGCTGTATCGATGAACAACATATCGCAACCCTGGCGCTGACATTCAGCCAAAGCGTGCTCTGCTATCTTGACAGCGTTTTTGCTGTCTTCGGTATAAACGGGAACTCCAACAGCTTCACCAACGACCTGGAGCTGCTTGATAGCGGCGGGACGATAGATATCGCAAGCCGCGAGCATGGGGCGTTTGCCTTCTTTTTTAAAGAGAGAGGCAAGCTTTGCCGTGTGAGTTGTTTTACCTGCACCCTGCAAGCCGACCATCATGATGACCGTGGGGGGCTTGGGAGCGATCTGTATTTTAGAAACGGTGCTACCCATCAAAGAGGTAAGCTCTTCGTTTACTATCTTAATAACTTGTTGTGCCGGAACGAGCGATTCGAGAACTTCCGAGCCTACTGCGCGTTCGGTAACCGTGTTTATAAAAGTGCGAACGACTTTAAAGTTTACATCGGCTTCAAGAAGCGCGAGCTTTACGGCGCGCATACCTTCGCGCACGTCCTTTTCCGTAAGCTTTCCTTTGTTTTTAAACTTTTTGAAAGCCTCGGAGAGTTTTTCTTGGAGATTTCCGAACATTTTTACTCCTTTATAATTCTTCCGGCGCAGGATATCTGCGACAGAAGACTGTCAAATTCACTGCTTTCATCCGTGTGCTTGTCTTTGAGAGACCTTGCGATATCGGCGGCTCTTTCAAGGCTTTCGTCTATTTCGGAAAAGCGCTTTGTAAGACCGAGCTTTTCTTCGTAAGAAAGGAGAGCTTCCTCCGCGTGCTTTATTGCGTAACGCACACCTTGACGAGAAAGACCCGTACTTTGGGCGATCTCCGCCAAAGAAAGATCCTCGTTATAATAAAGACCGAACATATTGCGTTGATCTTCCGTAAGCAGGGCGCCGTATGTGTCGAAAAGCACTACCAGACGCAGATTTTTTTCAAACATACCAAAACCTCGCTTTTAGCTGTAAAGCAAATGACTTTACATAGTATATCATCACTATCGCAATTTGTCAAGAGTTTTTTTACACGGATGGTTTATTTTTTATTTTTCGTTGAGCTTTTTAACGGCTGTATAGATAGCCGGAACGACGAACGAAGCAAAGCCGTGGTCAAAGCTTCCTTTCATCTGACGGTATTCCCAAAGCGTGCCTGTTTTTTCTACCATGCCGCCGAAGAAATCGCCGAGTTCGTCAACCAATATCTGATAATATTCAAGCTTCAAAAGTGCTTTTATACGCAAGTAAAGACCGATGAATGCATTTACCGGTACAAATCTTCTTCCGCTTTCGGCAACGCCCTTGCAGCCTGTGTGAACGTATTCGTTGAGTTTTGCATACTTGGGGTCGTTGATATCTATGCCGCCGAAGAGGATCGCGTAATATTGGCAAGCCTCGGACGTGTTGCCCGTGTTTTTGAGAACACCGTTTTCGCGAACGGCATTATCCGTGAACATCTCGCCGTCAAAGGAGCGCTCCGCTGTCAAAGCTTTAACTTTTTCTGCTTTTATCTTCCATTCTTCCTTGCCGAAAAGCTTATATGCCGCAGAGAGAACACCTGCATAAAGGAAGTTTGTGGGGTAGTTTACGTCGTCTGTCCATGTGTTTGCATCGGACCATTCAACGAAGTTCCAACCGGGAAGATTTTCGAGCAATCCGTCTTCGTTTTCGTGCTTTGCAAGGAAATCCATAAAGTTTTCGATGCCGTGGCGGAAAAGTTCTTTATCAGTCTTTGCGCCGCGCTTGTTTATGTATTCCTCAACTTCGAGCACATACCACATATTCCACTGAGGGATATAGCTTCTTTCGCCTGTGCGCTTGCTGTCGGCAGGGTAGCACATGGGGAGCATACCTTCGGGTATCTCTGCGTTATCGGGGTAGAGGTAGTAGTTCTGGAGGAATGCATCTTCTACCTGCGTCTTGCCGAAAAAGAAATATTCCGCTTCTGCCGTGAAATAGGAGTCGCAGAGCCAGCCTGCGCGTTCACGAGAGGGGCAGTCGCTGAAAAGGTCTACTGCGTTGTGCGCGAATGTGCGAACAGCGGCTTCCGTGATGCCGTCGAGTACGGAATCATTGAATTTGGGCTTGAATGCTTCTGTCATGTCGCGTTCGAACTTCTTAACACCGAAAGAGGAGATGGTAAGCTCGCCTTTTTTGAGCATGAGTACCGCGAAACGGAGCGAATAAGGCTCAAAGCTGATATGCTCGTAATCCTGCTCTGCGTTCATAACGTATTCGATGACGTTCTGTGCGTTTATATCCGTGAAAGCGAAGATCCCGTTTTCGCAATATTCGGTAAAACCGACTACGAGGTCGCATTTGCTGTGAGTGTGCAGAGCCATCTGCAAAAAGCCGCTGTTGATATATTTAAGGTCGAAAAGGACATATTCGCCTGCGTGAAGCGTGAGAGGAAGGTCGATGTTTTTCTCTTTGGGCATTTGTTTCTGCTTCTGTATCCAGCGGAAAGGCTTATAGGGGATATCTTCTTCCGCAAAACAGCCCCAATATTCGCTTACGGGGAAAGAGGAGCGAGTGTTTTTGCAAGGAAGTGTTTCGTCATATTCGAATTTGCCGAAATATGCCGCATTATCCACCCAAACATCATCATATGTGGGGTACGGAGCCACTCTGTCTATAACTTTGGGCATCTTGAAAAGTACGGAGGTGAGCGCCTGCTCATCCTTGGGCTTTGTGTAGTCCCAAATTTCGCCGAAATGGCGCTGTACGGAATAACGTTCCGACTTCTGCTCTTTTTCCGTCATGGGGTAACCAATGAAATCTTTGCCTGTAAAAGCGATGATCTTGTCATCTTTTCTCACTTCGGCGCAAAGGAAAGATGTTGTAAGGCAAGTGGAGATAGAGCGGCAGTTATAGCCCGCAACTTCGATAACTATCTCATTCTTTCCGCTCACTCTGTCATAGGCAGAAAGCGGAATAATGTCTTTTCTAGTGTAGCCGCAAGCTGTACGAGCGGGACCGAATGCGACGAATCTGCCGTTTACGAAAAGGCGATAGAAAAATGCCGCCGCTATGTGAATTTCAGCGCCGCAAAGGGAGCCGACTTCGGCACGAAAAGATGCAAAATAGTTCTTTTCGGTCTCTTTGTTTTTTATCCAAATGGGTTGTGCTTTTTTAAACATAAAAATACCTCCTTGAAAAATTATGCTTTGCCTTCCTCTACGCTGTTTTTAACGATACGAAGGAGAAGCTCTGTAACTTTTTCCATAGAATCAACGCTTACGAATTCGAAGCGAGAATGGAAGTTTTCGCCGCCTGTGCAAATGTTGGGGCAGGGCAAACCCTTGAAAGAAAGGCGAGCGCCGTCTGTACCGCCGCGGATGGGCACGATGTTGGGCGTGATACCGATATCGCGCATAGCTTTTTTAGCACGTTCTACGATATACATATTCTTTTCGATTATCTCTTTCATATTGAAATAAGAGTCTTTTATTTCAACTTCCGCAGTGCCTTCGCCGTGGCGAGCGTTTATCTCCTCAACAGCTTTTACGAACTGCTGTTTTTTGTCGGCGATCTTGGCTCTGTCGTGGTCGCGGATGATATAATTCAAAGTAGCAAGCTCTGTTTCTGCAGTCATCTTGAAGAGGTTGTGGAAGCCTTCATAGCCTTCTGTCTTTTCGGGGACCTCGAGTGCAGGAAGCAAGGAGTTAAATTCCATCGCAATAGTAACGGCATTCTTCATCTTGTTTTTAGCGGAGCCGGGATGGATGGATACGCCGTGAATGATGACCTTTGCGCCGGAAGCGTTGAAGTTTTCATACTCGAGCTCGCCGAGCGCGCCGCCGTCAACGGTGTATGCGTAATCTGCGCCGAATTTTTCAACGTCGAAATGGTCAGCGCCTCTGCCGACTTCTTCATCGGGAGTGAAGCCGATCTTGATAGTGCCGTGTTCTTCTTTGCTTGCGATAAGCTTTTCGAGCATGGTCAATATTTCGGCAACGCCTGCTTTATCGTCCGCACCGAGGAGCGTTGTGCCGTCCGTAACGATGAGCTTATTGCCGACGTAGTTTGCAAGGCAAGGGTAATCGCTCTCTTTCATAAAGATGTTCTGCTCGGCATTGAGCAAGATATCGCCGCCGTTGTAATTTATCGTGGAGGGCTTGATATCCTCGTCGGAAGCCGCATCGGAAGTATCCATATGAGAGATAAATCCAATTGTATTTATTGCTTTATCCGTGTTGGACGGAAGAGTTGCGTAAACATAGCCTTTGTCATCGATGTGAGCATCTGCAAGTCCCAACGAGAGAAGCTCCTCAACAAGAGCTTTACCCAAAGCGAGCTGTTTTGCCGTTGTAGGCACAGTTTCGCTGTCCGAGTTTGACATTGTGGGATATGCAACATATTTTAAAAATCTTTCGGAAACTGTCATTTCATTTTCTCCTTTGTTAAAATACTATACAATATAACTATATCCTTTTTTGAGGCAAAAATCAATATATAGGCGCAAAGAAAAAAGAAAACGCGATAAATTTCTTTTTTTGAATGGTAATATTGCCGCAATCACCTTAATGACACGATCGTTGAAATGGGAAAGAGCGACCATAGGTCGCCCCAATAATTTTTTACGACCCATTGATAAGCTCTTCTTTTTATTATATAATGAATATACAAAAAGCGCTTCTTATGAAGCGCTTAAAGTTATATTATCTTCTTCTGTCGTTGCCGCTAACTATTATTATAAGGCGGAGAAGCTGCATCACGGATACTGTGAGCGCGGCAATATATGTCATTGCGGCGGCGGAGAGCACCTTTTTTGCTCCGTCAAGCTCTTCTCTGTAGAGAAGACCGTAGCTTTCCATCGACATGAGCGCTCTGCGGCTCGCATCGAACTCCGTCGGGAGCGTTAAAAGCTGAAAGAGCGTGGAAAGAGCAAAGCAACCGATGCCTGCATATGCGACATAGATGAACTGTTCGCCGAATCCCGCAAACAATATGCCGAGGATAACGAGCGGTATCGCCAAGCGAGAACCGAGGTTCGTTATCGGAATGATGGCATTTCTTATTTGGAGCGGTTTGTAACCTTTTGCGTACTGAACCGCATGACCTGCTTCATGAGAAGCAACGCCTATAGCGGAAATGCTGGAAACACCGTAAACATTATCCGAAAGGCGGATTACGTTCGTTCTGGGATCGAAATGGTCCGTCAAATTGCCGCGTATATGTTCTATACGCACGTTATAAAGTCCGTTTGCGTCCAATACTCTGCGTGCGGCTTCCGCACCTGTTATACCGCCGACAGGACGAACGGTCGAATATCTTTTAAATGTTGAATTTACTTTCATGCTTGCCCAAACGGAAAGCAACACCGCAGGCAACACCAATATTACATAAGTCCAATCAAATATCACAGAAAAAGCACCTCCGTGTGTGATTTTGTATTGTATCTATATTATAACCTGCCGACATATGATAAATCAATGCGGAAAATGTAAACAAAAAACGATAAAATGAGTATTTTGTTAATAATTTATGAATGGAGATGTTCAAATTATGAAAAAAACTGAAAAAGCCATCGTGAACGGCATACCTTACGAAATAGTGCGTTCTTCACGGAAAACGGTCAGCTTGCAAGTTATCGCAAACGGAGAAGTACGAGTTCGTGCGCCCATGAAAATGCGAAAAGAGGATATAGATGCTTTCGTTTTGAAACACAAGGATTGGCTTTTGAAGAACATGGCATATATGAACGATAAAAGCCGTCTTGAACGAGCGAACGAAGAAAGAAAAGATGAAATGGTCGCTCTTGCAAAGGAAGTATTGCCGATGAAAGTAGAATATTTTTCAAAAATAATGAATGTTTCGCCGAAAAGTGTAA
Source organism: uncultured Lachnospiraceae bacterium (assembly GCA_964514555.1). Lineage (GTDB taxonomy): Bacteria > Bacillota > Clostridia > Oscillospirales > CAG-272 > UMGS731. The sequence continues at coordinate 7,108 of CAZERM010000025.1, read as the reverse complement.
AGATAACGAGCGCAAAAACTCGCTGGGGCTCTTGTTCTTCCAAAAATGCATTGTGCTTTTCGTGGAGATTGATGCTCCGCCCCGAAAAGGCGATAGATTACGTTGTTATACATGAGCTTTCGCACATTTTGCACCATGACCACAGCAAAGAATTTTGGCAAACAGTGGAACATTATATGCCTGATTACAGAGAGGCAAAGGCGCTCTTGAATCAAATGCATAATTCATAATGTGAAATATCATATCTATATTGCAGGGTTGTGGAAGCCTTCATAGCCTTCTGTCTTTTCGGGGACCTCGAGTGCAGGAAGCAAGGAGTTAAATTCCATCGCAATAGTAACGGCATTCTTCATCTTGTTTTTAGCGGAGCCGGGATGGATGGATACGCCGTGAATGATGACCTTTGCGCCGGAAGCGTTGAAGTTTTCATACTCGAGCTCGCCGAGCGCGCCGCCGTCAACGGTGTATGCGTAATCTGCGCCGAATTTTTCAACGTCGAAATGGTCAGCGCCTCTGCCGACTTCTTCATCGGGAGTGAAGCCGATCTTGATAGTGCCGTGTTCTTCTTTGCTTGCGATAAGCTTTTCGAGCATGGTCAATATTTCGGCAACGCCTGCTTTATCGTCCGCACCGAGGAGCGTTGTGCCGTCCGTAACGATGAGCTTATTGCCGACGTAGTTTGCAAGGCAAGGGTAATCGCTCTCTTTCATAAAGATGTTCTGCTCGGCATTGAGCAAGATATCGCCGCCGTTGTAATTTATCGTGGAGGGCTTGATATCCTCGTCGGAAGCCGCATCGGAAGTATCCATATGAGAGATAAATCCAATTGTATTTATTGCTTTATCCGTGTTGGACGGAAGAGTTGCGTAAACATAGCCTTTGTCATCGATGTGAGCATCTGCAAGTCCCAACGAGAGAAGCTCCTCAACAAGAGCTTTACCCAAAGCGAGCTGTTTTGCCGTTGTAGGCACAGTTTCGCTGTCCGAGTTTGACATTGTGGGATATGCAACATATTTTAAAAATCTTTCGGAAACTGTCATTTCATTTTCTCCTTTGTTAAAATACTATACAATATAACTATATCCTTTTTTGAGGCAAAAATCAATATATAGGCGCAAAGAAAAAAGAAAACGCGATAAATTTCTTTTTTTGAATGGTAATATTGCCGCAATCACCTTAATGACACGATCGTTGAAATGGGAAAGAGCGACCATAGGTCGCCCCAATAATTTTTTACGACCCATTGATAAGCTCTTCTTTTTATTATATAATGAATATACAAAAAGCGCTTCTTATGAAGCGCTTAAAGTTATATTATCTTCTTCTGTCGTTGCCGCTAACTATTATTATAAGGCGGAGAAGCTGCATCACGGATACTGTGAGCGCGGCAATATATGTCATTGCGGCGGCGGAGAGCACCTTTTTTGCTCCGTCAAGCTCTTCTCTGTAGAGAAGACCGTAGCTTTCCATCGACATGAGCGCTCTGCGGCTCGCATCGAACTCCGTCGGGAGCGTTAAAAGCTGAAAGAGCGTGGAAAGAGCAAAGCAACCGATGCCTGCATATGCGACATAGATGAACTGTTCGCCGAATCCCGCAAACAATATGCCGAGGATAACGAGCGGTATCGCCAAGCGAGAACCGAGGTTCGTTATCGGAATGATGGCATTTCTTATTTGGAGCGGTTTGTAACCTTTTGCGTACTGAACCGCATGACCTGCTTCATGAGAAGCAACGCCTATAGCGGAAATGCTGGAAACACCGTAAACATTATCCGAAAGGCGGATTACGTTCGTTCTGGGATCGAAATGGTCCGTCAAATTGCCGCGTATATGTTCTATACGCACGTTATAAAGTCCGTTTGCGTCCAATACTCTGCGTGCGGCTTCCGCACCTGTTATACCGCCGACAGGACGAACGGTCGAATATCTTTTAAATGTTGAATTTACTTTCATGCTTGCCCAAACGGAAAGCAACACCGCAGGCAACACCAATATTACATAAGTCCAATCAAATATCACAGAAAAAGCACCTCCGTGTGTGATTTTGTATTGTATCTATATTATAACCTGCCGACATATGATAAATCAATGCGGAAAATGTAAACAAAAAACGATAAAATGAGTATTTTGTTAATAATTTATGAATGGAGATGTTCAAATTATGAAAAAAACTGAAAAAGCCATCGTGAACGGCATACCTTACGAAATAGTGCGTTCTTCACGGAAAACGGTCAGCTTGCAAGTTATCGCAAACGGAGAAGTACGAGTTCGTGCGCCCATGAAAATGCGAAAAGAGGATATAGATGCTTTCGTTTTGAAACACAAGGATTGGCTTTTGAAGAACATGGCATATATGAACGATAAAAGCCGTCTTGAACGAGCGAACGAAGAAAGAAAAGATGAAATGGTCGCTCTTGCAAAGGAAGTATTGCCGATGAAAGTAGAATATTTTTCAAAAATAATGAATGTTTCGCCGAAAAGTGTAAAGATAACGAGCGCAAAAACTCGCTGGGGCTCTTGTTCTTCCAAAAATGCATTGTGCTTTTCGTGGAGATTGATGCTCCGCCCCGAAAAGGCGATAGATTACGTTGTTATACATGAGCTTTCGCACATTTTGCACCATGACCACAGCAAAGAATTTTGGCAAACAGTGGAACATTATATGCCTGATTACAGAGAGGCAAAGGCGCTCTTGAATCAAATGCATAATTCATAATGTGAAATATCATATCTATATTGCAGGGGCGACTTTTGGTCGCCCCTGCAATATAGTCGTGTTGCGATGAGAAAAAATAAAATAAAAGATCGACAGAGTTTTTTGCTCTGTCGATCTGCTGTCCTTATGACAATATTTTCTATTTTCGTTTTCGCCAATGAAATTTTAAAATATATACCTATATTATCGTTTTATGAAATTTGACGCTTTAATGTCATCTGTTAACAAAAATATTTATCGGTATCTCTGTGCTCACTATCTCACGTTCGCCGGTCTTGCGATTATAAAACAAGACGATGTAGCTTCCCAAATATAATCCCGTATCAAGGCGCTCGCTCGCATCGGGTAGAAGATCGAGCGTTGTTATCTTGTTTCCGGGAGTGATAAGCCCCGATTGCGCGATGATGACATCTTGTATAACTATCTGCACCATCATATCCTGCGCGGAACGCGATGGGTTGCCGAACATCACGGTCGCGTTCTCCTTGGAAAGATCTATTGTCGCCGTTTTGGTAAACGCGATAGATGCCGCACCGCCGCCGTCCGGGTGTTCCAGCTTTTCGCTGTCGTCGTCTTCGTCCATCGGTTCACTGTACTTATCCGTATAAGACGGCGCTATGTCGGGCGCCAATGGCGTTTCTTCCTCTTTTTCGATAAGCAGGAAAGCGCACATTCCGCCCAACAGCAATATTATAAATACCAATACTGTAATAATTATTTTGTTTTTCATTGAACTGTCATTGAAGAAATTTATTCTTCGGGAGCTATCCTCTTTTTGTTAAACGGACATACGCTCATGCATATTCCGCAAACAGCCCCCCTGCCGATGTTGCGATAAGTTTTCATATGCTCGGAACATTTTTTTGCATCAAAAATCTCTTTTCGCGGATGTCCCGGTATATATTCCTCGCCCGTTATGGCGCCTGCCGGGCAAGCATCTTTGCAAAGAGTGCAAGAACCGCACTTTGACGTTTGTATCTCGTCAACATCGCTTTCAAGGGGCATATCCGTAAGCACGGTGGCAAGACGCACGAACGAACCGTATTTGTTCGTTATAAGTACGCCGCTCTTGCCTATGAATCCCAGCCCCGACATAACAGCGCCTGTTTTGTGCGGGAATACACCGCGATATTCTTCTTTTGCATCGGGCGTACTTTGAGAGGCGGCTATGGGCAAAGCGAGGAAGCCTTTTTTCTCGATGAATGAAACGGCATCGATAGCCAAAAGGTCAAGCTTTGTGTTTGTTATTCTGTAATGTTGAAAATATATCATGGACGGTGCGCCCTGTATAGTGTTTGTTACAGCCCTGGAAAGGCGACGCACTATCGTTATTGCATAAGGGTATGCGGAAAGCTCTTCGGGAAGCTGTTCGCGGACACAGGAAAAACCTACAAGGTCTGCGCCGTTTGCTTTCAAAAGCTCACGCAATTCTTTTTCGTACAAAATAATCACCTCTTAGAGTTTTCACTTTATAAAAAGCGGTTCGATGTTAAGAACGATATTTAGCGATAGATTCGTCGATGGCTTTGAGTTTGTCTGCGTAGCCTTCGCGTTTTTTGCGCTCGCCGTCGATGACAGCAGCGGGAGCTTTGGCTACGAAGCCCTCATTGGAAAGCTTCTTGTCGATACGCTCGATCTCGGAGAGCATCTTTTCTCTTTCCTTTGTAAGGCGAGCGATCTCTGCATCGAAATCTATCATTTCAGCAAGGGGAATGTAGATGACAGCGTGGTCCGCAACGATCTGTACGGCGCGGTCATCGTGGTAATTTTCAAGGTATTCAACTTCGGATGCGGAAGCGAGCTTCTGGAAGAAAGGTGTTACCGCTTCGTTGAATGTTTCGTTATCTGTTGTAACGATGAAGAGTTTAGCCTTCTTGGAAGGAGCAACGTTCATTTCCGCACGGCGGTTTCTGATAGCTCTGATAGCGGAGATGAGGCGTTCCATAGCAAGCTCTTCGGCAGGGAAGCAATGTGCTTCGTTATATTCGGGATAATCTGTTACTACGATGCTTTCGCCGTCGTGAGGAAGTGCCTGCCAGATAGTTTCTGTGATGAAAGGCATGAAGGGATGGAGAAGTTCCATGGATGTGCGGAGAACATAGGAAAGAACGCGGCAAGCGTTTTCGCAATCGCTTGCGAATCTGGGCTTAAGTACTTCGATGTACCAGTCGCAGAAGTTGTTCCAAATGAAGTCGTAAAGTTTTGCAAGAGCAACGCCGAGTTCATATTTTTCGATGTTGTCCGTAACTTCTTTAACGAGCGTATTGAGTTTGGAAAGGATCCATTTGTCTTCGATACGCATATCCTTTTCGGCAGGAAGAGCTGTGTCTTCGAGTGTTTCCGGAATGTTCATGAGGGCGAAACGAGAAGCGTTCCAGATTTTGTTTGTGAAGTTACGCGCCGCTTCGATCTTTTCGGGGGAGAAACGCATATCGTTGCCGGGTGCGTTACCTGTAACGAGGGCGAATCTGAGCGCGTCCGCGCCGTACTGGTCGATGATATCGAGCGGGTCGATACCGTTGCCGAGGGATTTGGACATCTTACGTCCCTGTGCGTCGCGTACGAGACCGTGGATGAATACTGTGGAGAAAGGCTTTTCTTTCATGTGTTCCATACCCATAGTGATCATACGGGATACCCAGAACGTGATAATGTCGTAGCCTGTAACGAGTGTATTTGTGGGGTAGAACTTCTTGAGGTCCTCGGATTCTTCGTTAGGCCAGCCGAGCGTAGAGAACGGCCAAAGGGCAGAGGAGAACCATGTATCGAGAACGTCCTCGTCCTGATGCATTTTTGTGCCGCCGCATTTGGGGCAAGTGCAAACATCTGTTTCGGAAGCTGTTATCTCGCCGCAATCGTCGCAGTAGTAAGCAGGGATTCTATGACCCCACCAGAGCTGACGGGAGATGCACCAGTCATGGATGCCGTTCATCCAGTTGAGGTAGATCTTGGAGAATCTTTCGGGAACGAACTTGATCTCGCCTTCTTCAACAACACGGATAGCTTCTTTTGCGAGGGGTTCCATCTTTACGAACCACTGACGAGAAGCGAGAGGCTCTACGTCTGTGCCGCAACGGCAGCAGTGGCCGACATTGTGGGAGCATTTTTCAACTTTAACGAGGAAGCCGCCTTCGTCAAGGTCTGCAACGAGCTGTTTTCTTGCTTCGTATCTGTCAAGACCTGCGTATTTGCCGCCCTCTTTTGTGATCTTACCCTGTTTATCGATAACAGAGATCATGGGGAGGTTGTGGCGCTGACCAACTTCAAAGTCGTTGGGGTCGTGGCAAGGTGTGATCTTAACGCAACCTGTACCGAAATCTTTTTCAACGTAATCGTCCGCGATAACGGGGATCTCACGATCAACGAGGGGAAGAACGAGCGTCTTGCCAACGAGGTCTGTGTATCTTTCGTCTTCGGGGTTTACCGCAACGGCTGTATCGCCGAGAAGTGTTTCAGGGCGAGTGGTTGCGATGGTAACGTATTTGTCCGCTTCGCCCTTAACAGGGTAGCGGATGTGCCAGAAAGAGCCTTCCTTATCGGAATATTCAACTTCCGCATCGGAGAGAGCTGTTGCACATCTGGGGCAGAAGTTAGCTATTCTGTAGCCGCGGTAGATAAGACCCTTGTCATAAAGGGAAACGAATACTTTCTTTACTGCGGCGGAAAGAGTATCGTCCATTGTGAAGCGTTCGCGAGACCAATCGCAAGAAGCGCCGAGCGTTTTGAGCTGATTGATGATAGTGCTGCCGTACTGTCTCTTCCAATCCCAAACAAGCTCTGTGAATTTTTCACGACCGAGGTCATATCTGGAAAGGCCCTGTTCTTTGCGGAGCACTTCTTCTACTTTTATCTGAGTGGCGATGCCTGCGTGGTCTGTGCCGGGCACCCAAAGAGTGGAATAACCCTGCATACGTTTGAAACGGATGAGAGTATCCTGAAGAGTTTCATCGAGTGCGTGGCCCATGTGAAGCTTACCTGTAACGTTCGGGGGAGGGATAACGATGGTATAATGTCCCTTGGAGCAATTTTCGCGAGGCTGGAAATAACCCTTGTCGCACCAATTCTGATAGGTGTCTTTTTCAATTTTCGAGGGGTCGTAAGTTTTTTCGAGTTCTTTTCTCATGTGTTATACTTCCTGATAATTATAGTCTATTAACTTCTCCCTTGTTTTTTCTCTATAATAATATAGGAAAGAAAACGCTTTGACGAGCAAAGTTTTTAAAAGGAGAACTGATTTTATTATTATGGAATATAATAATTAAGTAAAATAAGTATATCAATATTCGCCGAATGTGTCAAGTATTTTGCGGCTTTTAGGACATACAAAAAACTTTTTTAACTTTTTTTCAAAAAACCCTTGACATTTATCTGCGGTTGTGCTATTATATAAGG
>CAZERM010000024.1:0-16698 GCA_964514555.1 uncultured Lachnospiraceae bacterium | reverse complement strand
ATATTATATATAATAAAAGCCATAAAAAGCACGTTTTTTGCTTTTTGGCGCATTATCAGATCAAACAGGAGCAATGTAGTTATGAAATTTTTATACGGTGAAAATGAATCTATAACATCAAAAGCTTTTATAAATATATTTAAATGCAACAATCATGTCATCGATGTAGCACATGACGGCGAAGCATTGCTTGACTTTGCAAAAGCCGAAAATTACGATTGCATAATATTAAATCTTTCCATGCCGAAGTTGGACGGTTTCGCCGTTCGCCAAAAACTTTCGGAGCTTGGCAGCAAGGTGCCGATAATCTTCATCTTGCCGAGAAACACAGATAACACCGTCCTCGAAGCAATAGAAGAAAACGGCTACAATTACATCAAGAAACCGTTCACCATGGGCGAATTTATTTTGCGTGTCAAAGCATTTCTTCGCCAAAAGGAAAATATCGCGGACGATATAATAAGCTATGGCAATATCGCGCTCAACCTTCGCAATTTTGAGCTTTTCGGAAGCGATAAGCATTTCACCCTGCCCAAAGTGGAATACAAGATAATGGAACTTCTCATACTCAATCGCGGTCTGTATGTTTCAACGGAAGATATATTCCACAAGATCTGGGGTCAAGAGGACCCCGAAAAAATAGGCATAGTTTGGGTATATATCTCGTATCTTCGCAAGCGCCTCATCTCCGTCGGCGCAAATGTGCAGATAAAGGCTCGCCGCAACATCGGTTATGCCCTTGTTCCGAAATAAACCGTCTTCGCTTTCTTACAAAAGCTTTTCGGTCAGATCCTCTATCGTCTTTTCGCGGAAGGCCATTTTCCATGTTACCGTTTCTTGCGGTTCGAACGTGAGAGCAGAGACAGCTGTGTATACCCTTTTCTCCTTTTGGATTTTCGGTGAGCTTACAAAGACCGCTGTCGGACCGTCTGCGCCGCCTATTATTCCAATTGCGGAAGCGATTGTGTCGGTTTTATTTTTATCCGCTTTCCTCGGCATATCATTACATCTTGTGTCTGATATCGAAAAGCGCTCTTTCGGCATATCGGGCAAAATGCTGTATTGCATCACAGTCATGTTCGACGGCATCTCAAATCCGTCGTTTTGGAGCGGAATATGTAAAGTTTCTTGCTCGTATCCATCTATGGTCAAAGTGTAAGAGCCGCCCGTTATCGGATGGGTAAATTTTATCTTGTCGCCAACGTGCGGAGCAACGATGTTCTCGCCGTTCACGCTCTTTGGGCATTGGCTCAAAATAAGCTCCACGCTCTTGACTTTCGGCTTCGAACTCGTCTCCCACGGAAAACTTGTGCGCCGCCATATCCAATATTTATCAAGGCTCAGACCGTAATGGCAGAGTTTTTCTTTCATTTCCGCAGAGAAATAGCTTTCATGTCCGTTCACCCAACACTCGCCCAAGCCCATCTGTTGGTGAAGCTGCTTGCCGTTCACGATAATGCAAGGCTCATAGTCAAACGCAAGCGGATCCTCTTTCTGCATTTCACCTAGGCGTTGCTCGGAAACATACATAGATCTAAAAATGAACGCATCCGTTGATGCCCGGTCTGCTTCCGCGAATATGTCAAGAACTATTCCTTTTGAGCATATGTAAGCGGACGGCACCGTCCATTCGTACCCCGCCCAAGAAAAGCTCTTATTTATCTTCAATTCTTCGCCTGCTTTTTCCCTTTTGCTTCTGCTGTGGAGCGAAAAGCGAACTTGCCAAGGCTCCTGTGGCTTTTCTTCGGGGACGATATCGTAATATTCCTTCGTATACGGTATAGTGCCGTAATCAAAGTTTTCGTAAAGCTCTTTCAAATATTCAAGAGGTCTTTCCATCGGCGAAAGACCATATTCTTTTTCAAGATATCTTATCATGTCCTGCGCCGCTTCGGTCGCGGGATTTTCTTTTATAAACGAATCAAATTTTTCTTCGTCCCAAATATGCGCTTGCTCCAAGCAAGCCTCGCTTCCGCAAGCCATAAGCACGCGCAAAAACTCCGTCGGATCGTTCGCCACGGGGAAAACATATCTTCCGTAATCTCCCATGGGCGCAACGGCAAACACCGTGCTTCCCAAAGACTTCACCGTGCAATAATGTATGCCGTCAACGCCTGTTACGCCGATAATCTTTGCTCCTTTCGGCGTGCAAAAATATTCTTCCTCATGTTCAACTTTAAATATGCCGAAAGAGGAAAGGTCGATGTCTTTTTCAACCTCAAATTTGTTTTTCAAATGTTTTTTGAAAATATCCATATCTTTTCTCCCAAATAAACAGAAAGAGTGCGTCGCAACACACCCTTTCGATCTAATTTATTTAATATCAACAGTGATTTCTTCGCCGTTTGCATCGATAACTATCTCTTTAACGTCTTTGTCGTAAGCGGATATTATCTTTTCTGCGGCGATATCTTCAACATTGCGGCTGATAAAGCGGCGCATATTACGCGCACCGTATTTTGTGGAGAACGATTTTTCCGCAATGAGCGCAAGAGCGCCGTCTGTGCAAGAAACGGCAATTCCCTTTTCGGAAAGAGCCTTTCTCAGATCGTCTATCATGTTTTCGGCGATCCTGCGGAAATCTTCTTTATCGAGCTGACGGAATGTGATTATCTCGTCGATACGGTTTAAAAATTCGGGGCGGAGAAATTCCGCAAGTGCGCGCTCCGTGCGGTTTTCGGCGATGCTCTTTTCGCTCATGCCGAAGCCGGGAGTGTTCGTTGCCATGCTTGCGCCTGCGTTCGTCGTCATAACGATGATACTGCTGGAGAAGTCAACTTCTTTGCCGTGGGAATCCGTAACTTTGCCATCGTCGAGTATCTGAAGAAGGATGTTGAGCACATCGGGGTGAGCCTTCTCTATCTCATCGAAAAGCACGACGGAGTAAGGTTTGCGGCGTATCTTTTCAGTGAGCTGACCTGCATCATCATAGCCGACATATCCGGGAGGAGAACCGATCATTCTGGAAACGGAATGTTTCTCCATAAACTCGGACATATCAAGGCGAATGAGCGCATCGGGCGTGCTGAAAAGCTCTGTTGCGAGAACTTTTACAAGCTCTGTCTTGCCGACACCCGTGGGACCTGCAAAAATAAAGGAAGCAGGCTTGCGCTTATAAGAAACACCTGCACGGTTGCGCTTGATGGCGCGAACGACAGCATCAACTGCTTCGTCCTGACCCTTTATTCTGCTCTTGAGCGAATCCGCAAGCGTGTTAAGCTTTTCAAATTCGTTCGCGTTTATAGTTCCTGCCGAAACACCTGTCCATATCTCGATAACTCTCGCAAGAGAATCCACCGTAAGTTCGATAGTGGAAAGCTCGTCTTTGAGCTTTTCATATTCCGCCTCGTCCTTGAGCTGGTTTGCTTTTATGGAAGCAACAAGCTCATAATGTTCATTTTTGCGCTGTTCATCCGCATCATCGGGAATGGGATTTTCCTCAAGCTCCGCTACCTGTTTTTTAAGCTCTTCAAGCTCTTTTTCGACAACGGAAACACGGTTTACAACGGGAGAATGCATCGCAACATAAGCCGCTGCTTCGTCAAGAAGGTCGATGGCCTTGTCGGGCAAAAATCTGTCCGTGATGTATCTTTCGGAAAGTTCTACTGCACGGGATATTACCGCGTCGGAAATGTTTATCTTGTGATATGTTTCGTAGTATTTTTTGATACCGCCCAAGATCTTTTTCGTCTCCGCAATAGACGGCTCTTCTACCATGATAGGCTGGAAACGGCGTTCGAGCGCGGAGTCTTTTTCGATATATTTGCGATATTCGTTGAGCGTCGTCGCACCGATGAGCTGTATCTCACCGCGAGAGAGCGCGGGCTTCAAAATGTTAGCCGCGTTCATACTTCCCTCGGAATCGCCTACGCCGACGATGCTGTGTACTTCGTCGATAACAAGGATTATATTGCCGAGTGCACGAACTTCGTCGATAAGTCCTTTCATGCGGCTTTCAAACTGACCGCGGAACTGCGTTCCCGCAACGAGGGACGTAAGGTCTACCAAGTATACCTCTTTATCGCGGAGCTTGAACGGAACATCGCCTGCGGCTATCTTCTGCGCCAAAGCTTCTGCTATGGCTGTCTTGCCGACACCGGGTTCGCCGATGAGGCAGGGGTTGTTCTTCTGTCTGCGAGAAAGTATCTGCATCATGCGAGCGGTCTCGCGTTCTCTGCCGATAACGTCATCGAGCTTGCCCTCTTTTGCCAAAGCCGTAAGGTTGCGGCAATACATGGAAAGGTAGCGGCGCTCTTTTTCTTTTTTCTTTTTGTCTTTGCTCTTTTCTTTTGAAGAAGCTTTTTCCTCGTTGCCGTCGTTCTTTATGGGAACATTATTGTCGGAATCAGCTTTATTGTTTGCAAAAGGCAAGGAACCGAAAAGCTTTGCAAGGTCGAGCGACGGTGTACGAGAAGCGTTGTCATCGTCGGCATCGTTATCGTTATCTTCGCCGTTATCGTTTGCGATATCGCCGAACTGCGACAACATTCCGCTCAATTCGTCTTCCATATTGTCAAGGTCATCGCTTGAAACACCCATGCCGGAAAGTATACTGTCAACCTGCGGAATACCCATCTCTCTGGCGCATTTAAGGCAAAGACCTTCGTTTATGCTTTCGCCGTTTTCGATTTTGGTAACGAATACCACTGCCATACGCTTATGGCATTTTGAACATAGTTGCATCATGTGAAAAATTCCTTCTCGGCGGCAAATATCTTGTGTCGAGCATACCGCGCCGCCGTACGGCATAACAATTTATATCATCCCGATATCTTCCGCAAGAGAAGATATACATAAGTCATAGGATTTGCATTGGTGCAGAATCTGTACACCAACGAATTTAGCATCTCGCTCATGAAAACTTCGGGCCACTGTGCGTTCAATATGGGGAAAAGGATATTGCCGAAGATGTTTGCCGCTATCCATACCCAGAACATACCGTTGAGCAAGCCGAAGATACATCCGAGCACACCGTTTGCCTGCTTTATCACGGGGAAAAGCGCCACTTTATCGAGTATGATAAAGAGCAACTTGAAAATTATGATAAAAGCAATAAGAAGCACTATAAACGAAATGATCGCCGCCAACATCTCCGCTATAAGGTTTTTGCACACCTCGTCGGATATGACGGTGATATTGCCCATGTCGATGCCGCTCTCCGCCGCTCCCTCAAATGAAACGCCGTCGGGCAAGATAAAGTGTGTCAAAATAAGCTTTATCTTTTCCATAAAGCCGCCCTCGGAAAAGGTCGGCATCTCGACACCCTCTGTTATCATATTGGCGATGAACGGTATCCTCTTTGTATAAACGGTAAAACTTTTATAAAAGGTAAGCGAAAGAACGAAAGAAAGAAAATGCGAAACAAAACCCGAAACTGAGCGTATAAAGCCCTTTTTCGTGCCTACTACAGCAAATATTACGATTATCGCAATAAGAATAATATCTAAAACAGCAGACATATTTTTACCCCCTTATAATTATTTAATTTTCAAATTCCGAATCGTTTATGAGCGCCGTATGGTCGGAGAAGCAGACCATGACATTGCCGTCATCAAAGACATACATCTTCTTGGGACTACCCGAAAAATCCGCTTTGGAGATATCTCCGCCATCGATACGATATACCGATCCCGATGCCAATAAATATATTTTATCATAAATTATATGAACATCTATAACGGTAAAAGGAAAACTTTGTGTAAATTTTTCTTTTCCGTTGCTGTCATATACGTGCAAAACGGCTCCTGCCTTTGTTTCCCCCGTTATAACGGCTATGCTTTCGCCGAATACGCGGTAAAACTGTATGGGAGCATCGAATGACACAATAGAGTTTTCTTTGAATTTTGCGCTGTAAAACGATATACCGTCAGAATAGAGCGCAAAGAGCTGACCTTCGTCAAAAAATCCCGTTTTGAGCGGAAGTTTGCCATCCGTCTTGCAAACGAGCATCTCCTTGTCCTTAGAGATACTGCGAACGGAAAGTTCCCTTGAATAAACGCCGTCATTTATCGCATAAGAAAGCACGGAAACATATTTTCCGCTCGGAGAAACAGCGGCGCTTGCGGCATATTTCTCGTTGCTCTTGAGCGAATAAACGTGTTTGAACGTGCTGTTATACACATATACCGCACTTCGATAATCACCGTCGCGCGTGATAACGGCAAAGCTTCCGTCATCCCCTGCGGATGCGGAAACTATCGGGTGATCGAGGTCTATCTCGTAAAGTTTGGAAAACGAATTGAATATGGAGAGCGTGCTCTCGCCGGGATAATATGTTATAAGATATTTTCCGTCGGCATCGCATATCGCGTTTTCCAAGCCTATATCCGAATATAAGATGTTTTTTCCCGATATGCTGTAAAGCTTCAACATATCATCGCCCGCAAGGACAAGGTCGCCCTTATAAAAATCAAAATGAGATGTCGAACCCGAGCTGTAATATATATCCCTGTAATTTGCCGAGCTTGACGCAGGATCGACCTCGATATATTTAAATAAATATCGGAAGTTTTCCGCGCGCAAGTCTTTGCGGCATATTATGGTGGTAAAGGAGATAAATATGACAAAAACCAGCACGACGGCGTACTTCGTCAAGCGATATATATCGGCAAGACTTTCGTAATATACGCTCTCGCGAGGAAGATATATGGACATAGTTTCGGTCTTTTCCTTTAACTTAGAAAATATACCAAGCGCCATGGGTTGCCCTCTCCTTTATAAAAATTCAAATAAACACTTTTTCCAGGTAAAGTCCGTCCGCAGGAGCCGTAACACCTGCTCGTGTGCGGTCCTTGGAAGCAATTATATCGTCCATATCCTCAACGGATATTTTGCCCTCGCTCACATGGACGAGGGTGCCGACGATTATCCTTACCATATTATATAAGAATCCGTCCGCCGCGACAAAGATGCGGACTTTTCCGTCATCATCGCGCACAACTTCGCAACGCGATATAGTGCGTACCGTATCGATGATATCGCTTCCGCTCGCCATAAACGCCGCAAAATCATGCGTTCCGACAAGTTTCTGCGCGGCAGAGTTCATATTTTCAACATCGAGCGGTCTTGTGTAATGCCAAGCGCGATCGCACAAGAAAGGATCCATATATTGCTTTGTCCACAAAAGGTACATATATTCTTTTCCCTTTACTGCACGGCGCACGGAAAAATCATCTTCCACGACCTGCGCCTCCATAACGCATATATCCTTCGGGAGCGCAAAAGCAAGTGCTTTCGGCAATCTTTCCGCAGGAATACGTGCGCCGCCCTGCGGTACCTCTACCGTAGCGAGGTATTCGAGGGCATGGACTCCGCTGTCCGTTCTGCTGCACCCTGTTACAAGGCACGGAACGGTAAATATTCTTTCGGCGGCACGCATAAGCTCCGCCTGCACGGTGTTGGCGTTATTCTGTACCTGAAAGCCCGAATAAGCCGTACCGCAATAAGTAATTTTTAAAAGATATTTCATTATTTATACCACAAAAAACGGCACGAATTTGTTTATAAGCACGACTGCCGCTATAACTGCCACTACAAATATCAAGAATATAAAGTCGCGCGGTGCCAAATGAAGTTGTGTCATGCGAGTTCTGCCCTTTCCTCCGCGGTAGCAACGACATTCCATCGCCACTGCAAGCTCGTCCGCGCGGCGGAACGAGGAGATAAAGAGCGGAACCAAAACGGGCACGAGCGCCTTTGCTCTGGAAGCGAGGCTTCCCGTTGAAAAATCGGAGCCGCGCGCCTTCTGTGCGTTCATTATCTTGTCTGTTTCTTCGATAAGCGTGGGGATAAAGCGAAGAGCTATCGTCATCATCATTGCAAATTCATGCACGGGAACCTTGATAACTCGCAAGGGAGAGAGCAAACGCTCTATCGCATCCGTAAGCGAGATCGGGGATGTCGTATATGTGAGTATCACGCTCGTTCCGATGACAAGGCAAGCGATACGAACTACCATGTATATTGCCGAAACGACACCCTCAAGGTATACGGTTATCTTCCAAAAGCTGAAAAGCACCGTTTCGCCGCTATGCCAAAATATATTCAGCACTGCCGTGAACATGATGATGAAGATTATCGATCTTACACCTCTGAGCACTGTCTTTATGGGCAACTTCGACATTATCAAAAGCGCCAATGTTACCAATATCATAGCGCCGTATGCAACGGCGGACTTACACAAGAATATCGCAACGATATAAGCGATGCAAGCGATAAGCTTTATTCTGGGATCGAGCTTATGGAGCAAGGAGTTTCCGGGGAAAAATTGTCCCAAAGTAATATCTTTTAACATTTTTTCTCACCTCCGAGCACTCGCAAAAGTTCTTTTTTTGCATCTTCGACCGTATAAACGGATGTGTTTACATCATAGCCCTTTTTGGCAAGTTCCGTCATAAGCTTTGTAACCTGCGGAACGGCAAGACCTGCCGTTTCTATCTCGTCTGCGCGAGAGAAAACTTCCGCACAAGTGCCAGTCATGATGGGTTTGGAATGGCTCATAACAACGAGCTTGTCGCAATAGAGCGCCATATCTTCCATACTGTGGCTTATCATGATGACGGTGGAGCCTGTTTCCTTCTGATATGCACATATTTTGCTCAATATCTCATCTCTGCCGCGAGGGTCAAGACCTGCCGCAGGCTCATCGAGCACAAGGTTTTTCGGGCGCATAGCCATAACACCTGCAATAGCTACTCGGCGCTTCTGTCCGCCGGAGATATCGAAAGGAGATTTTTCGAGCATATCATCGGGTATGCCGACAAAGCGAGCGGCTTCTCGCACGCGCACATCTATCTCCTCTTCTGAAAGACCCATGTTTTTGGGTCCGAAAGCGATATCTTTGTAAACAGTCTCTTCAAAAAGTTGATATTCGGGGTACTGAAAAACAAGACCCGTCATATAGCGAAATTCTTTTATCTTTTTGGGGTCTTCCCACATATTTCTGCCGTGTATCACCACGTCGCCGTCAGTGGGGCGCAAAAGTCCGTTGAGCATCTGAGCCACGGTGGATTTGCCGCTTCCCGTATGACCGATAAGACCCGTTATCTTATTTTCCTCGAAGATTATGTCTATGTTGTCCACAGCCACCTTCATAAAAGGCGTGTTCTTGCTGTATACATACGATACACCTTTAAGTTCAGCCGCGTTCATTTATTCTTCTTCCTTTCCTCCAAAATTTTTGCCAAGGCAACAGCGCCCTCCTCGGGCGTGAGCGCATTACGAGGAAGGTCATATCCTTCGTCTGCAAGCTCCTGGAGCAAAAGCGTAGTCTGCGGAACGTCGAGTCCCGCACCGCGCAATATCTTCGTCTGAGAAAATACTTCCTTGGGAGTTCCGTCCAAAAGCTTTTTGCCGCTGTCGATAACGACGACTCTGTCTGCCTTTGCGGCTTCCTCCATGTAATGAGTAATAAGGACAACGGTCGTGCCGTTCTCTTTATTGAGCTTTTGGATGGTTTCGAGCACCTCTGCTCTGCCGATGGGGTCGAGCATGGCGGTGGATTCGTCAAATATAACAATCTCGGGGTTACAAGCGATTATACCTGCAATGGCAACGCGCTGTTTCTGTCCACCCGAAAGCTGATGCGGACTGTGGCGAGCGAATTTCGTCATGCCGACAAGCTCGAGCGCTTTGTCAACACGCTCGCGTATCTCCTTGGGCGGCACGCCGAGGTTTTCGGGTCCAAACGCAACATCCTCCTCCACGATAGTTGCAACGAGCTGGTTATCGGGATTTTGGAAGACCATTCCCACGCGACGGCGAAGGTCAAAAAGATCGTCCTCCGTCATGGTTTCTTCGTCTATCTTTTCGCCGAAAAGATAGAGCGAGCCTTTTGTCGGCGCAAGAATAAGGTTAAAAAGCTTTGCAAGCGTGCTCTTTCCGCTTCCGTTATGACCGAGAAGCGCCGTAAAAGAGCCTTTTTCGATCTCAATATCGAAATTTTCAAGTACCGCGGGGCCGTTTCCTTCCTCATCTTCATAGGAAAAGGAAAGACCTTCCGCTTTTATAACAATTTCAGCCATCTTTTTTCCTTAAAAAATTTATTTTGTCCATCTTGAGGAAGCGCCGCAAGGAAGCGGAGCGCCCGTCTGGCGAACAAGCAAGCCTATCTCATCGGAAACGACCTTGCCGCCGCGACCTTTTGCTACCTCAAGGTTGAGTATGTAGCCCATAGTGGATGCGGAAAGTCCCGTTGTGTAAGAGTTGAGCAAGAAGAAGAGCGGATCGTCCGAAAGGAGCTTCGCCGCGGAAGAAACAAATCTGCCGATGCATTCTTCAAGCTTCCATACCTCGCCGCCGGGGCCTCTGCCGTAGGAGGGAGGGTCCATGATGATACCGTCGTATTTATTGCCGCGACGTATCTCTCGTTCAACAAATTTTTCGCAGTCATCCACGATATATCTTATCGGAGCTTCCGCAAGACCGGAGAGAGCAGCGTTTTCTTTCGCCATCTGCACCATGCCTTTTGAAGCGTCAACATGACAAACGGAAGCGCCTGCTGCCGCTGCGGCTACCGTTGCACCGCCGGTATATGCGAAAAGGTTGAGCACTTTGATGGGGCGGTCAGCTTTTTTGATAAGTTCGGAGAACCAATCCCAGTTTACCGCCTGCTCGGGGAAAAGTCCCGTATGCTTAAAGCCCATGGGCTTTATTTTGAAGTTAAGTTTTGAGCCGTAGCCGATATTCCAGCTTTCGGGAACGGCAAGGCGAGACCATTTACCGCCGCCGCCTTCTCTTGAATAAACGCCGTCCGCCTTTTTCCAAAGCGGATCTGTCTTTACGCCTTTCCAAATTACCTGCGGATCGGGACGAACGAGGGTATAATCTCCCCAGCGTTCAAGGCGCAAACCGTCCGATGTGTCTATAAGTTCGTAATCTTTCCAACCGTCAGCTATCCACATTTTATCTTAAAATCCTTCGTCTAAATTTATTTTTACCTGCTCAAGCCTCATCTGCTCGCCTATCTGCAAGCAATCGCTGCCCATAAAGGGTATGCCGAGGTGCTCGTATGCAAGGTGCGTTACGCATCTGCCCCTGGGGGTACGGCTCAAAAAGCCTATCTGCATAAGGTAAGGCTCATAAACGTCCTCAAGCGTTATCGCTTCCTCGCCTATCGTTGCAGCGAGAGTTTCCAAGCCGACGGGACCGCCGCCGTAAAACTTGATTATCGTCTCAAGCATCCTTCTGTCTATATTGTCAAGTCCAAGCTCGTCTATCTCGAGCATATTGAGTGCTTTGTCCGCAATCTCCTGCGTGATGTTGCCGTCGCCCTTTACCTGTGCGTAATCGCGCACTCTTTTGAGCAATCTGTTTGCGATTCGGGGCGTACCGCGCGAACGCTTTGCTATCTCCATAGCGCCACCGTCTTCGATCATAATATCAAGTATTCCCGCGCTTCTCTTTATTATAAGCGAAAGCTCCTCGGGAGTGTAAAGTTCCAAGCGCAAAAGCACACCGAAACGGTCGCGGAGCGGCGTAGAGAGCTGACCCGCACGTGTCGTGGCGCCAATAAGCGTAAACTTCGGCAAAGGCAAACGGAGCGAACGCGCCGCAGGACCTTTTCCTATTATTATATCGAGCACGAAATCTTCCATCGCGGGGTAAAGTATCTCCTCTACGTTTCGAGAAAGACGATGTATCTCGTCTATGAAAAGCACGTCGTTTTCCGAAAGGTTCGTGAGTATCGCCGCAAGGTCGCCCTGCTTTTCTATCGCGGGGCCCGAGGTTACGCGGATGTTTACGCCAAGCTCGTTTGCAATGATCGCGGAAAGTGTCGTTTTACCGAGTCCGGGGGGACCATAGAGCAAAACGTGGTCAAGCGAATCCGCGCGGCGCTTTGCCGCCTCTATATAGATCTTGAGGTTTTCTTTCGCTTTTTCCTGACCTACATATTCATCCAGCGCGTGCGGACGAAGACCGTTTTCAACATCCGAATCTTCCTCGCGATATGATGTCGCGATTATTCTTTCGTCGTTGTCTATCGCCCCTGCGGCGGAAGTGTCAAATTTATCTATCATTCAAATAAACTCCTAAAAATCAAAATCGAAGCGCCATTTTGCGGAGCGCCGCGGAGACCATCTCTTCGAGCGTTGCCGTGGACGGTATACCCTTGAGCGCGCTCTGTGCCTCCGCCTTTGTATAGCCCAAAACGATAAGCGCTTTTTCCGCTTCCTCGTAATTACTGCCGCCAAGACCCATGTCTTCGATATATCCCTCGTCCGCGCCATCCGTGGCGACAACGGCAAATTCTTTGGCTACCTTTTCTTTAAGCTCCAGCACGATGCGCTCGGCGCTCTTTTTACCTATACCGGGAGCTTTCGATATGGTCTTTACGTCCTGCGTGGAAACGGCAAGAGCAAATTTTTCAACGGAAAGCACAGAGAGTATGGACATAGCCGCCTTGGGTCCTATGCCCGAAACGGTTATGAGCATCTTGAACGCGGAAAGCTCCTCTTTTGCGGCAAAGCCGATGAGGTCCACCGCATCCTCGCGAATATAAAGATAAGTATAAAGAAGCACTTCCTTTTTATCCATGGAAGCGAGCTTGCCCAGCGTATTATCGCTTACGATGAGCTTATAGCCAACGCCGCCGCAATCGACAACGGCCGTTCCGGGTTCGGTGAACACAAGCTCACCTCGAACATAATAAAACATTTTCTCTTTCCTTTCCGTAGGTCGATAAATTCAAAAAGCCGTTACAACAGCCTTTCTTTTTTCTGATTATAAAAATCGCGTATACCCGATTCGGAGGCGTGTGCGTGGCATATAGCCAAAGCAAGCGCGTCCGCCGTATCGTCAAGCTTAGGCACTTTGTCAAGGTGCAGGAACATCTTGACCATTTCCATGACCTGCCTCTTTTCCGCCCTGCCGTAGCCGACAACGGATTGCTTTACCTGAAGCGGAGTATACTCGTAAAAGTCTATATTCTTTTTCATTGCCGCTAAAAGTATCACGCCGCGCGCTTCCGCAACAGCGATAGCGGTCTTTTGGTTCGTATTGAAAAAAAGCTCCTCGCAAGAGATGCAGTCGGGGCGGTATGTGTCTATTATCTCGCACATATCGTCATATACCATCTCAATTCGCTTTTCGACGGGTATGCCCGTAGGCGTTCTTGCCGCACCCATTGCGACGAGCTTGAATCTTCCCCTTTCGGCGTCTATAACACCGTAGCCGACGATGGCTATGCCGGGGTCAATTCCCAATATTCTCATAATATATTATTCCTCCACGGCTCTGTAAAGCCCTATTGCGAAGAACTGCGGATATTCCAAAAACAGATAGCACAAAAGCCCCGAAATATCGGCGTTATCTATGGAGAGCGTTATGCCGAAAGAATTTTCGCGTCCTACCGATGATATCGGCAAGGAGTATATCTTCAAAACATCCGCCCCAAAGAAATCCGCCGCGAGGATGATATTGCCGAGCTGCCCTTGGTCCGCAAGCGTTATGCGAAATTCGAGCGTGCGCGAACCGATGTTTCCTATTATATCGAAGTTTTTGTATACCAGCGCAAACTTCGTGCTGACTTCTCCGTCATCGGAAAGCACCGATGACGAAAGCACTATTGAAAGAGAATATTTCTCTATCAACCTGTAAAAACCGTGGAGCCTGCCGTCCGTGGAGTTTTCAACGGGTATTATCGCATAGTTCGCTTCCCCTGCGGCGACTGCTTCGCAAGCGCTTTTGAAATCTTCCTCGTATTCGGCAAGTACACCCGGAATAAAGCGAGCAAAGCGTTCAAACGCCTTGCCGCTCTGGTTTCCTCTCACAAAGGATACTTTTCTGTCCTTAAACGGTGTAGTATCCTCTTTATAATGCTCGGAGAGCCATTTTACCGCGTCGATATCCGAATGATCTTTATCGTCAAATGCGGCAATGCTCTTGCAAAGGTAAAGGTCATCGAGCTTTTTGGTATATTCCGAAAGGCAACCCGAAAGCGGCGCGTTCGCCGCGCAGAGGTTATCCGAAAGCGAAAAGCCTTTACCCTTCATATCGCCGTATATCTCGGAGGCACCGTCGAAATGTGCGACGGCATCCATGATATCGTCAAAGCCCGAAGCCGCTTTGAGCGCCAAGGAGATAAGCCTTGCGCGCTCTCTGATATGTGCAAATCTTCGTTCGTGAACGGAAGCCTCGGCACAAAGAAGATGCTTCAAGTTTTCGGAAATAGTTTCTTCCGCTTTTGCGGCATACGATCCATCTGCAAAGCTTTCGTTCTTCATATCCGTTCTCCGCTCGGACTCAGTCCATAATAAGTTTCAAGCTTATGTCCATAGCGTGAACGCTGTGTGTGAGCGAGCCTACGCTGATGATATCAACACCGGTATCCGCAACAGCGCGAAGTTCGTCCGCTGTCTTGTCGCCCATATTGCCGCTGGCTTCCGTTACAGCTCTGCCGTTTACTATCTCAACTGCGCGAGCCATGTCGGGAACGGACATATTGTCGAGCATGATGATATCCGCGCCCGCTTCGAGAGCTTCCTCGAGCTGGGGGAATGTTTCTATCTCGACTTCGATCTTTATCGTGTGCGGAACGCTCTTTCTTGCCGCCGCAACAGCGTTCTTGATGGAACCGGAAGCAACGATGTGGTTATCTTTGATCAAAACACCGTCAGCAAGATTGAAACGATGGTTCGTGCCGCCGCCTACGCGAACTGCATATTTTTCGAGTATGCGAAGTCCGGGCGTTGCTTTGCGAGTATCAACGATCTTGGCTTTTTTGCCTTCAACAGCGTCAACTGTCTTTTTTGTCATCGTTGCGATACCGGAAAGGTGCTGCAAAAGGTTAAGACCTACGCGTTCACCTGTAAGGATGTTGCGTGCGTTACCGGAAACTTCCGCGATAACTTCGCCTTTTTCGGCGTAATCACCGTCGTTTTTGAGCGGTTTGAATTCAACGTCGCCGCCAACGAGTTCAAAAACTCTTTCGCAAATGAAAAGTCCGCAAACCACGCCGCTTTCTTTTGCAATATATCTGCCGTGAGCGCGTCTGTCGGCAGGAACGGTCGAACGTGTCGTGATGTCGCCGTAGCCTACGTCTTCTTTGAGAGCACGAGAAAGGATATCGTCCACCTCGGGCATATAAAGGTCAAATTCGTTGTTTTTCATCTTTATCAGTCCTCCACAATGTAATGTGCGCCAATGCTTTCTTTTCTTGCAATAGCGCCGTCTAATATCATTTTAGCACATGAGAGCATATTGTAGTAGTAAAAATCTATTTCTTTTGTGAGTTTTACACTCTGCTCTTTTTCAAAAAGTTCGTCGATGATACGCTTGCCCTCTGCCATACCTTCGGGTGTACGAACGGGACCTGCGTATTTTGTAACGGTACTGCGAACGAACTCTATCTTCTGGTTGATGTTGCCTTCGTCGATGGCAACGGAAGCATCCGTGTTATCGCAAACAGCGATGCTGTCTTTTGCGGCACGGAAGTTTTCCTTGATGTTTTCTGCGGCACGTCTGCCGAAAACGAGACATTCGAGCATGGAGTTGCTTGCAAGTCTGTTTGCGCCGTGAACACCCGTGGAAGAACATTCGCCGCAAGCGTAAAGACCTTTTACGTTCGTCTGGGCGTGAAGGTCTGTTTTGATACCGCCCATGAGGTAATGCTGAGAGGGGCGGATCGGGATCCAATCGTGCGGAACATTAACACCGCGCTTCTGACATTCGTTGAATATCGTCGGGAAGCGATTTTCGAAGAACTCGGGGCTCATGGAAGAAACATCGAGGAACATCTTATCCTCGCCCGTGCGGTTCATCTCTTTTATGATCTCGCGCGTTACGATATCGCGAGGTGCAAGGTCTGCAAGCGGATGCTTGCCCTGCATGAATGCTTCGCCTTTGCTGTTACGAAGGATACCGCCCTCGCCGCGTACAGCCTCGGAAATAAGAAATGCACGCTTTGATACCCAATCATCCGTTGCGAGCGTCGTGGGGTGGAACTGTACAAGTTCCATGCCGAATATTTCGGCACCTGCACGGCAAGCCGCCGCAATACCGTCGCCGACAGCACCGTCAGGGTTCGTCGTCGTTGTATAAAGGTAGCCTGCACCGCCCGTTGCGATGATGATGTTGGAGCATATCATAAGCTTGGGCTGACCGTTGGAGATGATAGCGCCGCAAACACCGTCTTCATCCGTAAGGATATCAACAAGGTATGTACCGAAAAGACATTCCGTGTTCTTTCTCGCCAAAGTTATCTCGCCCAAACGGCGCGTAGTCTCTCTGCCCGTTGCGTCGCCGCCGCAATGAACTATTCTTCTGCGGCTATGACCGCCTTCTCTCGTGATGAGAAGTTCGCCGTCTTCGTTCTGGTCAAAAGGAACGCTGAGTTCGCAAAGGCTGCGGATATCCTTGGGCCCTTCTTCAACAAGAAGCTTTACAGCTTCTTCGTCGCAAAGTCCGGCGCCCGCTTTAAGCGTGTCTTCTATGTGAGAAGCATAAATATCGTCGGGCGAGATAACAGAGGCTATACCTCCCTGTGCAAGCCAAGAGTTTGACTTTTCGATGGAAGCCTTTGTTATTACCGTAACCTTCATGGAAGTGTCAAGGTTGAGTGCTGCGTAAAGTCCGGCGATACCGGAGCCTACGATGAGTACATCCGTTTTCATTACCGGAAGCTCATTAAAATTTTCGTTCAAAAGATAACGTTTCATCAAAAATTCCTTCTTTCACTTTCACGCATATAGCGTTGAATAT
>CAZERM010000023.1:0-17389 GCA_964514555.1 uncultured Lachnospiraceae bacterium | reverse complement strand
GACACGGCCCTTTCACGGCTGTAACATGGGTTCGATTCCCGTACGGGTCACCAAAGAAAAAGTCCTATCGAAAGATAGGACTTTTTTGTTTTATATTGATTCTAGAAGCATTTCTTGATCTGCAAGAAAAACTTTAAACAAGAAAAAGTTGAGGGAACCTTGTAGTTGTACGTTTCGGAAAAAAAGCAGAAGGACCACACGAACGTGTGGTCCTTTTTAATATTTACAATATAATGTTTACTACTTCGTCTTTGTGCGTGTTGAAAGAAAGCACATCGTTGTCTATGCCGTATTCTTTGCCGTCCACAACGGCTTTTTCCGCGCCGTTGAAGTGTATCCTGCAAAGTCCGCCGACTTTGGACACTACGCGGAGCATATACGGCTTTTTGTTTTTCCATTCGCAATCGACGGAGAAGCCGCCGCGCGCGCAAATGCCGCTGAAACTGCCGTTTGCCCATGCATCGGGGAGCGTGGGAAGTACGTCTATATATCCTGCCGTGCTCTGCAAGAGCATCTCGCTTACGCCTGCGGTAGCACCGAAGTTGCCGTCTATTTGGAACGGAGGATGCGTATCCCAAAGGTTGGGGAGGATGTTGTTTTTGATGATAGACTGATAGAGCTTGTGTGCACGGTTGCCGTCGCCCGTGCGCGCCCAAAGGCAAAGTCTGTGTGCCGCCGCCCACCCGGTGGATCTATCGGAGCGATAATCGAGCG
This sequence comes from uncultured Lachnospiraceae bacterium, assembly GCA_964514555.1. Classification (GTDB taxonomy): domain Bacteria; phylum Bacillota; class Clostridia; order Oscillospirales; family CAG-272; genus UMGS731. The sequence continues at coordinate 16,675 of CAZERM010000023.1, read as the reverse complement.
TTATCTTTGCGCCGTTCAACCATTCGGGCGTGTTGCGGTTGATGAGCGTGCCAGGGTAGAGTGAAACAAGGTGTGATATATGGCGGTGGTTAAATTCGCCGATGTCTCCGTAATGCTCTTCTTCACGAAATTCTTTTACTTGACCGTCTTTACCTATCAAAACAGGGTCGAGGTAGGGGAGAGTTTTCTCTATCTCCATCAAAAGAGGTTCATCGTTTTCGCCGATGCCGAGGAGGCGAGCTGCTTTTATCGTGCGGTCGAAGTTTTCGTATATCATCTGCTGGTCGAATGCACAGCCAACGGTGATATAATATTTGCCGTCGGGTCCCTGTTGTTCGGGGGAGGCGGATATGCCTGCAAGGAGCCTGCCGTCTTTTTTGACGAGCACTTTCAAAAGGAAACGGGACATTTCAAGCAGATAGGGGTAAGCTATCTCTTTGAGATATGTGTTATCCTTTGTAAATTCATAGTGATCCCAGAAAAGAAGCGATGTAAAGCCGCCTGTTCCGGGGCCTGAATGGCTTTTCGGTTCCGTTATGCTGTAAAGGGAAGCCGCCGTGCCGATGGTCCAACCGTTTTTGCCTTCGCCCTCATATTTGTCGGGGAAGTTTTCAAGGATATATTTATCTGCATTTCTTCTTGCCAAAGGCATATAAGCTTTTGCGTATGTCGTGTAAACGTCGAAACATTCGGAAAGGTTCGCTATCTCCGCGGGCCAATAGTTCATCTGAACATTGATGTTGTGGTGGTAGTCGCAGCCCCAAGGCGAGCTGTCGTATGCGTTCCATGTGCCTTGGAGGTTTGCAGGGTAGCCCTCGGGGCGAGAAGAAGCGATGAGCAGATATCTTCCGTACTGATAGAGAAGCTCTTCGAGGTATCTGCTCTCCGTGCCTTCTTTATAAGCGTCGAGAAGTTCGTTTGTCGGAGTTTTCGTGTATTCTCCGCCGAGGTCTATCTCAACTCTGCCGAAAAGGGAGGTGTAGTCCGCGATATGGTCGGCTTTGATTGCTTGATAGCCTTTTTTGAATGCTTTTGCAAGCGTTTCTTTTACTTTTTCGCAAGGGTCATCGTAGGGCGCGAGCTTCTTTGTCGGCTCTTCCTCCGTGAACACTCTGCTTTCGAATTTATAGTTTGTTCCGCAGGTGAAATATACTTCCGCACTGTCCGCATCGGAAACGTATATCGCACCGTCTGCGTTTTCGATAGAGCCGCCATGCTGTAAAACTCGAACTCTGCCTTCGTATTTTATATCATAATAGAAAGAAACACCACGCATTACAAGATCGTCGTCCTCGGAAAATACTTCTCCGCTTCTTCCTGCGCCGTCGCCCTCTGTATGGCAATAGTCGCGGCAGAATGAGATGAGCGGCGTGAGCGTGAACGAGAGTTTGCTTTTTTGGCTCGAACGAAGCTTTATCACAAGTACATTATCGGGGTAGCTTGCGAAATATTCGCGTGTGTAATGCACACCTTCGTAGTCGTATTCGACACCTGATATTGCATCGTCAAGGCAAAGATAACGGCGATAATTTTCCGTTTCTTCGTGTCCGAAATCAAAGATGAGGTCGCCGAACGTGCGCGTTCCCGCCTGACCTGTTTTCCAATGATAGCCGTTGATGATGGGATTTGAGATGCTGTTTTCGGTTATCTGAACACGATCTTTGAGCGTTCTGCCGAAAAGAGAAGCGCCGAAATGCGAGTTGCCTATCGGCAAAGACCATTTCTCCCAGCCCGCATTGGGTTTGTCGTCCTGTCGTGCAAAGACGAAATCCGCATATTCGGGAGCAGGCGACGTATATTCAAGAATGAGGGGGTATCTTTTCATAGTGCCTCCAAAAAATATTGTTTTTTTCAGTATATCATCATTATCGATATTTTTCAACTTATTTTGCGGAAAAGAATATTTTGCGATGATCGTTTTATCATAAAAAAGCGTTATACACAATATATTTTCATAAAGAATATATCACGATACGGAGCGGAAAATGAACAGGTTAAAAAGATTTATTTCGAATGCCGCCATTTTGGGCAGTGTTTCGATATTCATGCGTATAATTTCGGTAGCGTTCAACGCATACGCGGCAAATGCGGTAGGTGCCGAGGGCATAGGCGTTTATTCGCTTATAACGAGCGTGTATGTTTTCGCCGTAACCGTTGCGACGTCGGGCATAAACCTTGCGGTAACGCGCCTCGTTTCGGAGGAGCTGGCAAAGGATAATGTGCGTTCCGCCGTCGCTTCAGTCAGAAAATGCGTTACATACAGCTTGATATTCGGCTTTTGTGCGGCGGCGCTTTTGTTTATATTTGCACGTCCGATAGGCACAACGCTTTTGGGGGATGAGCGCACGGTGCTTTCGCTGAAAGCGCTTTCGGTGAGCTTGCCGTTTATAGCGCTTTCCAATGTTTTGGCAGGGTATTTCAACGCTGTCAGAAGGGTCTCCAAAAGCGCTTCCGCTTCAGTTGCGGAGCAATTTGTAAAGATAGGGATAACGGTCTTTTTTCTGCGAATAATAGGTCCGAAGAGCATTGAATACGCTTGCCTTTCACTCGTCCTCGGCACGAGCATAGCGGAGGGACTCTCGTTTATATACCTGCTTGCATTTTATTTTTACGATAAGAAAAAGCATCTCGGCGCAAAAAAAGGAAGCGTTCCACATGGACTTGCGAGCAGGATGCTGCGCATATCTTTGCCGATAGCGGCAAGCGCATATGTCAGAAGCGGGCTTGTTACGATAGAGCATATACTAATACCCTACGGCTTAAAACGCTCGGGTGCGGACCAAGGCGCAGCTCTCGCTTCCTACGGTACGATACACGGCATGGTATTTCCGCTGATACTCTTTCCTTCGGCGATATCTGCGACGTTTGCTTCGCTCATCGTGCCCGAACTTTCGGAGCTTTCCACGCGATACGGCAGGAGGGATGCGCCGCATATAAGATATATCGTTTCGCGCGCGATAAACCTTTCCGTGCTTTTCGGTGTGGCTTGCGCCGGTGTGCTTATATTTTTCTCGGAACCGCTCGGAAATATAGTATATCACAGTGCGGAAGCATCACGATATATCGGTGTATTTGCCGTGCTCGTGCCGCTGATGTACCTTGATATGACCGTTGACGGTATGCTCAAAGGGCTTAACGAACAGCTCAATTCGATGAAATACAACATTATAGATTCTGCGGTGAGCGTATTGCTCGTTTATACGTTGCTCCCTAAGATGGGCATTGCGGGATATGTCATCTGCGTATTTTGCACGGAACTTCTCAACGATGTTTTGAGCCTCAGTCGCCTTATAAAGATAACAGGCGTAAAGATACCGATATTCCGCACGGTGATATCCCCCGTGCTTTCTGTCATCGGTGCGGCAACGGTAACGAACCTTTTGTTCCGTGCGATAAATATTTCTTTTTACAGCATGGCGATAGAGACCGTCTGCGGAATAATGGTGATGCTCGTGTTATATTTTTCGTTCTTGCTCATATTCAAGGGAATAACGGCGGAAGATATACAATGGATATTGCAGATAGCGTGAATATGCAAAAGACCGCCCGAACTTTTGGTTCGGACGGTCCGTTTTTTGTTTAAGTTTTTGAGCTAAACTCAGATAACGTCGTTTTCCCATTCATCGGAAATTTCGGAATACTGGCGAGTGTAGCTCTTGATAAGATCGTGGATCTCCATCATGCGTTCTTTTGTCTTTGCTTCAAATATAAGCACGAGTTCGGGCATATTGGAGGAAGCACGAACGAGGCCCCAACCGTCTTCAAATTCAACGCGAGCGCCGTTGATATCGCAAACTTTGCCGGGGAAGTCTTTTTTGAGTTTTTCTGTGATCTCATCGATGATGCCGTACTTCTTGTCATCGGCGCAGTGAGCCTTGATCTCGGGGGAAGTAACGTATTTGGGGAATGTATCGATGATCTCGGAAACTGTTTCGTCCTGGTAAGAGAGGAACTCAACAAGTTTAGCCGCAACGAATGTTGCATCGTCAAAGCCGTACCAATCGTCGCCGCCCATGAAGATATGACCGCTGCGTTCGCCAGCAAGCTCTGCGTTCATCTCGTGCATCTTGGATTTGATGTAGGAGTGGCCTGTCTTCCACATGATGGGCTGACCGCCGTTTGCTTCGATAACGTCTGTGAGTGCTTTGGAGCATTTAACGTCATAGATAACTTTAGCGCCGGGAACTTTTTCGAGGAGCTGTTTTGCGATGAGCGCAAGAACAGTGTCGCTCCAAACGTTGTTGCCCTTTTCATCGATAACGCCGATTCTGTCGCCGTCGCCGTCAAAGGAAAGACCAATGTCTGCGTGGATGTAGGGGTGGAGGATCATTTCCTTCATTCTCTCTCTGCCTTTAAGCTCGGAGGGGTTGGGGAAGTAGTGGGGGAAAGATGTGTCGGGGTCGATGTTGAGCTGGAATGTCATGCAGCCGAGACGCTGGAATACTTCGTAAACAAAGAGACCTGCGCCGCCGTTTGCTGCGTCGAGCACGACACGAAGCTTCTTGGGACCCATGTGGATTCTGGAAACAACAGCGTCGATATAAGCATCGCGAACGTCAACTTCTTCGAATTTACCCTTTTCGCCTTCGTTGGGGAGATCGAGCAAGGAGTAAACTTCCTTGATATCATCGGGTTCGAGAGTTTTGGAGTAACCGTTTGCAAATTTGAAGCCGGACCAACCGTCGGGGTTGTGGCTTGCTGTGATCATAACAGCGCCTTCACATTTGAGGTGGTACTGTGCAAAGTAAGTTACAGGGGAAAGTGTAAGACCCGTGTAGAATACGTCGATACCGTTGTCGATGAGCGCTTCTGTTGCGGAACTTGCAAAAGAGGGGGAACAAGAGCGGCTGTCATAACCAACGATAGCTCTTGTGATGCTTCTCTTTTTGAGGTACTTTGCGTAAGCACTTACGATCTTGTAAACGTTTTCGGGGCAGAGTTCTTCGGGGCATACCTTGCCGCGGATATCATATTCGCGGAACATACTGCGGAATGCCACAGGGTATTTGTTGTCGATAATCATTATTTATAAGCCTTTCGGTAAAAAAATTTTTCAAAGGTTTTCGGTAAACAAGGGGCTTATTCTTCGTCCCAGTTGTGCCATACGTTAACTACGTCGTCGTTTTCTTCGAGGTTTTCGAGCAAGAGGTTCATGAACTTCTTGTCATCTTCGGAATCGATGGCAACGTATGTGGAGGGAACTTTTGCAACTTCTGCGGAAGCAAATTTGTAGCCCTTCTTTTCGAGGTCGTCGCAAACAGCGGAAAGGTCATCGGGTTCTGTGTAGATCTCGAAGAAGCCTTCTTCTTCTGCGAAGTCGGCAGCACCGCATTCGAGTGCGTCTTCCATGAGTTTGTCGCCGTCAACAACTTTATCGCCGTATTCGTCTGTTTCGGAAACAACGATAACGCCTTTTGCCGTAAACATGAAGCCTACGGAACCTGTAACGCCGAGCTTACCGCCGAATTTATCAAAGTAATGGCGAACTTCGCCTGCTGTTCTGTTTTTGTTGTCTGTCGCTGTTTCAACGATAACGGCAACGCCACAGGGGCCGTAGCCTTCGTATACGAGTTCTTCGTATGCAACAGCATCTGCGCCGGAAGCTTTTTTAATAACACGTTCGATGTTATCGTTGGGCACGTTGTTTGCTTTTGCTTTAGAGATAAGGTCGCGGAGCTTTGCGTTGGAAACGGGATCGGGACCGCCTTCCTTAACTGCGATAGCCATTTCTTTGCCTATCTTTGTAAAGACTTTTGCACGCTGTGCGTCAGTCTTTTCTTTTTTATGCATTATATTTTTCCATTTGCTATGTCCTGACATTTGGAAGATCTCCTTTTATATATGGTTTATGGTTGTATTATTAAATTTTGATCTCTATCAGATCTTTTCGGGGTGCTTGATGCAAATAAGTTCGAGCGCTTTACCCAAAATGTCGCGTGTGCCGCGTGTGAGCGCGATACGAACGGCTTTCTTTTCTGCGTCTTCGCAAGAAGCGATGGGGCAAGCCTGATAGAATCTGTTGAATGCGCCGCAAAGATCGAGGATGTATCTTGTAACGATGCTGGGTTCCATATTTGCGATGGCTTCATCAACTTTTTCGGGGAAGAGCGAGAATGTCTTGATAAGGTCGCGCTCTGCTTTGTCAAGCTCTGCTACATTTTCGGGGAGAGCAACATTTGCTTCGTCTGCAAGTTTTGCAAGGATGCTGCAAGTTCTTGCGTATGTATACTGAGCATAAGGACCTGTGTTACCGTTAAAGTCGAGTGCATCTTCCATAACGAAGTTTATGTCGCGTATACGGTTGCTGGAAAGGTAATAGAACACGATAGCGCCAACGCCGACAGCTTCTGCCGCTTCGTCTTTGTTCTGCATATTGGGGTTCTTTTCTTCCATGATGGCGCGAACCTTTTCAATAGCCAAAGCGAAGAGGTCGCGAAGGAGGATAACATTACCCGTTCTCGTTGCAAGTTTTTCGCCGTTGATGCTTACCGTGCCGTAAGGAACGTGGTAGAGCTTCTTTGCAAAGTCGTAGCCCATAAGCTCAACAACTTTGAACCACTGTGCAAAGTGGAGCGACTGACCTGCGGAAGTAACATAGATACATTTATCGAAATGATATGTTCTGTCGCGATATACCGCCGCCGCGATGTCGCGCGTGGGGTAAAGTGTGGAACCGTCGCGCTTGAGGATGAGGCAGGGAGGCATATTGTATTCGGAAAGGTCAACGATGGATGCGCCGTCGTCGATCTTCATAAGGTTTTTGTCCTTGAGTATCTGGACCTGTTCGGGCATTTTATCTGTATAGAAGCTTTCGCCGTTGTAGCTGTCGAAAGTGATGCCGAGCTGGTCATATGTTTTCTTGTATTCGGCAAGGCTGATGTCGATGAACCATCTCCAAAGAGCGAGGTTCTCTTCGTCGTGATGTTCGAGCTTTGTAAATTCCGCTCTTGCTTCGTCTGTAAGAGCAGGGTCCTTTTCGGCTTCCTCATGGAATTTAACGTAAAGCTCAACGAGCTTGTCTATGCCGCCGTTTTCGATATCTTCGCGGCAACCCCATTTGCGGTATGCAACGATGAGCTTACCGAACTGTGTGCCCCAGTCGCCGAGGTGGTTGATGCCTACGCAATCATAGCCCTGGTATTCATGGAGCAATTTGAGCGAATGACCGATAACGGTCGTGCCCAAGTGGCCGATGTGGAAAGGTTTTGCGACGTTGGGGGAAGAATAGTCGAGAACGACGGTCTTGCCCTTGCCGATATCTTTTCTGCCGAAGTCTGCGCCTTTTTCAAATACTTTGGCGAGGATGTCTTTGCCAAAGAAAGAGTTGGAGGCGAAGAAGTTGATGTATCCGCCGACGATCTGTGCTTTTTCGGCGCATTCGGGCAGAGCATTGTTGATATGTCCGAAGATGTTTTCGGCGATCTTCGGGGGAGCCGCACGGAGCGTGCGAGAAAGCTTGAAGCAGGGAAATGCAACATCGCCCATGGAATCATCGGGCGGATATTCAAGCATTTCAAAAATTTCTTCTTCGGAAATCGTAGCCGCGGGGTAAAGTGCGGTGATGCTTTCTTTCAAAGAAACAGCTATACTGTGTTTGAATTCAGTCATTTTTTTCTCCTATTTCGCATTTGATATTGTTCTTTATTTGAATTATAAATTCTATCACATTTTTGTATTATACTACAATTTGTCTATATGTGCAAGTTAAAAACGAGTATTTTTATAAAAAGAAATTGTCTTTTTCGATAAAAGGTGCCTTTTCACTTGTGAAAAATAAATAAAATCCAAGGTCGATTTTAGTGAAAACCAAATAAATATTAAATATTGTGAAAATAAGGTTTGATTTATGGGGGTGAGTAGTGATATAATTATATAGACAAATAATCGAACGTTACCGCCGACCGCGGTATTCAGACAAAAACTTGGAGGGTTCGTTAAAATGAAGAAAATCTTATCTCTCGCTTTGGCTCTCGCAATGTGCGCTCTCTGCTTTGCAGGTTGCACAAAAATCGAAGACGATGATCCAAACGGCAAAGGCGCGAAGATCGATGTATACATGGGAACAAAGGTATACGATCTCGACCCCGCGCTCGCGTACACAGACGAAAACACATCTAAGATCCTCAGCCTTATCTTCGAAGGCCTTATGGAGATAGATGAAAAGGGCAAACTTTCAAAAGCTCTTATGAAAGAGTATGAAGTTGCCGAAAACGAAAAGACAGGCATCGTTGAAATGGATATCACTATCAACGATACATATTGGAGCGACGGTTCTCTCGTTCAGACAAACGATATCATCTACGCTTGGAAACGTATCCTTGACCCTGAATTCGAATCTGAAGCTGCTTCCATGCTCTTCTGCATCAAAGGCGCTTACGATCGTAAAACAGGTAAGATCGGTGAAGACGATATCGGCATCTATTCCGTATCCAAAAACAAAATGACTGTTCAGTTTGAAGATGGTGCGGACGTTGACGAATTTCTTTACAACCTCGCCAGCCTTGCGCTTGTTCCCGTGCGCGAAACAAAAGTTAAAACATACGCAGACACTTGGTCCAAAAAGAGCAGCGACCTTTCCACAAACGGCGCTTTCAAGGTGAAGAAATTCTCCGGTAACGAAGGCGAAGAGATCATTTTGGAAAGAAGCCAGTATTACTACCTCTCTCAGCAGACAAACACAGAAGCTATCGATAAGTATGTTACACCTTATCAGATCATCTTCCACTATGCTGAGCCCCTTGACCGTACGGTAGTATATGCAGAAGATGCTACAACAGATATCATCTCCAAGCTCTCCGAAGGTTCCTTGTTCTATGCATCCAACCTTACAGGCTCTATCCTCAACAACTTCAATTCTTCTGATGTGAAGTATAAAGATATTGCTTCCACATACTCTTACTATTTCAACACAAATTCCGCTATCGGTTCCAACGCTTCCGTAAGATATGCGCTTTCCATCGCTCTCGACAGAACAGCTATCGCAAACGCATTGGCAAACGGTTCTTCTGCGGCAACAGGTCTTATCCCTTCTATGGTATTCAATACAAATAAGGGCACATCATTCCGTAAAGAAGGCGGCGATATCCTTTCCGCTACAGCAAGCATCGATACAGCTAAACAGGTACTCTCCGATGCAGGCATCGACCCCGCAACATACGAAGAGATCTACCTCTACTACCTCACAGACTCTACAAATGACAGCTACCAGTCCGCTTCCACAGAAAACGGCTACGGCTACATGAGCAAAGAAAAAACTATCGCAACATATGCAAAACAGGCTTGGGAATCCCTCGGCTTTAAAGTTGTTCTCAAAGGTGTATCTCTTGCAGACTACGCAAAGATCTATGCCGAAGGCAGCTATGATGTTATCGGTTTGGACTACCAGATGAACTCTGCATATCCTCTCTATGACCTCACTCCTTTTGCTAAAGCATACAGCGGCAGAATTTCCGAAACTATCACAGAGTCCAACGTAACTTACGAAGAACTTGCTCACGTTACAGGCTACTACAACGAAGCATACGATGCTCTTATCGCATCCGCATTCGCTGCTGAAAGCCAGAGCGACAAAGTGGGCTATCTCCACGACGCAGAAGAGCTTCTCCTTAAAGATGCTCCCGTTGTTCCCGTTGTATTCAACTCCGAAGCATATGTAACAAGCGGTCTTTCCGAACTTACAACAAACTTCTGGGGCGCTACTATCTTCAAAAAGGCTTACCTCAACAACTACGTTTCTCACCTTACAGCTACAACAGCTGCAACAACAGAGCCTGAAGACGAACAGCAGTAATCGAATATCGATGATATTAAATATCGGAGCTTAATGCTCCGATATTTTTTCTGCTTATTTCGACAAAATTCGAGATATTACAAAAAGTTCATAATTCATTTATATTATGGTCATTGAATAGGAAAAATATTTGTGATAGAATAATAATGATATTTGTGGCATTATCAGAATTTCAAGCAAAGACCCTTAGGGGTCTTTCTACTTTTTTCTGATATAAAAAATCGAAAAAATAAAAAAGGAGAAAACTCTAAAATGACAAAAATACTGAAAAATTTTAAAGCAAAAGAGTGGGCGCTCATCGGTATTGCGATTGTTTTCATCGTATTGTCTGTTTGGCTCGACTTGACCATCCCGGACTATATGTCTGAAATAACGATGCTCGTGCAGTCCGAAGGAAGCGAGATGTCTGAGATCATCGCCGCAGGCGCAAAAATGCTCGGTTTTGCTCTTGGCAGCTTGGCGGCTACAGTGGTAACATCTATCTGCGCGGCAAGACTCGCAACAGGCTTGGGTCTTACGCTCCGCGGAAAGCTTTTCCACAAGGTACAGTCCTTCTCTATGCAGGAGATCGGACATTTTTCCACATCCAGCCTTATCACTCGTACGACTAACGACGTTACACAGGTACAGATGCTCGTTGTAATGGGTCTTCAGATGCTCATCAAAGCGCCTGTCATGGCTGTTTGGGCTATCTGCAAGATATCGGGCAAAGAATGGCAGTGGACATTCTCCACGGGCGCCGCAGTCGTTGCGCTCTTGTGTGTAGTTGCTATCTGTATGGTGATAGTAGTACCCAAATTCACAAAGATGCAGACCCTCACGGATAACCTCAACCGTGTTACTCGCGAAAACCTCACGGGACTTCGCGTAGTTCGCGCATACAATGCAGAAAAATATCAGGAAGATAAATTTGAAAAAGCCAACGAAGATCTCACATCTACGCAGTTGTTCACACAGCGCACGATGGCGTTCATGATGCCCAGCATACAGCTTATCATGAGCAGTCTTTCTTTGGCTATCTATTGGATAGGTGCTGTCCTCATCAACAACGCAGGTCTCATGGACAAAGTAACCATCTTCTCCGAGATGGTAGTATTCTCTCAGTATGCTATGCAGGTAGTAATGTCTTTCATGCTCCTTGTATCTATATTTATGATATTGCCTCGTGCGCTCGTTTCCGCAAAGTGAATCAACGAAGTTCTCGATACAGAGCTTTCCATTCGCGACGGCAACGTAACAAAGGGCATAAAGGGCAAAGAGGGCGAGATCGAGTTCAGAAATGTTTCTTTCAGCTACCCCGATGCGGAAGCGGAAGAATCCGTTTTGCATAACATCTCTTTTACTGCCAAGAAGGGCGAAACTATCGCTTTCATTGGTTCCACGGGTTGCGGCAAGAGCACGCTTATAAACCTTATCCCTCGTTTTTACGATGCGACGAGCGGTGAAGTTCTCGTTGACGGTGTAAATGTAAAAGAATATACGCAGAAAGCGCTCCGCGATAAGATAGGCTATGTTTCCCAGAAAGCTATCTTGTTCAGCGGCACGGTAAGCTCCAACGTCGCTTTCGGCGACAACGGCAAAGGCGAAGCAAGCCTTAAAGATATCAAAGATGCCGTTGCAACGGCACAGGCAACAGAATTCGTTGAAAAGATGAACGAAACATATGACGGCTACATCGCGCAAGGTGGCTCCAACCTTTCGGGTGGTCAGAAACAGCGTTTGTCCATAGCACGCGCCGTAGCGAGAAAGCCCGAAATATTTATATTCGATGACTCTTTCTCTGCGCTCGACTATAAAACGGACCGCGTTCTTCGCGAAACGCTCAACGAAAAGTGCAAGGATTCTACTAGACTTATCGTTGCACAGCGTATCGGTACTATCCGTGATGCGGATAAGATCATCGTTCTTGACGATGGCAAAGCTGTCGGCATAGGCAAACATGACGAGCTTATGCAGAATTGCGAAGTCTACCGTCAGATAGCTTATTCTCAGCTTTCAAAGGAGGAACTTGAATAATGGCAAACGAATATAACAACAGACCCATGCATCGAGGTCCCGGCGGCAGAATGGGTGGACCGGGCGGCAGAATGGGCGGCGGCGAAAAAGCAAAAGATTTCGTAGGCACATGGAAAAAACTTTTCGCTTATTGCCGCAAATATATCGCAGGTATAGTTGTTGGTGTGGCTTGCGCCATTATCGGCACGATACTTACACTTCTCGGACCCGATAAGCTCGGCGAGATGACAAATAAGATAGGCGACGGCATCATCACGGGCATAGACATGAGCGCTATTGCAAAGATTGGTTTCACGCTCGTTGGTTTTTACGTTGCAAGCTGGCTTTTGACAGTCCTTCAAAACTGGATAATGTCCACGGTAACACAGCGTGTTTCCAAAAAGATGCGTTCCGATATATCCGAAAAGATAAATGCTCTCCCCATGTGGTATTACAACAAAACAAGCACAGGTGATGTGCTTTCTCGTGTTACGAACGACGTTGACACCATCGGTCAGTCGCTCAACCAGAGCATAAGCAACCTTGTTCACGCGATAGTGCTTTTCGCGGGCAGCTTGGTAATGATGCTCATCACAAATGTTACGATGACTGTTGCGGCGGTACTTGCTTGCCTTATCGGCTTTGTTGCTATGTTCCTTATCATGAGCAGAAGCCAGAAGTATTTTGCACGTCAGCAGAAGAATCTCGGTAACCTCAACGGTCATATCGAGGAGATGTATACAGGTCATACAGTTATCAAAGCATACAATGACGAAGAAAACACAGGCAAAACATTCGATGAGCTTAACTATAAGCTTTTCCAGAGCGGTTTTAAGGCGCAGTGTCTTTCCGGTCTTATGCAGCCTTTGATGTCCTTCATCGGTAACTTCGGCTACGTTGTAGTATGCGTTGTCGGCGGTGCGCTTGCGCTTTCCGGCAATATAGATTTCGGTGTTATCATTTCATTTATGCTCTATGTTCGCTATTTCACACAGCCTCTTTCTCAGATGGCGCAGTCTATGCAGACTCTCCAGTCCGCGGCGGCAGCAGGCGAGCGTGTATTCGAGTTCCTTGAAGCGGAGGAGATGGCAGACGAGAGCCACAAGACAAGAAAACTCGGCAAGGCTTCCGGTACTGTTGAATTCAAACACGTAAAATTCGGCTATGAAGATTCCGACAAGGTTATCATCCATGACTTTTCCGCGGTTGCAAAACCCGGTCAGAAGATAGCTATCGTAGGTCCCACAGGCGCGGGTAAAACGACCATGGTCAACCTTTTGATGCGCTTCCACGAGATACAGGGCGGCGAGATCCGCATAGACGGCGTGCCCACGAGCGAGCTTACTCGCGCAGATGTTCACGATCAGTTCTGCATGGTACTTCAGGACACATGGCTTTTTGAGGGCACTGTAAAAGAAAACCTTGTTTACTGCTCCGAAAACGTAAGCGACGAAAAGATAACGGCGGCTTGCAAAGCGGTCGGACTTGACCACTTTATAAAAACACTTCCTCACGGATACGACACAGTGCTTAACGACCAGGTAAATCTTTCCCAGGGACAGAAACAGCAGCTCACCATTGCACGCGCAATGATAGCTGACAAACCTATGCTCATCCTCGACGAAGCGACAAGCTCCGTTGACACGAGAACGGAAAAACAGATACAGGATGCTATGGACAAACTTATGGAAAACAGAACATCCTTTGTTATCGCACACAGACTTTCCACCATCAAAAATTCCGATCTTATCCTCGTTATGAAAAACGGCGATATCATCGAAAGCGGCACGCATGACGAGCTTCTCGCAAAAGGCGGCTTCTACGCCGACCTTTACAACAGCCAGTTCGACCAGGCGTCATAAATCTTTGATCTGAGATCTGATCCCCGACGGATGCAAAAATCCGTCGGGGATTTTGTTTTAATTGAAATTTTTTCCTTGGATAAGTTAAATAGGCTTTTTTATCTGCAAGAAAAGCTTATAAGAAAGAAACACTCATCCGTCAGCTGCAACGAATATCAAGCGTGATTTCAGTAAAAAATCATATTTTCGTATTTTTCATCTCGAAAAAATGCTATAATAAAAATAAAAGCAAAAATTTTGAAAAAATCGCAAGGATTTTTTCTTTCTCGCTCGTATAAGGAGTGAAAGCAAACAACAAGGAGGAACTTTATGGATAACGGTGTAAGTAGCTACCGCCGTTTTCTCGATGGTGATGAAACAGCTTTTGAAGATATAATAGAAGAATATCGCGATAACCTCACGCACTTTCTGATAAAATATGTTCATGACGAAAGCACGGCGGAAGATATTGCAATAGATGTTTTTACATATGTACTTACGCATAAGCACAGATATAATTTCAAAGTGTCTTTGAAAACATATCTTTTTATGATAGGCAGAAGCCGCGCATTGGACTATATAAAACACAACAAAAAGATACAATTCGTGGAGCTTTCCGAAGCCGAGAGCGAGCTTTATTCGCTCATCTCTCCCGAGGATGAGGCTCTTTCAAACGAATGCAAGCGCATCGTTAGGGACGGCATGAACAAGCTTCCAAAAGATATGCGCGAGGTGCTCTGCCTTGTATATTTTGATGGGTTTTCTTATGACGATGCCGCAAAGATAATGAAAAAGAACAAAAAACAGATAGACAATCTTCTATACCGTTCAAAAGAAAAACTCCGTTCCATCATCGGAGAGGAAGGAGAGCTTTTATTATGAAAAAAACAAACGAAGAATTTAAAGCGGAAGTGTTTCGCCGCCGAGACGAATATATGAGTAAGAAAAAGGCGCGCCGAAATCTCGCTTTGTCGATATGTGTTCCATTTGCCCTCTGCGTTTCCGTTTATGCCGCGATGATAATCCCTGCGATGATGCCTGCCGGCAGTGCTGACGGCGACAGCGTTGCTAACTATACCATAATTGCCGGAGGATATGGATTTTATATAAGCGGACTTACGAAAGATCAGACGTTGTTTCCGAACGAGTACGTAACAAAAATGTCAATAAAAGCATCTGTCCATTATGGACAGGAGTCGTCAGGTACAAGGAAAGACGAATTCGAAGAGGAAACTTCAAATCTTGTTATATTGTGCTTGTCATCGGTATGCGCCAAAGCAGAGAAGACACCTAAAGCCGAGATGGAGGTCTTTGATGGCGTTCCCATATACATCATCGAAGCGTTTTCCGATGACGTCTTATTGGGCGTGATACGCATATATACTGACCGCATATTGATAAATGATATATATTATGAAATTTCTCCCGACGAATTTTCACAGATATCTTATCTGCTGTTTAATATTACAAATAATTAACACGAAAGGATGGCTCATTATGAAAAAGAAATTTTTATCCGTTTTTATCTTAGTGTTTATGTTGTTCACATTGATACCGTTTTCCGCTTCTGCCGATACGGGACCCAAACCGTCCACTCGCGTGCAGATAAACGGCTTGACAGGTGATTATTATGCAACGCTCTTGTCTTACCACACGAGCAACGGTCCGCAAAGCGTTTACCAAGAAGAACGCGATAACCGTTACCTTGAAAATGAGGATGATTACGATATTTGGAAGGCATTCGTGGACTACAAAGACCCAGACGGCTATAATTTCCTCCAAATATTCGAAAAATGCTCGGGTTCCGATGAATATGCATGGACATATTATCCGCCCGATAAGTTCAAAGTGCTTATCTATTTCCCTGAAACAGGCGAATTTCTTTCGAGCGAGATAAAAGAAAGATACGCTTTCGACAGTTACTTTGTTTTTGATGCGGCAAATAACAGCATTACGGCAATGGGCGAAAAAGTGGTAAAGCTTGAAAAGAACTATAACTACACTTGGGAACTGATATCCCTTTTCGCAAGAATAATATTGACTATCGCAATAGAGATAGGCATAGCGTTCTTATTTGGCTATAAGGCTAAAAAACAGCTCGTGCTCATCGGCATAGTGAACGCCGTAACACAGATAGCTCTCAATGTGGCACTTAATGTGCAAAATTTCTATCATGGTCAGCTCGCGTTCACGTTGCTTTATATATTCCTCGAATTTTGCGTGTTCGCAATAGAAGCGGTAATATATATCGCGGTGCTCGATTCGTTTGGCGACAAGCCGCAAAAGCGCTATAAGACGGTATTGTATGCGCTCGCATCCAACGCTTGCTCTTTCGCGCTCGGTCTTGGTTTGGCTCATCTTATTCCAGGCATTTTCTAATAAGAAATAATAAGAAGAATATTATGAAAAAGAAGATATTGGCATTGTTTTTGGCTATGGCATCGATCGCAGCTGTTACGGCTTGTAACGATTCAGATTCCGAAATCACTTTGATAGATCCCGCAGATTTTGAAAACAGCGAAGCGACCGTAAGCCATACAGCAGATCCCAACCACACATATAAAGACCTTGAACCGGTGAACGGCACATACGATGCCTACGGTTGTACCGACCTTTTCCATGGGGATTACAGCATCCCATCAAGTGTGAAGATAATCAAAGACGGCAAAGAGATAACCAAAGACGAGCTAAAAAAAGGCGATATCATAGCGGTATATTTCAGCGGAGTGGTAGCAAGCACTTATCCCGGTCAGCCCGCGGGAGTTACAAGCATTGAAGTTGTAACTTGCGACCCTGCGGATTATAAGAAATCAGGCGGCACATCGTGCATGATATTGCAGGTGAATTGCCTTGCATACGGTATCTACGCCAATATGTACAACATCCAGTTTGACGAGTAAGCGGCGTAATATATCAGCCTCGACAGATGTTAAATATCTGTCGAGGCTTTTTTATAGCTTTGCAGTAAAAAATATTTACAAATACAAACATATATTTTTGGCGATATTGAATCTTGAAACGGTAAATGTTTTATAACATAATATAATTG
>CAZERM010000022.1:0-20556 GCA_964514555.1 uncultured Lachnospiraceae bacterium | reverse complement strand
TAATATAAATAATGCTCTTGAACAGTGGGGAGAAGCTTTAGGACTTAATTTTTCATTTACCACAAACAAAAATGAAGCTGATATTATAATATATGGTGGAACGGAAAGTCAAATGAATAATCTTTATGGTTCTGTTTTTACTAATTGGAAAGGATATACTAGCCTTATTAAAGCGAATAATTCAAGTGATAATATTGTAACATTAGAAGATTCTAAAATATTGAAAGAAGTTTATAATATACAAAAATCAACAGTTTATATAAAATATAATGATGATAATAATAGCGTAAAAAAAACATGTATACATGAGTTGGGTCATGCATTGGGTTATTGTGGTCATTCAAAAACAGAAAATGACTTGATGTATAATTCAACAAAAAAATCAGGCATGTTTTTAACAACTGCTGAAAAACAGCACTTAAAAGCTGTATATGATAAGTTTGTCGATTAAAAAATGGAGGTGGATTTTATGAAAAAGAACGATATGTTAAAAAGAATACTTTCGTTAATGCTCGTTAGTTCACTCCTCGCTGTTATAGTATCTTGTAACAATAAACCGATTGGAACGGAATCTATCGATTCGACAACAATATTGGAAATGATCGATTACTTTGATAAAGATAGACCTGCAATTTTTGAGGAATATATCGCATTTGAAAAAATGTGCGAAAATGTTACGGATGTCATAATAGGAAATTTTGTAACGGAAGAAGTAATATATAAATTTCCCGATAAAGATGAATATGGCAATACTTATTATGAAGAAGAATATCTTTTTTGTCATGTCTTTGATGTAAAAGATGCTCTCATAGGTGATGCTAACGGTCAAATAAGGCTGTATACAACAACAGAAGATCATGTTGCCAAAATCAGTGAAGAAAAAAGCATAGCATATGTAAATGCAGGAACATGGTTCCTTGATTTTGAAGAAGATAAGCCAAATGATATTCTTCTGCTTTTGACAAAATGCGATCCCGAAAAGTATAATGATGATCATGCGTATGAATGGATCGGCGCACCCGAAATAAATCTCGATAAATTTCCGAAGGCAGAGTATTACAACGAACCGCTCTCGAATCATATAAGTGGAATCGATATGAATAACTGCACACGCGAAGAATTTATAGAATATGTTTGTTCGCTCGTAAAAAACGGAAAACAGTGATTGAAATAAAGCAATAGATATGATAAAATGAGGTGAGAGATCACCTCATTTTTATTTTTGAAAGATTAAAGATATAATATATATTAAGGGAGAATTTACAATGAACGAAATAAACGGTTCGCCGACAGCAAGCGTATATACGCTCGGATGCAGGCTAAATCAATATGAATCCACCGCCATAGAAGAAGCGCTCTCCAAAAGCGGCTTTATAGTTTTGCCTTTTACGGAAACTTGCGATGTGTATATAATCAATACTTGCGCCGTAACAGAGGAGAGCGAGAAAAAATCCCGCAAGCTCATTCGTCGCGCTCACTCGGAAAACCCCAACGCTCACGTTATCGTTACAGGTTGCGCCTCTCAGGTACATTCCGACGTTATAGCGAAGATACCGGGCGTAAGCTATGTTTGCGGCAACAGAAATAAGCTCTCCGCGGCGGAAGCGGCAAAATTGCTCGTTTGCGGCGAGAACGTTGCGGACAAGATAAAGATAATGGATGTAAACTCCGCACCCATAGAGAGCATGAGCATAACACGTTCCGAGCGCACGCGCGCTTACGTTAAGATAGAGGACGGTTGCGACAACCACTGCACATATTGCATCATCAGAACGGCGCGCGGAAACGTCGTTTCTCGCCCTGCTTCCGAGATAGTAGAAGAAGTCAAAAAACTTTGCTCCGCAGGTTACGAAGAAGTGGTGTTGACAGGCGTTGAGACGGCATCCTACGGCAAAGACCTTTCCGACGGCAGCGACCTTGCCGCGCTTATCCACGATGTGGCGGAAAACACGGACATCGCACGCATACGCTTGGGTTCGCTCGAACCCTCCGTGCTCAAAAAAGATATCGTGGACAAGATGGCATCCGAGCCTAAATTTATGCCCAGCTTCCACCTCTCTTTGCAGAGCGGCAGCAACAAAGTGCTCGCCGATATGAAACGCAAATATAACCGCGAAACAGTGCTCAAAAATGTAGCTTACATCAAAGAGAAGATGCCGCTTGCGACGTTCACTTGCGATATAATTGCAGGCTTCCCCGGCGAGAGCGAAGCGGATTTTGCTGATACTTACGATATCGCCGAAAAAATAGAATTTTTGCATATGCACGTTTTCCCGTTCTCCAAGAGAGAGGGCACACCCGCCGCAGAGATGGACGGACAGCTCCCCGAAAGCGTTAAAAACGAGCGTGTAAAACGCTTGGCACAGCTTGAAACGCTCTTGCGCCGAAATAACGTAGAGCGCTTTATCGGAAAGAGCTTCAATATCCTTTTCGAAACGGAAAAAGACGGGATCTACACGGGACACACGGAAAATATGCTCGAAGTGAACGTAAAGAGCGAAAGCGATATACGCGGCAAGTTGATCTGCGCCAAAGTAACATCTTATGACGGCGAAAAGATATTCGGCGAGATCGTTTGATGCTTATCGGAGGATGACTTATGAGAATTATAGAAATAAAACAGAATGACGCAGGCAGAAGACTCGATAAATTTTTGACGGCGGCTTTTCCGCTCTTGCCGAAGTCGATGATGTATAAATACATCCGCCTTAAAAAGATAAAGGTGAACCGTAAGCGCGCCGAGATAGGACAGATGCTCAACGTCGGCGACACCGTGGAGCTTTTTATCAAAGAAGAATTTATGGAAAAAGAGCCGAGAGACGACTTTTTCAAAAATATCCGCCAAAATTTCGGCGTTATATATGAGGATGAAAACATCCTCCTTTGCGACAAGCCTTCCGGCTTGCTCTGCCACAGCGATACGGCAGGGGAACAGAACACGCTCATCGAGGGCGTGAAAGCTTACCTTTGGAGAAAGGGCGAATATGTGCCCGAGGAGGAAAATTCCTTTGCTCCCGCGCTCTGCAACAGAATAGACCGCAACACGGCAGGCATAGTTATCGCGGCGAAGAACGCGGCTACTTTGCGCGTGATGAATGATAAGATAAAGAAGCGCGCCGTTGCGAAATATTATCTGCTCGCCGTTCACGGTAATATGGAAAAAAGATCGGGCGAGCTTGACGGCTACATTTGGAAAGATGCAAAGAACAATAAAGTTACCGTTTACGATCACGAGCCGCGCGGAAAAAGAGATGTCAAGCACATCGTAACGCGCTATCGTGTTGTGGGCAAGCACCCCATGGGCGATATACTCGAAGCAGAGCTTGTTACGGGCAGAACGCACCAGATACGCGCGCATTTTGCCTCCGTCGGTCATCCGCTCGTAGGCGACGGCAAATATGCCGTAAACCGCGACGACAGAAAGATGGGTTTTGACAGTCAAGAGCTTTATTCATATAAGCTCACGTTCCTTGACGACGAACCGTCCCACCTCGACTATCTCAAGGGAAAAACTTTCATGCGCGATATAAGCGATTTTCCCTTTGCCGATGGCATAGATAAAGGAAAGATAAGATAAAAAAGTTTAAATATAAATTTTTTGTTAATAAAAATAAATATCATTGACAAAGCAAAAATAAGGGACTATAATATGTTTTAATAATTCGACAAGGAGGTTGGACAAACAGCTTAAAAAACAACAATATTTTTCAAGGAGGCGAATGATTTCATCGAAAAATAAAGGACAGTTTGATAAGTGCATATTTAAAAAATTTTTAAATAATTAAAAATTCAGGAGATGTAAAAATGAAAAAAACAAAATTTATCATGTCTGCATTTTTAGCATCGGTCATCACTGTTTCAACAATTATTTCCATACATACTTCTGGGTTTTGAAGAATGTATGAAAGGAATGATTTAATTATGAAGATGAAAAAGATATTGTTGTTATGCGTGCTTGTCTACTTTATCGGTATTGCGGGTCTTATTGTCGGTGCGCTTCTGAATGCCGAAGGCTATGTCGGCATAATCGCCGTAGTAACTGCCTCGACAGGTTGTATCATGTATACGATAGACAGAACCAACAACACAAAAAGTAAATAAGAAAAATATTATAAAGGAATGATTTTATTATGAAAATGAGATCTGTTCGTTTAATGCTTCCTGCATATTGGTCGGTATAAGTGTTATCTTATTCGTTGTCGGATTTGTTATCGGTTTTTACGATGAAAAAATAAAACAAAATAAAATTTAATATAATATCTTGACAAAAGTAGCATATTGTGTTATACTTAATCGGTAAAAACAAAGAAGGACGTTCTCCGTTCTCACCCTGCCGCAAAAGCGCGCTCGGTCAATAAACACGATATTTCCCAGGAACATTGGGTGTGTTATGTCTTGTATGCGGAGAGCCTTTACTTTGGCTTTCCGCTTTTTTAATTATTTATTTTGTTATGGAGGTGCTTACCATTAGCACGAAAGAAAATCTTATCAACGAGGAAATAAAGATTCCTGAGGTTCGCCTCGTATCTACAGACGGCGAAATGCTCGGAGTTGTCAAAATAGCAGCGGCACTCGAAATGGCTCACGAGAAAGACCTTGACCTTGTTCTTATCTCTCCTGCCGCCGTTCCCCCCGTATGCAAAATAATGGACTACGGCAAATTCTGCTTTGAAAAAGAAAAACGCGCTAAAGAAGCGAAGAAAAAACAGCAGGTTGTCGATGTTAAGGAAATCCAGCTTTCCTGCACGATAGGCGATCACGATTTCCAGACAAAGCTTAACCACGCACACCGCTTCCTTAAAAACGGCGACAAGGTTAAGGTTGTCGTTAGATTCCGCGGTAGAGAAATGCGCCACACCGACCTCGGTGCGGAAATACTTCAGAGATTCGAAAAGGGTTGCGAAGGTATCGGCGCTGCGGAGAAAAAAGCTGTTCTTGACGGACGTAACATGACAATGTTCATTTCGCCCGTAAAACAATAAATTTTTGTAAAATCGAAAGGAATATAAAGTTATGCCGAAGATCAAAACACACAAGGCTACTGCTAAAAGATTTTCCACTACAAAGAGTGGTAAAGTAAAACTCAACTCTTCTTTCCGTCGTCATAAACTCGGAATCAAGACACCCAAACGCAAGAGACAGCTCAGAAAGAACGCTTATTTGAGCTCTTCTTTCACAAAAACTATCAAATCCCTTATCAACGACTGATCTGCGGAACAATTATTTAGGAGGATACTGAAATGGCAAGAGTTAAAGGCGCGATGATGACTCGCAAGAGAAGAAATAAAATGTTGAAGCTTGCAAAAGGTTACTGGGGTGCTAAATCCAAACACTTCAAGATGGCTAAACAGGCTGTTATGAAGAGCGGTAACTACGCTTTCGCAGGTAGAAAGATGAAAAAGAGAGATTTCCGTTCTCTCTGGATCACAAGAATCTCTGCACAGGCTAAAGTTTGCGGAATCAACTATTCCAAATTCATGTGCGGTCTTAAGAAAGCAGGCATCAACCTCAACAGAAAGATGCTCGCTGACCTCGCTGTAAACGACAAAGAAGCTTTCGCTTCTCTCGTTGAAACAGCTAAAAACGCTCTTTAATTTATAAAGAGAATATAATAGCTTACGATGAAAACCAAGGTGCTTTTGCACTTTGGTTTTTGTTTACAAATTTTTATTGAAAAGGTGAACGCAAAATGCAGAAAGAGCGCGAGATCATAACCAGCAGAAAGAACCCCTCCGTGCTTGCCGCCGCGGCGCTTGCGGACAAGAAACAACGCGATAAAACAGGACTTTTCGCTTTTGAAGGCATAAAGCTTTTCGAAGATGCGGCAAAGGAAAAAACGGATATTGAAAAGGTCTTTGTTACGGAAAAGGCTTTCGAGCGTTGGCAGTCCGTTTTCGAAAAAGCGGATGTGGACGAAAAGATAGTTTTTGTTACGGACGAGGTATACGAAAAACTTTCGTTTGAAAATGCGCCGCAGGGCGTTTTTACCGTTGCGCGTAAATTCGCGAAAAAAGAGATAAGCTTTGGCGAAAACGATGTTATAATGTTGCTCGATACATTGGGCGACCCGGGCAACCTCGGCACGGTCATCCGCAGTGCGGACGCTTTCGGTGTTTCCGCAGTATACATCGGCGAAGGAAGCGCCGATATATATAATCCCAAGACGGTGCGCGCTTGCATGGGCTCTCTTTTCAGGGTGAATGTGCGCGTTTGCACGGATATCGTTTCCGATATATCCGCTTTGCGTGCGGAGGGCTTCCGCATATATGCAGCCATGCTCGACAGAACGAGCGAAGATCTGCTTGACCTTGACGTATCGGGCAAGATAGGCTTTATCATCGGCAACGAGGGTCATGGTGTTTCACAAAAGGTAAGAGAAGCCTGCGGAAACAGCGTTATCATCCCCATGTGCGACGGCCCCGAATCGCTCAACGCGGCAACATCCGCTTCCGTTTTGATGTGGGAAGCGCACAGAGCCAGAGCGAAAAAATAAACGACTCTGTTTTTTGATATGATCGGAGGAACTGTTAATGGATACAATGCTCTATTATATATGGCTTTCCCTGCGTTGCGGCGCAGGAAGCGAAACGGCGAGCTTTCTTCTTTCCAAATTTTCCTCGCCGAAAGAGATATTTGAAGCTGACAAATACGCGATCTACGAGGTATTGCCGGAGCACGAAGGCTTGGCAAATGCTCTTTGCGATAAGGACACTTCCGTTGCGGAGCGCGTTTTGGAATATTGTCAGCGCGCCAACGTCGGCATATTGACACCTGAAAGCGCGGTATATCCCCAAAGATTGCGCGCTATCCACGCAAAGCCGATAGTTTTGTATTATAAAGGAACATTTCCCAACATAG
Organism: uncultured Lachnospiraceae bacterium; assembly: GCA_964514555.1. GTDB lineage: Bacteria > Bacillota > Clostridia > Oscillospirales > CAG-272 > UMGS731. The sequence continues at coordinate 13,698 of CAZERM010000022.1, read as the reverse complement.
ATGAAAAAGTAGCCATAGCTTGCGTCGGCACACGAAAATGCTCCGAAAAAGGTTTACGCACAGCGTACAAGCTCGGCGCGGACCTTGCGGATGCGGGAGCGATAGTCGTTTCGGGCATGGCTTACGGAATAGATGCGATGTGCGCTCGCGGTGCGCTTTCGCGCAAAGGTCATACGATCGCTTTGCTTGGTTGCGGCATCGATATAGTTTATCCGCGCGAAAACGAAGCGCTCATGAAAGCTATCGCCGAAAACGGCACTCTTTTGACGGAATATGCGCCCGGCACACCGCCGACAGGCAAGCATTTTCCCGTTAGAAACAGATTGATAGCAGGTCTTTCGCTCGGAACGGTCGTTGTTGAAGCGGACGAAAGAAGTGGCGCTCTCATCACGGCGGAGCACGCGCGCAAGCAGGGCAAGGATGTATTCGCATTTCCGGGAGATATAGAAAGCGCATATCACAACGGCACTAATGAGCTTATTGCGAGCGGCGCACATATGGTGCGCTCCGCACAAGAGATACTTTTGGAATATGAAGATATCTGGCACGGCAGAGTCAATATTGAGGGCATAACAGGAGAAAACCATTTTATCGAGGAAGAGCCGACCGCGCCCTTTTCGCCCGAACACTCAGCCCTTGTGAACGAAACGAGAAAGAAACGCTCTCTCTTCGGAAGAAAGCGTGCAGTTTCCAACAGAGCTGTGGAAAAAGCAAAACAGATTGCCGAAAATCGCACAGAATTCGAAGAAATAACCGATTTTTTGTGCATATCCGATATCGCCGCGGAAAACAAAGAAAAAGAGGCAACGCCTCCTCCCACGCTCGATGGCATGGAAAAACTCGTTTGGGAGAGCCTTGACGGTACAATGTCTGGCGACGAGATAGCCGCCGCGATACAGAATAAAACGGGAAACGGAATAGACATGAACGAGGTGATGAGTGCGCTCACATCGCTCGAAATAGACGGTCTTTGCAGAAGTTTGCCGGGCGGATTATTCAGCAAATAGAGCATTGTTCACAAATTGGGGCTTGACACGACTTCGATTTTAAGTGTATAATGCGTTTAACAGAACTAATAAGAAGGGAGATATTGCGATGCACAAGCTCGTGATAGTGGAATCGCCCACTAAGGTCAATCCTATAAACTCATATCTTGGAGACGAATACAAAGTCATAGCATCTGTAGGACACGTCAGAGACCTTCCCAAAAGCAGCCTCGGCGTTGATATAGAGAATAATTTTAAAATCAAATATATAAATATACAGGGCAAGGGAGAGCTTATAAACCAGATAAAGAAGGAAGCAAAAAACGCTGACGCTGTCTACTTCGCAACTGACCCTGACCGCGAGGGCGAGGCGATCGCTTGGCACCTTGCGACAGTGCTTGGAATAGAGCCTGAAAAAGCAAACCGTGTATCTTTTAACGAGATAACGAAAAATACCGTGCAAACGGAGATACAGCACCCTCGCGCTATCAACATGGATCTTGTAAACTCTCAGCAGGCGCGCCGAGTGCTCGACAGAATAGTCGGATATAAGCTCAGCCCTTATCTTTGGAAGACGGTAAAATCCGGTCTTTCCGCGGGCAGAGTTCAGTCTGTCGCAACGAGGATAATCGTTGAGCGCGATGCGGAGATAAACGCATTCGAACCAAAGGAATATTGGACTGTAGATGCATTGCTCAAGGGTGCAGGCGCGCGCAAGATAAAAGCAAAATACCACAGAAACGGCGAAGGCAAAAAAGAGCTTTCCTGCGAAAGCGAAGCACAGCAAGTGCTCGATGCTTGCAATTCCGAAAAATTCATTGTTTCGAAGGTAGTTCGCGCAAAGAAGAACAAATCTCCGTCGCCTCCTTTTATCACATCCACGATGCAACAGGACGCATTCCGCAAACTTAATTTCCAGACGAAAAAGACTATGCGCGTGGCGCAGGAACTTTACGAAGGCGTTAAACTCGGTGCGGAATTTGGCGGAACACACGGTATCATCACTTATATGAGAACCGACTCTTTGCGTATCTCTGACGAAGCGGCAAGCGCAGCTCAGAAATACATCGTATCGAAATACGGCACGGAATATTATCCCTCTCGCAGAAGAGTATTCAAATCCTCCGATGCGGCGCAGGACGCGCACGAGGCTATCCGCCCTACGAGTATGGAATTTGAACCCGAACAGATAAGAAAATATCTTTCCAACGATCAGTTCAAGCTCTATAAGCTCATTTGGGACAGATTTGTCGCAAGCCAGATGAAGAATGCGGAATTTGACACGATGAATGCGGAGATAAATTGCGGCGAATATGTTTTCAAAGCAAGCGAATATTCCGTTAAATTTAAAGGCTATCTCAATGTGTATGAGGATTCCGAATCTCCCGAAGATTCCGAAAAGCTCAACAAAGTATGCGAGCTTACGGAAGGTCAGGAGCTTACGCTCGACAGCGTGAACGGCGAAAAGAACTTCACCTCGCCCCCTCCGCACTTCAATGAAGCTTCCCTTATCGAATTCTTCAAGGAAAAGGGCATCGGTCGCCCCAGCACATACGCTTCCACGATAAGCACGATAATCGACCGCGGATATGTCGAAAGAGAGAAAAAGACTTTGCGTTCCACACCTTTGGGTGAGGCTACCGTAGAGCTTATGAAAAAGAATTTCCCGAGCATAGTAGATTATAAATTTACGGCTAACATGGAAACTGACCTCGATAAGATCGCCGCAGGCGACGAAACGCCCGAGGAATTACTGAGCGGTTTCTACGAGGGATTCGAAAAAACGCTCGAAAAAGCGCAGTCAAAGATAAAAGAGAACAAAGTAGAGCTTCCCGTTGAGGAATCCGACATAATCTGCGATAAATGCGGCAAACGCATGATAATCAAATCAGGCAGATTCGGTAAATTTGCCGCTTGCCCCAGTTACCCCGAGTGCAAGAATACAAAACCCCTTGCAAAGGACGGCACATCTGCCGCCCCAGAAAAGGAAGAACCCGAAAAGACGGATATCAAATGCCCCGATTGCGGCGGCGATGTCGTTATCCGTAAGAGCAGATACGGCAAATTCTATGCCTGCACGAACTTCCCGAAATGCAAATATACAAAAGCCATCAAGGAAGAGATCGGCGTGGCTTGCCCGAAATGCGGCGGCGCCATCGTTCGCAGCTTCGGCAGGAGAAAGAGCGTATTCTATAATTGCGACAATTATCCGAAATGCGATTTTTCCGTTTGGGATATGCCCACGGGCGAAAAATGCCCGCAGTGCGGCGCACTCATGCTCGAAAAGAAGGGCAAAAAATATCATTATTGCATGAATGAAACTTGCGGCTATAAAACAGAGCCGAAAGAAGAAGCACAAGAAGAAACAAAAGAATAAAAATAAGCCAATGTATCGCAAGATACATTGGCTTTGCTTTTTATAAAGCTATATTATTTTTTTCTGTTTGCGATGATGTCCCACGCACCGAACACGGCAACAAGCACCGCCACGACAAAAACGGGCAACACCCAAAATTCTTTTCCGCCGCCGATATATCGCGCTATCATAAAGCACATGATGGCGATGCCGACGGACAATTCCGTAATGCCGAAAAGGCGGCTGCGCTTGCGCTGTTTAGCGGCTTTTTCCGCGTAATCTTCGCCCGAACCGATGAACACGCCGTCAACGGCGATGTCAGGTTTTTCGCCTGTAACGACAAAGCGGCAGGGAACACCGCAAAGAGTCAACTCTTCGTCCACGTTGCCGAATGTCTTTTTATATATCGTGGTGATGAATTTTTCGCCCTCGTATATAAAAAATTTGTTTCCGCTGTCCTCGCAGGATACTTCCTTGCCGTTGAGGATCCAAGTATATTCTTTTGACATTATCAGCCGTTCGCTTCCTGAGTTCTTTCGGCGAGCGTCGAAAGAAATTCGTCAAGGTCAGCTTTAAGCTGGTCGATGTTGTCGCTTATGCTGACGGTCTCTTTCCAAAATGTTTTGTAGACTCTTACAAGGGACATCGTTGTGAACGCAACACTGCGCTCAAGCTCTCTTTTGGAGCGTTGAAGAAGGATATCGTTCTTTGCCTGTTCGTCTTCATCGTTTTCGAGCTTGAGGGCTTCGAGCGCTTCGTCCTCTTCCTCCTCCGTTGCTGCTTGCTCGGGAGTTTTTGCGTGTTTTACGGTTACTTTGATGCTGCTGAGATAGCCGTCAACGTAATCCGCCGCCTGCTCTATGGGAAGCGCGCGGAGCTCTTCTGCCTCAGCATTTTCAAGGTTGCCGTTTTCGCGGATGATCTCCGTTTCCAAAACATAGCCGAGCGCCATGAACTGTTCGCCCATATCATATGTCAAAGCGGAAGAATCCTCTACAAGAGCGATCTCTTTTGCGCTTATTTCGTCTCTTGTTATCTTTTTGCTTGAAATCTCCATATACTTTTTTCCTTCCATTTCAAATAAATTTTGCAGATTTAAAAATAATATGTTGAAAAAAACTGTGATTAGGTGTAAAATAGATATATCCGTTTTTTGCGCGTGAATATTTTTGCGAAAGGAATTTTTTTAATATGGCTGAAAATGATATGATGGGAAAAACAACTTCTCTCGATACCGATATTATGAGCGAAGAAGAGATCCGCGGAACCATAAAAAATGTATATAACGCGCTTCTTGAAAAAGGCTACAATCCCGTAGGTCAGCTCGCAGGTTATATACTTTCGGAAGACCCGACGTACATAACTAACCATAACGGCGCGCGCGCCATCATGAGAAAGATAGACCGCGACGAACTTTTGGAATTGATGATCAAAAATTATCTCGGAGTATAACTATAATATAATTATACTGTCTTTTATGCATCGTTGCAAGTGTTATTTAAAAACATATTATTAAGAAAGGAACTGATAATATGAAAAATAAAATTTTAAGATCTGTTTTTGTATTGGCTCTTTGCTTGGGAACATTGCTTTCATGCATAAGCTGTGCGGGAAAGGCATATGCTTGCAATATAATTAACGATACTTCTCTTGAAGTGTCCGCCGAAAACGATAATGCCGACAAACAAACCATAAAAATAGGAGATTTCACATACAACGTAACATACGATTCGAGCGTCAGATCGAATTTAACGAATGACTTGTTTGATATATACGGAGTGGTCGATGGCTCCTCCGAACTTGTTATCAGCAAGATAAGAGTTGATGCCAAGACAGGCGAAATATACAGCTTCAGCAATATGACTCCTTATCAAAAGATCGATAATATCGACGAGATGACAGACGAGAATTTAAAAGCGGCAGTTGAACAGCTTGCAGCCGAACTTGTCGATTTCGATAAATATAACACTTTTGTAGTTGTTCGTCCGCAGTCGAACGGTGCAATGTACTATTTGGTATGGCAGGTACAGCAGGAATTAAAATGCAACAATAAGGTCGAGATATATATTACACTCGACGGAGAGATAAAGCATTTTTACAGAACGGAAGTTTGCCCTGTAAGTCTTACAACGTCCTTTATCACACAGGAATCCCGCAACGCTTTGTTAGAAGACGAGATATGCGAGTATTTGAATGTAAGATCTCTCGATGGTATCGAGTATGAGATACAATCCGAAACATTGTCATATTATGATGGCAAGGACGCGATAATCTATTCCGTGAAGATCATAGAAGATGGTTTTGGGGAATTGATATCTTTGGTCATATATTAAATCGATTGCCGAAAAGGCGGTCAGGCGCTTCGGCGCTTGACCGCCTTATTTTATTTTTTTCGGCAGGATAAAAATGCAAGAAATTTCAAAAAATAAGAACAAAAGTTTGATTTTTTCGCTTTTTTATGGTACAATGATTATAAACTAAAAACAGGATAGTTCGTTTGAACTATGAAAGGAAAATATTATGCAAGCACTCACACGCCGCGAAAAAGAGGTATATGATTATATCTGCGCCACGATAGAGCAGAACGGATATTCACCTTCCGTGCGCGATATCCGCGATAATCTCGGTATAAAAAGCACCTCTACCGTCCACGCTTATATAAGCCGACTCGAAGAAAAAGGTTACATCCACAAGGAGGACGGAAAGAGCAGAACGCTCACGCTCGGCGAGGATGCGCCGACTTCCGCAAAGAACAAGACGCGCGTTCCCATCGTCGGTCAGGTAGCGGCAGGTCTCCCCATACTTGCAGAGCAGAATATTGAAGGATATATAGACTTTTCCCCCATCGGCAAGCGCCTTATAGGCGAGCTTTTTGCGTTGCGTGTAAAGGGCGAGAGCATGATAGAGGCAGGTATACTCGACGGCGACTATGTTATAGTTTGCCGCACATCATACGTTGAAAACGGCGATATAGCCGTTGCGCTCGTCGGCGAAGAGGCGACTGTCAAAACATTTTATCGTGAAAACGGTCATTTTCGCCTTCAGCCCGAAAATAAGACGATGAAGCCCATAATAACAAAAGAGCTTTATATCCTCGGAAAGGTAATTGCCAACGTTCGTTACTACGATTGACAGGGTGATAAAGTGAAAAATCAGATATATGCTTCCACAGGTACGTTTATCGGTATGGCAAACGGCTTTGACCATAACGTAATAAAAGAAAAAGCTTCGCAGATACATTGCGACGGCTTTGAGCTTATGCTTCTCACGGCATGGTACGATGATTTCGATCGTATTATTCGAGAGATAGCGGATTTTAAATTGAATTTTCCCGTTATACATTTTGAAAAGGGCATAGGCATACTTCTCGCGGAGAACACGCGCGAAGCGGTTGAAACAGCAAGAAAGAATTTCACCCGAAACATAGAGGCGGCGAAGCGCGTAGGCGCAAAAAAAGCCGTGTTCCATCTTTGGGGCGGCAGAAATTCGGACCTTTTCACGGAACATTCCGTAAAACTCGTTCCCGAGCTTTACCGTGAGTGCGAGGACGCAGGCATAGAGCTTCTTATAGAAAATATCCCCGCGCGCTACCACGGTCCCGTTTGCAACTGGCTCATGGTAAGACGTGAATATCCGAACGCAAAATTTATATATGATACGCGCTTCGGTGAATTTCATATGGAGCATGACAGGATATTCGGACCTGCCTTTTGGCGCGATGTAAGACACATACACATAAGCTCTTTTGAAGGTCAGATGAAACATTGGGGATTGTTGCGCCCCATACTTCACCCGGGCGAGGGCAGAGTCGATTTCGATTCACTCATTGCTCGTATGCCGAGATATGATCACAGCGTAACATTGGAAAGCCCCGTACTTGCAACGGACGGAAGCGTAAATATCGAAAAACTCAACACTTCGCTTGATTATCTTTACAGAAAATTTTACGAAAAAGAGTTTGCGGAAGCCAAAATTGATAACATTCGGTAAATTTTAGTTTATTTGAGTGGATTTTATATGTGTTATATGATATAATTCAATGCGAGCGGCATTTTTTGCGCGCTCGCAAAAAAATATGTTCCATAAAAACGGAGGCATAAATGGAAAATACAAAGAAAAACACCAAAAGGGCAATAATTATAATTGCATCCGTTTTGGCGGCGGCGCTCATCATAGTGCCCATGATACTTATTTTTACGACAAGAAGTGTATCTCCCATTAAATTTTTAATGGAAAAAGACCTTTCCGAATATGTCGTTGTCGGTCAGACTGACAGCATAGACTACGCGCAAGCGAGAGTCAAGCTCAAATCGGGTTATGATACGTTCCGCGTAAGCTTGACAGAGGCATATTTCGGTACATCCGTATATGTTGAGGAAGGCTCCACGATAGATATGAAGCTTGCCGCAGACCTCGTTGAGGAAAACGACGGCATGACCAAATATACAAAGATAGAGCTTCCCGAGAAATATTCCTCGATACAGGGTTACCGTCCCTATTCCGTTGAGGATAACAGATTTTTCGATATCGCCATGGCAGGCGCGGGAATCACGGACGAATATAAGCAGCATTACATGACACGCGGCACGGAAACGCAGTTTACAGCTGTTATACCCAATAGCGAAGCATACGGCGAATACGCAGGAAAGACGGTGCGCTTCACAATCACCGTAACGGATTACGTTTCAAGATACGTTTATCTTTACGACGGCGCGGACCAGTCTATCTCCACAGTGTCCGATTGGTACAGCAAGATAGTCGGCAATATCACGCCGGATAGCCGCGAAAAGATAGAAAGCGGCGACGTTATCATCTATGATTGCACGGACAAAAACGCAGACGGCACGATAAGCGAATACAATGACCTCTATCTTGAGGTTACGGAGGGCAATATCCTCGATATATTCAGCGGATATGCCGCAGGCGACACATTCACAAAGACGATAGGCTCCATTACGGAGGATTTTACCGTAAAAGCCGTATTTAAGCTTAACGATGCGAAAAAAGCGATAAACGATATGGGATATGAAAGCGTATTCGTTTTGAAAGAAGAGCTTCGTATGTGGTGCTACGCTGTATACAGCGACGGTTTCACGCTTCTTGCTTCCGAAGATTCGCAGGTGATCTCTTACCCCAAGAGCCTTATGAGCGTTTACAAAAAGCTCGAATATGAAACATGGGAAACGGAATTCAGAGAAAGCGCAATGTCATTTGCGAAGAATTTCGGCGATGATACCGCCCTCACTTCCTACGGCATAACGGGTTATGACAAGATGGAAGACTACCTTGACGATCTTTTGAACAGTCATGTGGAAACTCTCGTGGGCGAGCTTCTTGTAACATATGCTGTTGCAAGAGAGTTCGGCATATTGGATGATCTTTACGCAAGATATAACTCCTCCTTGGAAAATTATATCGAAGCAGGAAAATATGCTTCCAAAGACGAAGCGCTCGCTTCCCTTGCAGATAACGCGGACGAAGCCTGCATCTTCTATTCCAACTTTATCTCGCCCATTCTCGGCAAAGAATACGCCTTGAAGGTGAACGGCGCGCCGTTCGCGCAGTATATCGCGGACAGCTATGCTTCTTAAAATAACAAAGAAAGCGGAATTTTTATAATGTTTGAAAATATAAAAGCTATAATGAAAAAGGCGGCGGCGCTCTCTCTTTCTGCCGCTATGCTCTGTTTTGCCGCTTGCGGCGAGCAGGCGGAATATGATTTTGCAAACGCCGACCTTTCAAAATATGTCTCTCTCCCCGATATGAGCATATACACGCACGAAAAAGTGATGGCTGAATATGAAAGCGAAAAGAAAAAAGCCAACGAAGAAAAGAACGATAAATATAGCCTTTTCAGCGGTTCCTCGTTCGATTTTTATGTTACATCATACGTTAAGAACGGCGAAAAGTTCGAAAGATACGAACCTTATTGCTTTGAAACTCTCGGCGAGAGCGTGAAACAGTATTTCGTGCTCAAAAACGCTTCCTCAGCGGCTTTTGATAAATGCCTGATGATGAACGTATCCAACGCGGAAGACACGGCAGAGAGCGCGAGAATCATCGAAAACGGCAAAGCGTTTTCTTTCGTCATAAAAGTGAGCGATGATTGCGATAATAAAGATATCGCAGGAAAAGAGATGCGTTTCGTCATCACTCCCGAGGATCATTTCGAGGTCATCGTCAGCGAAAGCGCTATAATGGACCTTTGCAAAGACTATATAGCAAATGCGCCCGAAAAAGAGACGGTCGCATGGGGCGATGCCGTATATATATCCGTCGTTGTATCGAGCGGCAGCAACACGATATATACCGACACGGATATGCTTTTGTTCGTCGGCGAAAATTTCTTCTATCCCGGTTTTGACGAATTGCTCGTCGGCAAGAGCAAAGGCTCCGCAACATTCTCCGCAACATTTGCAAGCAATACTTTCGGTGTGAACGATGCGCTTTATGCGGCTAACGGAAAAACGGTAACATTCTATACGAATATCACGAAGATCTGCGAAACAGACGGCATATTCGACGGCACTAACGGTATAGACAGCGTTTGGAGCATGAAGGAACATTGCCGCTTGCAAGTATTTGCTAAAAATCATATCTACAACTCCATCATTAAGGAAGCAAAGCTTGAGTCTTATCCCAAGAGCGGCTACAAATACCTCAAGTCTTCCGTTGAAACGAGAATAGACGAATATATCGAATATTACACTGAATACCTTTCAAAACTCGTTACGGATGCGGATGAAAAATATGTTTTGGAATATTTCCAGAAAGACGTTTTCGGCTCCGCGGAATACAGTACAAAAGAAGATCTTATCGAAGCACTCACGCTCGATTCTCTCGAATATATCATCATAAACAATGCTATCGCAGATAAAGCGGGCATAGAATATACGGCGGAAGAATACGAAGCAGACCTTAAAAAGGCGATTCTCGCTTCCGGCGCTTACGAAGCAGGCGAAGATATCTCCGAGGCGGAAAAAGAGACCATCGGCGGCAGACAATATTGGCATGCTACTTTCGTTATCGAAAAAGCGATGGATATGCTTGCGAACACGGCACTTGCAAATTCCTGACGAATGTCGAAAAATGAAGGATATTGCGTTTGCAATATCCTTTTGCTTTAAAAACAGCACAAAGTTTTTTGAGAATATTGCAAAATATTTTTATTTCTTGTATATACAATCTTTAAAAAATATGTTAAACTAGTAATATCATATTTGATGATACATATAGTTTTGTATTCGGAGGATCAACAAAAATGGCATTGCGGCTTACCGAAAAGTCTGATATAAAAATATTTATACTTTATCTGCTTTCGCGTGTGGAACGACCGCTCGATTTCGTAACGCTTCACGATATTTGCGTGCAGGACGAATTTATAAATACGTTCGATTTCATGAACGAATTTTATGAGCTTTGCGATATAAAAGCGATCTCTGTCGAAAAAGATAAAAACGGCAACGAGATAGTACATATCACACACAAGGGAAGAGACACCGCCCAAACCATGAAAGATGCCATCCTTCCCGAAATACTCGACCATGCCGTAAGATCGGCGCTGCAACTCATCTCGTTTCAGACGAGGGGGCTTTCCCCCCATGCTTCCGTGGAGGAAGCGGAGGGCGGAAAATATCGCTTCCGCTGTTATGTGAGCGGCGACGACGGCGTTTATATGGATACACAGCTTTTGCTCGATTCCAGAAAACAGGCGGAGCGAATGTTGCTCAACTTTAACGAGAGAAGCGAATTTATCTATCGCGGTATGATGGCTCTTTTTTCGGGGGATATGAACTATCTTGCCGACAGTTGGAGCGAAGACCTTGCTTGTGCAAACGATGAAAAAGAATAAAGATCTTGGAGGATAATGATTTTGAACGGCGAAAACAATAACGGCGAAAAAAAGAAAAAACGATTTAATCTTTATGATGTGATGTATGGACGCGGCGGAAAAGGCGTTCGCAAAAAAGACGTTATTAAAAATTACAATTTCAAGAACTTTTTCAAACTTTTCAGCAGAAGATTCCGTCAGATAGTAACGGTAAACCTTTTGTATATATGCGGTAACTTCCCGATATTCTTCTTTCTTCTTGCTATCAGCGGCAATTTGAGCAGACAAGCCGTTTTGCCCACGAGTGAGATATATTCTGTTTTGTACGGACTTTCAAAAGCAGGCGCAGACGGTGCCGCGCTCTTGCCCCTTTCGGGCATACATGGTGTCATGAGCAATTTTCCCGTGCCGCTCGGCGCGGATAATATCCTTGTGAAGATATTATACGGACTTTCGCTTTTGACTCTTATAACATTCGGTCTTGTAAACGCGGCTTGCGCTTATATCATGAGAAACACGGTAAAAGGCGAGCCTGTATTCCTCGGACCCGACTTTTTCGGTACGATAAAGAAAAACTGGAAGATGGCTGTGCCCATGGGAATATTTGATGCTATCGTGCTCGGACTTTGCACATATGCGGTATATTCCTATTACATCAACTATTCCACGATGTATATAATGTTCTTCTGTTCTCTTGTAACGCTCATGTTCTATCTTTTCATGCGCTTCTATATGTACATGATAATGGTAACATTCGATATGAGCTTCTTCAAGATAATCAAGAACAGCTTTATCTTCTCCATCCTCTGCTTCGGCAGAAACTTTTTGGGCTTGCTCGGCATCGCTTTGATAGTATTGCTCACGATGTTCTTTGCGGCGGTGTATACACCTATCGGCATAATCCTTTTGCTCGTGCTCGTTTTCGGTGCGGCTTCGTTTATTGCAACATATGTTGCTTATCCGCAGATGAAAAAATATATGATAGACCCCTATTATAAAGAAAACGGCGAAAAGCGCGAGGAGGGCGAAGAACCCGAAGAGCCTGAATTTGAAGCTAACGGCAAACCCGGCGGCTATGGTGAAGACGACGGCGATCTTTACGATGCAGGCGAATATGTTACGGACGAGGACGAACTTAAACCTCGCAAGAGAAAAGCAGAATAAAAAATTACCCCGACGGACACAAAAAGTCCGTCGGGGGTTTTTGTTTCGGATAAGATTTTTTATCTGAAAGAAAAGCTTGCAAAAATACTGTCAATAATCATTTTATTTTGTCGAATAATGCGGTTTAGATAGAGAGGAGCGGAAGGATATGTTTTATATCGCCAAGCTCCTCTTGATGCATTACTATGACTGCGTTCCTGTAAAAATTCGTATGCTCTATAAAACGGAAAGACGAAGCTATAACACGGATGAAGTCCGATTTTTCGCTCTTGTCCGCCATATAGCAGACCGCAAGGAAGCGTATTATTATATATGCCGTGCAAAGAGCAACGAAAGCGTCTTTCGTCTCTATCTCCGGGAGAGTATACGGGAACTGCTCGTAAAATATGTGGTTTATCATTATCTTTTCAAAGTATATGTCCGCATCGGGCAGAACGGAGAAGAGATGTTCTTTCGCCGCAGAATATTTTTTCAATGCATCTCGCAAGGTCTTGCCTTCGAGTGGTGTGTCCTCGCTTATGCCGATGTTTTTGAGAGCCGAGGGCACGCACTGACGCAAAGCATCGCTCATGTGCTCGAATCTTCTTATCAATTTTATCAAAGATGAAAATTCATTTTCTCCGATAATCAGATTTGTTTCGTTTATATCGGGCATATCGTCGCTCATCAACTGACCGATGGCATAGAACCTTTCGCAAAGCGTTTTACTTCGCTCGCGCATATGTTCGATGGAAAGCCTGCGCTTTTTCATCTGTTCTGCCGTGGTGATGCTCGAATCAACGCCGACATCTTCGCCGATGTCCTGCTCCGATTCTTCAAAATAAACATAGTCTGTGTTTTCTGTCAAAAGCTCAAGAGTTTTTTCGCAGCTGCCTGAACAGGAAAGCTCGTGCAGTGCTCCTTTTTTAACCGAACGCGGATACATCCTGCATACCATGGGCAAAACATTTTCGCCGCAGGCTCTCTGTAAAGAGCAGTATCCTTCGTCATCTATGAGCGGACAATAGCCGCTCTCGCCCTCGTTTATCAGCGCGTAACGCTCTGATGTCGGGCAGCCTGCAATGTAAAACGCGCCTTCGATCTTTTTGCGAAGTGTTTTTTTGCAGTTTATTCCGAATATCCTGTTGTATTCGGGAAAGCTGAGTGATATACCCCAGCCGTGGCAGCAAACGTCCGTGCATTCGCCGCATTTACATACGAAGCTTTTGTAGTAATCGGGTACGATAAATTTTTTTCTTTTCGTAAAAAAGACCTCTTTTCATAAAAAAAATACGACAATATTATATTTCCATAAAAAGTTAAATGTCAAGAGTTTTTTTCGATACTATTGAAAATTTTTTTGAAAAGATGTATTATTATAT
>CAZERM010000021.1:0-20586 GCA_964514555.1 uncultured Lachnospiraceae bacterium | reverse complement strand
GATTTCTGTAAGTGGTCAAACCTGTGGTCAAAACGATTTTTGAAAACAGAATCAAGATTGATTATACGCAAAAAACGCAGTGTTTTCAAGGGTTTTCGGCGTTTTTTGTTTTGCGAGACAGAGGGGCGGTAACTTGCTCCCAAATGCGGTGCGCTACCAACTGCGCTACACCCCGATGCTATATTAGTATACACTATTTTTCTATATTTGTCAATGAAAGTCCCCGAAAAAAATCGAGGACTTTCAAAAACCAGTTTAGCCTATATCAGCCAATGTAGCCGCGAAGCTTTGCAGCTTCAACGATTCTCTTAACGGCAACCATATATGCGCCTGTACGCAATGTAGTGTCGTTTGCTTTAGCTGTATCCCAAACAGACTTGAACGCTTCTGCGATCTGGTGTTCGAGTTTTACGTTTACTTCTTCTTCGGACCAGAAGTAGCACTGGAGGTCCTGTACCCATTCAAAATAGGAAACGATAACACCGCCGGAGTTAGCGAGGATATCGGGAACTACGTAAACATTCTTGGATGCAAGAACTTCGTCTGCAGCGTGGTTGATAGGACCGTTAGCGCCTTCGATGATGATCTTTGCTTTAACTGTATCAACATTGTTTTCTGTGATAGAGTTTTCAAGAGCAGCAGGAACGAGGATATCAACATCAAGAGCGAGAAGTTCTTCGTTTGTGATGTGTTTTACGCCTTCTGCGTTGTAATCGTTGAGATTTGCCTGGTAGCCGTTATCCATGATCTCATCGATGTTAAGACCGTTTTCACAGTACAAAGCACCGAAAGCATAGGAAACAGCAACAACTTTGCAGCCGTCCTGGTAAAGGAGCTGAGCCGCAACGCTACCTACGTTACCGAAGCCCTGAACGGCAACTGTTGCGCCCTGCAAAGATTTGCCGAGGCGTTTGTAGATCTCACGAGCATTGAAGAGGATACCTCTGCCCGTTGCAGCGCCTCTGCCGAGAGAGCCGCCGAGAGCGATGGGTTTACCTGTAACAACAGCGGGTGTAAATTCACCTGTGAGCTTGCTGTATTCGTCAACGATCCAGCCCATGATAGTAGCGTTTGTGTTTACGTCGGGCGCAGGAACGTCTTTCTTAGCGCCGATAACGGGAGCGATGAGCTTTGTATAAGCGCGTGTAAGTCTTTCAAGCTCTCCCTGAGAAAGCTTGGAGGGATCAACTGTAACGCCGCCTTTGCCGCCGCCGTAAGGAATGTTGGCAACAGCGCATTTAAAGCTCATCCAAGCTGCCAAGGATTTAACTTCATCCTCGTCAGTGTCGGGATGGAAGCGGATACCGCCCTTGCAAGGACCTCTCATGCTGGAGTGCTGGATTCTGTAGCCTTCGAACATTTCGATATGACCATCATCCATCTTAACGGGGAATGTTCCCTTTACTTCACGTTCGGGATTGCGGAGAAAATAGTACTCTTCTTCACGAAGTCCGAGTTTTTCTGCAGCGGTGTCAAGAACTGCGAGCATGTTAGCATAAGTATTGCCTGCCATAATAAAATCTCCAATCAAATATAAAAATTACTTTGTTTGAGTAACGCGTATTGTGATGTCTTCACCGTTGTCTTCGATAAATTCGATCTTGAGATTATACGCGTCCTGAGAAATACCCTCCGGGAAAGAATTGAGCGATCTCGTATGAGTAGCCGCGGAAACATATTCGTTTGAATTGAATACATCTCCTCCGCGGAAGAACGGATCCTCAGGATAACCAACGACAAATTCTCCGTCGTTTTTAAGGATGCCGTTTTCATCGAAACCGTTCTTAAACACGGTAACAATGCCGGGATCGTGGCGTGTCGTTCCCTCTTTTTCTGTATCAGGGTCCCACAAGCCGGATCCGTTAGTGCGCTTGATAACGGAATATTTATCAAAAACATCCTCGTCTATGTGCCAAATGATAACGCCGCCTTTTTCGTAGTTTTCGCCGATCTCTCTGCGTTCGCCGTTTTCATCCGTAACATATCTTTTTCTGTACAAGCCTGCACAAAATCCGTTGAGCTGACGGTTTTCCAAAAGGAAATACTCTCCGGGGTCAGGTGTGTTCACTCTTATGATGTTCGCTTTGTCGCCCGAAATGGAATGGAGAACATATTCTCCGTCTTTATCCACTATCTCGGGTTCCGCAAAACCGGAGCGTATCTTCTGGAACGGGTCCAGATGCTGCGGAACAGCGCCTCTCTGAACATCATCGGAAGCAACGACGTTGCCGTAGTTTCCGTGTCCCATAAGGGAGAAGAGGAACGGAAGGGGCCAACCAACTACCTTTCTGTCATAGTCATAAACATCATGGAAGCCGATGGAATGTCCCAATTCATGCGCCATAGTGCCCATAGGATGAGGAATAAATTTGCCGCCCATTTTACGATATTCGCCAACGAGTGCATAGCAGCCCTTGCCGCCTGCACAAAGCTTAACGCCGTTAATCTCAGGAGCCTGAGCGCCGACAACGCCGTCCTGGTCTACACCATCGGGCAGGTTGCCGCAGTTAGCGAAAACGCCCCAACGAAGCTCATCTGTCTTTTCCTTGCCGCCGGAATAATCAAAACCTGCGTGGATGAGCAAAACATTGAACTCATCGCTGCTGAGGTATTTGTCATTGTCAAGGTCATAAGAAGCGAAATCTACGTAAGGTGCCGCAGCCTTGAGTGCTTCCGCAATGCAGAAGAACGCGTTACCATGACCCTTGTTTGGGTGATCGAGGTTCATGCGGTCGGGATGCGGTATGTTCAACGTAATCTCGAGAACTCCGGGTGTGTCGGAGCCGAGAACCTTTACAGGTTCAAAATAGAATTTGCCGCCGGACATTTCTTTGTAGAAATTCTTGAGCGTATAGCCTTCGTCGCCAAAGCAAGTATTATACCAATATTCCTTCGGTGTAGACATTTTCTGTACGCCGTCTTCCCAAGACTTTGCTCCCTTCGGGTCAAAAGAGAGAAGAAGAACGAGAAGCGGTACCGGCTTCATTTCCAATTTCTTTGTTGTAACAGCTGTGCGTAAATTTGATGCCATGTCAACTTTCCTTTCCGAATACATTTTAAGCGAAAATGTATACTAGAATAGATTTTAAACAAATCATTACAAAAAGTCAATCATATAATGAAAAAAAATTTCGAGAAATTCAAATTTTTTTTATTTTTGTTGCATATTTAAACACAAAATCCGAATAAACCAAGCTCTTTTACGCATACTCGGTGAAAAACAAGCTGTTTTTCATGAAATCGGCTCATAAATATCGGTTTTCAAAAAAATCAAAAGTCCACCGTTTTTTCGGTGGACTTCGATGTCAATGTTCGTCATTTTCCTTTTCCCATGCAACCGCATATGCCGCCCTGCCCCGTGGGCTTTTGCGCGGAAGCATCTATCGACGGCGGATAGAACTCGTTTACAGGGAATTTCATCCTGCGGAACATATCGCAGGGGTCGCTCGGGCTTTCCCCGGGGCAGACCTTTTCGGGCACGGCGTATTCCGTTCCCGATACGAGATATTGGCAGGGGCGCTCCAAGCGCACGACTGAGAAAAGACCGATGGAAACCGTTATGACCCTCGTCATGTTCGCCGTAAAGCTCATACAGCCGTCGAAACGCTCCGCTACACATTCGGGTATGTCGCAGGGGCAGGAATTGCACCGCATACCCGGAATGACCTCCGTAACCTTCGTATTGAGTATAACGGGCGAGGCTACCTCAAAAACAGCCGTGGGAAGGTTCGTATGCTTTTTCTTGGTAAGTATTCCCGAGCAGAAAGAGCCGTCGTCCGCCTTCGATTTGAAAACACTCACGTTGCCCTCGCTTCCGAAAAGTATGACGCTCTTGTCAAGTATGCAAAGTCCGCATATCTCCTCTGCTCTGCCGTTGCCAAGGCACACCTCAAAAGCTACCTTGACGAACATTCTTATATTTATCTGAAAGAATCCTTGGTTGAACGGTATCTCGTCTACGCCGATATTGGCGGCGACTATCTCGGCATTTTTAGTTCTGATGTTTACGCAGGATTGCAGAACATCGGCGCAAGGAGCCGCAATATATACGGTGGCGTTTTCAAAGCAGTCCTTGTCGCGGCAACAATCAAGTATCCTGTTAGTGTCTATATAGACCGTGTCGCGTCCGAAGTCTACACCCGCGCAAGATATATTTCTGGTTTCAGGCATAAAACATCTTCCTCCAAAGTTAACTGTTCCCTTTTATAAGGGACGGAGGGGAAACATCCTCTCCTGCCATATTTTATGACGAAAGACGTTTTGTTGACACAGAAAAACGGCGATGCAACAACGCATCGCCGTTAAATGGATATAACCCTTTTAAATTACATGAATTTCTTAATGCTTTCGGGAATCTCTTCCACGGGCATGGACACTGTCATAACTATATTGAAATCGGCTTCTTCCGCCAATTTAGCACATTCAAGAACGAACTGTTCGAATTCAACGATATTCTTGTTGCAGATTCTGTATGTCGCATCAACAAAAATATGTGTTATATCCTGGTTGGAAGCATGGATGCCGGCAATGAAACCGTAAAGGGACTGTGCATCAGCAAGAGAGTATTCATCAACATTGATAAGTCTTGCCTGATACTTTACATCAAAGCGGAGGTTAGTACCCTTTTCAAGGCAAACAACTGCGCCGGGAGAGAGTTCCGTAGCGGCATTTACCATAGAGATAAGTGTTTTTGTTTTTCCGGTGCCTTTAACACCAACGATCATTTTAAGCATAACTTAACCAACTTTCTCGACGGAATAGTATTAGAGGCAATACGGCTTCTCCGTCGTAAGCCGCCCGATAATCGGTTGTGCCTTCTTCTTGCTATTATAATACACTTTTTTTTTGATTTTTGCAAGAGTATTCCAATAAAAATTATTCAAAAAAGAAATTTTTATGTAAAGTACACAAAAACGCGCCTTTGAAATCGTCGTACTCAAACAATTAAAACTCTTTTTATATTCTTTTCTAACTTTATTCTGGGCAATATCATATCTCTGCCGCAAGTCTTGCAACGCACGCGGATGTCAGAACCGGTGCGAAGCACCTCAAAGAGCGTGCCTCCGCAAGGGTGCGCTTTTTTCATTTCCAATACGTTACCTACTTCAAGTTTTATTATATTCATACTTCCCCTCCCGCAAAGCGAGCCTTTGCCTCGTCTGCTTTCGCCATAAGTTCGCGCTCGCTTTCTATCTCGCAGGCATACGGATAGCTCAAAGCGGCCTTCTCGAAGTTTTTAAGGTATCTCTCGGCGTTGTTCTTGTTTTCTTCACAAAGAAGGCTGTGTGCATACAAAGTCCTTATAACGCTCGGATTTTTACCCATAGCTCGCATTAGCTTCTTTTGGCCTTTATCAAACAAGCGCTCGACTTTGCTCTTGTCGTTAGACGATATCATCTCGCAAAAGGCAAGATCGCACACGAGCAATCTTTTGTAGATATCCAAAACAGCAAAGTTTGAATATATCGTCTTCTCTATCTCTGCTTTTGCTTCGTCAAAGCGATGCTCATCCATGAGCCTGTTGCAATTGAACACTTTTATCGTGGATATGAGGCTGTTGTTAAGATCCGCATCACTCGGGATCTCAAACCATTCCTTTGGCATATCTTTTAAGCGTATATTCTTGGAATTTGCTTCGTTTTTTTTGAGTTGCTGCCAAAAAGCGTGCAATGCGTTTTTGTCTTTGCCCAATGATATGGCATTATGTCCGTCATTATTCACAAGACCGAGCTTTAACGGTATGCCGTTTGTAAGCGCTATCGCAAAAGCCATAAGCGTATTGCAAAGCAATATATATCCGAAAAAGCCCTGCGGCACGGCGATATATATAATCAACGTGATAACGCCGCATATAATGTTCATAAGCGAGCCGCCGAGGTTATAGAGCACATAAGGTATATCTCCGTTTTCGTCGGGCGTCGGCGGCACCATAAGGCATTGTCCGCCCGTTCCCGCAAGATTATATCGTTTGACCTTTAATTTTCCGTTTTGCTTGATCATTATAGCGCTTCCTATACGGAACGAGGAAAAAACATATCCCGTCAAAAGTCCGAAAATGAGATGCCCTGACTCGTGCGCTATGGTCTGCACGAATATCATCGCATATAAACTGATGTAAAATATGGCAAAGAATAAGACTATATTCATATTGCCCATAAATGATCCAAGCATATTTATAGCACTCACGCCGCAAATACCGCCTGCTGCCGTATATATCGCAAACGGCACCGCCTTTTGCCAAGATATCTTTTTCTTCATGAAAGTTCATCTCCTTTTCTTTTCTATATCTTTTTTAACTTTGACGATGAAGTATACCGCGAAAAAGATATCAAATGCCACAAGAAATAATCCCAAAATTATCTTGAGAGCTTCGAGCGAGAACAGCGCTCTTATACCCACGTATCCGATGAGCGCAAAGAGCGATATGCAAAGCAAGCACGCAAGGACGAGCGCAGGATATCTTATCCAAGGGGATATTTTTTTATTGCTCGCCGTTTCAAAAAGCAGTTCCCCGAAAATATCGGCTATTATCTCAAAAAGTATATCCACGGTATGATCTCCTTTTTCGTGTGATATGTTCCTATAATCGAGTATAACAAAAAACACCCGAAAAATCAATGACCTTCCGAGTGTTTTGCATTTATATCATATTAGCGTGCTAAAGAGCCTATTATCTCTGAACACGACCGGAACCGTCGCCGCCTGCGAGTTTTTCAACTTCTGCAACAGTAACACGGTTGTAGTCGCCTTCAACGGAGTGCTTGAGAGCGGAAGCAGCTACTGCAAATTCGATAGCTTCCTGTGTGGATTTGCCGTTGAGGAGCGCATAGATAAGACCGCCGCCGAAGGAGTCGCCGCCGCCTACGCGGTCAACGATGTGGAGGTGGTAAGACTTGGAGAAGCAGTAGTTCTCGCCGTCATAGAGCATACCTGCCCAGTCGTTATCGTTAGCGGAGATGGATGTACGGAGCGTGATGGCAACCTTTTCAAAGCCGAACTGATCCGCGAGCTTCTTAGCAACGGATTTGTAGCCTTCGTGGTTGAGCTTGCCGCCGTAGATATCTGTGTCTTCTGCTTCGATACCGAAAACGTCTTTTGCGTCTTCTTCGTTTGCGATGCAAACGTCAACGTACTGGCAAAGGTCTGTCATAGCTGCGCGAGCTTCTGCACGTGTCCAAAGTTTGCCGCGGTAGTTGAGGTCGCAGGAAATCTTAACGCCTCTTGCTTTAGCCGCTTTGCAAGCATCGCGGCAGATCTCTACAACATTTGCGCCGAGAGCGGGAGTGATACCTGTGAAGTGGAACCAATCTGCGCCTTCGAAGATAGCGTCCCAATCGAAATCGGAAGCGCTTGCTTCCTGGATAGCGGAATGTGCGCGGTCATAGATGCACACGGAGCCACGCTGAGAAGCGCCTTTTTCGAGGTAGTAGATACCAACTCTGTCGCCGCCGCGAACGATCTTGGATGTGTCTACACCGAAATAACGGAGAGAGTCAACAGCAGCCTGACCGATAGCGTGTTTGGGAAGCTTTGTAACATAAACGCTTTCCATGCCGTAGTTTGCAAGGGAAACAGCGACGTTAGCTTCGCCGCCGCCGAAAGTAGCCTGAAGCTGGTCATTCTGGAAGAAACGGTAGTAACCGTTGGGGGAAAGGCGGAGCATGAGCTCGCCGAAAGTAACTATTTTAGCCATTGCGGGCCTCCTTAACTATTTCAACAGATTTTTTGCAAAGGTCTGTGATCTCGTCCCATTTGCCGTTTTCGATAAGATCGGCTGTTACCATATAGGAACCGCCGCAAGCGCAGATAACGGGGCAAGAGATATATTCTTTGAGATTCTTGAGGGAGATGCCGCCTGTGGGCATTACCTTGAACATCGGGAACGGTGCGCTCATAGCTTTGATCTTAGCAAGACCGCCGGACTGTTCCGCAGGGAAGAATTTGAGTACTTTAAGACCGAATTTGAGTGCTGCATGGTAATCTGTAGGTGTTGTGCAGCCGGGGTATATGGGCATACCCTTTTCACAGCAATATGCTACGATCTCGGGGTCGAAACCGGGAGTAACGATAAACTGTGCGCCTGCTGCGATAGCTTTGTCAACGTGTTCTGTTGTAAGAACAGTGCCTGCGCCAACGAGCATATCGGGGCAAGCCTCTTTCATAAGGCGGATAGCTTCATCTGCGCCTGCCGCGCGGAAAGTAACCTCTGCAACGGGAACGCCGCCTGCTGTAAGAGCTTTTGCAAGAGGAGCTGCGTCGCGCTGAGGGTTGGAAAGCTTGATTACCGGCACAACGCCGATCTCAGAAATACGATTGTTGATATCCATTATCTTTATCTCCAATTCAGAAAAATAAAATTATTTGGCAAGTTTTTCGCAGGCTTCAAAAAGACCGTTGATGTATGTTGCACCGAGAGCGCGGTCGAAAAGACCGTAACCGGGCTTACCAGTTTCACCCCAAACCATTCTGCCGTGGTCGGGACGAACATAACCGTCAAAGTTATTTTCAACGAGTGCTTTAGTGATCTCGAACATATCGAGAGAGCCGCAGGAAGAAAGGTGAGCACGTTCTTCGAAAGAGCCGTCTTCCATGATCTTAACATTTCTCATGTGCATGAACGCAATTCTGTCCATAGCCGCATATTTGCGTACCATGGCAACAACGTCGTTCGTCTTAGCACAACCAAGGCTGCCCGTGCACAAGCAGAGGCTGTTTGCGGGGCTATCAACGAGTTTCAAGAATCTGTCAAGGTTCTCTTCGCAAGTGATGATTCTGGGAAGACCGAAGATCGGGTAAGGCGGGTCGTCGGGATGGATAGCCATTCTTACGCCGCATTCTTCTGCAACGGGGATGACCTTTTTAAGGAATTTTTCAAGGTTCTTCCAAAGACCTTCTTCGCCGAGTTCACCGTAAGCTGTGATAAGCTCGCGAACTTCTTCCTGAGTGTAGCTGGAGTCCCAGCCGGGAAGATGTATATCATCTTTAAGAGGGTCAAGACCTCTCATCTGATCCCAATACATAACAAGGCTCGTGGAGCCATCGGGAGCTTTTTTATCGAGCTGTGTACGTGTCCAGTCGAAAACAGGCATAAAATTGTATGTTACGCATTTTACGCCGTATTTTGCACAACGACGAATGTTTTCGCAGTAAACATCGAGAAGGTGGTCAACATCTCCTCTGCCGAGTTTGATATCCTCGTGTACGGGAATGGACTCTACAACGTCAAAAACAAGACCGTGCTTTTCGC
This sequence comes from uncultured Lachnospiraceae bacterium, assembly GCA_964514555.1. GTDB lineage: Bacteria > Bacillota > Clostridia > Oscillospirales > CAG-272 > UMGS731. The sequence continues at coordinate 11,339 of CAZERM010000021.1, read as the reverse complement.
AATCGGATTTCATTTTGGCAAGGCTCTCTTCGGGCCATACTTCGCCGGGTTTTACGTCGTAGATCGCGGAAACGATAGAACGCATTCCGGGAATCTGGGAAATATATTCCAAGGAAATGGGGTCGCTTTCGCCATACCAGCGGAAAGACATTTTCATGTTCATTTTAATTCCTCCGTTATTTTACAGCGCATAGAGCGCATATATTATCACATATGTTTTAATTATAGTACAACTTTTTAAATCTTTCAACAGAAAAAAGAAAAATTTCCTTTCTTTCTTTAAATAATTTGAGCTTATTTTTCATTTTTCACCTCAAAAGCCCTCTTTCCAGCAAAAATTTCAAAGAAAGCTTCTTCGTTTCGCCGTTGTCAAGTTTTACGGAAACTATATCCCCATCCTTGGCAACGACCGTGCCGCCGCCGAACATCTTGTGGTCTATCCTCGTTCCCTCTTTAAATCGAGCGGCAAAATCCGCAACATCTTTTGCAGAAACTCCCGCTTCGGCGGATGTTCTCACATCGTTTTCGGGGATGCTTTTTTCTTTGCCCAAAAGTTCATCGCTGAAAGTAGATCTTCCCTTTCCGAAAGTGAATATCGAAAGCTCGTTCTTTGCGCGCGTTACGCCGACATAAAAGAGCCTTCGCTCCTCCTCATACGTCTTCACTTCATCGAGATTGGAGTTTTGCACGCTTTTTACAACGGCTTCGGGAAATACTCCGTCGCAAACATCGAGCAGATATACCGTGTCATATTCCAAGCCCTTGCTCGAATGTATCGTCGAAAGAATAAATTTAGCATCGTTCCTCGTTTCTTTTGTACTGAGTATATTTTTGAGCGTTTCGAGCCTTTCCACGAACGCTTGAGCGTTCGGTTCGTTTGCGCCGATGGCTTCGAGTATGTTGAGTTTGTTCGCGCTCATGCCCATTCGCGAAAGATAATCGCCGTAACCGAGATATGACGATATGCGAAATATCGCATTGTCCGCGCGTTCGCTTACGATATTTTCCAAATGAGATTTTATAAACGTACAGCTTCTCTGCGTACCCTGTGCCAAATTTCCGTGAAGTATTGCGGCATCGAGTATGCTTATGCCAAGTTTTTCGCTCGTTTCGCAAGCCGCCGTCGCCGCAAATTTATTCATATATGTTCCTATCTTATAATATATCTGCATGAATATCTCCGTGTTGAACGGATCGTATGCGAAGCGTATTATGTTTATCACATCCTGCACTATCCTGTGCGTAAAGAATGTATAGTCCGCACTCTTTATGCGGTACGGCACATTTTCTCGCTCCAAAAGGTCGGCAAGCGGCAAGATATTTTCATTGTCGCGATATAATACCGCAGTCTCTCTCGTACAGCTCTGCGCCACCTTTAAAAGATATGTATACTGCGCCTTGCGCCCCAAAAGCTGTATATCTCTTATCTCGCTTCCCGCTTCGCGCGTGGGCTTCATGTGCTTTGCGTGGCGAAAGAAGTTTTTCTGTATAAAATTATCGGCGGCAGAAACTATATTCGCGTTTGAACGGTAGTTCTTCTCCATCAAAAGCACTCTTGCGCCCTCGTGGTCTTTTTCGAAATTTATGAGCGCTTCGGGGTATGCCGCACGGAAACCGTAGATGCTCTGGTCCTCGTCGCCGACCATGAAAAGATTTCCCTCTTCTCCTGCCAAAAGAGATATTATCAAATGCTGTATCTTGGATGTATCCTGTGCTTCATCAACGCAGATATACGGATATTGCCTGTGAAGCCTTGCCAATATATCGGGGCATTTCTGCAATATCCTGTATGCATATATCATCTGATCGTCATAATCCATCGATCTGCGCTTTTTAAGCTCCGCACAGTATATTTTGTATATCTCCGAAAAATGATCTTCCTTTTCGTCGAGTTTTTTTAGCTCTTCCTCATCGAGCATCATATTTTTTGCATAAGTGATGAGCGAGCGGATGTTTTTTATGTCGCTCTCCGTTGGGAAAGTTTTTGAAACGGACTTGTATATCTCGAGCAACAGCGAGGATATATCTTTTTCATCCGTCAAGAGCGTAAATGCGACAGCACCCGTTGTAACCTCGTAACTTCGGATTATCTTGGCGCAAACGCCGTTTATCGTGCGAAATTGGAGGCATACCGCCATCTCTTCTCCGAACATGGAGCGAAAACGAGCGCGCATATCGTTTGTTGCCGCAACGGTATATGTCATCGTCAATATGTTCTGCGGAGCAACTCCCCTGCAATATATCATGTATCCCAAGCGAGTTACGAGCACGGTCGTTTTGCCGCTTCCCGGGACGGCGAGCAGTAGGACAGAGCCGTCTGTTGCCTTTACCGCCTCGCATTGTTGTTCATTAAGAACTATATTAAATCTTTCTTTAAACTCGCTGAATACCACGCTTTTTTCTCCTTAAAATATGCTTTTGCTTCTTTTGCTTATCTATATTCTATCATATTTCCGCTTGCTTCTCAAGTACCGCGGCATCCGTTAATTCAAAAAAAATTTACACAAAATACTATACAAACGGGATTTTTTATTGTATAATGAAAGAAAAACTTTTAAATTTTAAAGGAGGTATGTATTATGCCAGGACCTGGTGGTGGCGCACATGGTGGCGGTGGACACGGAGGCGGTAGCCATGGAGGCGGCGGCTTTGGCGGTGGACACGGAGGCGGCTTTGGCGGTGGACACGGAGGCGGCTTCGGCGGCGGACACGGAGGCGGTGGCTTTGGTGGAGGACCCAGACCCGGAGGATTCGGTGGAGGACCTCACGGACCTCACGGACCTCACGGACCTCATGGACCTCACGGACCTCATGGACCTCATGGACCTCATGGACCTCATGGACCTCATGGACCTCATGGTTGGGGACCAAGACCCCCGAGAGGACCTCATTGGGGTCGCGGACCGAGAAGATACGGCGGTGGCGGCGGTTGCCTCGGTTTCTTGCTCGCGCCCATTATAATAGTTTTTGTTCTCGTTTTCTTTATGATATCGATATTCGGCACAGCGTTTGCTTCGATATTCCGTGTTACTAATGTGGAGGATAACTATTTGGTTTCCTATAACGAAAACAATTTCCAAGATTATGCCGATGCACAATACAGAACGGAATTCGGCGCATCCGCAGGATATGAGGATAATATCCTTCTCACTGTTCTTGTTAACGATGAATGTAACGAATATTACTACATAGCGTGGGTCGGCGACCATATCGCAGGAGATATCAATTATCTTTTCGGCAACGAACAGACAGAACTTGGCAGAGCTATGAGCTCTGCCATAAACACTGCTTCTTATAAATATTCTCTCGATTCAAATTTGGCAAGTGTCGTGTCCCAATTGTCCCATAAGATAACTTCTTTCGGTCTTGATTCGTCCTTTACCTGCAACGAAGAGCACAACAGCGTAAAATCTCACTTGACTAACAAAAGCTCGCTTCCCTTGACGGATGCAACGGTAAACGATGCTCTCGAACGCTTCACGGAAGAAACGGGCATCTCCATCGTTATAGTTGTTGACAATATGATGACAGTGTTCGGAGAAAAGAGCGCAACTACATCTTTGTCAGGTCGCTCGTCCCTTTTTGTCATCCTCATCATCGTTATCATCGCGGCAGCAGTATACTTTATCGTCCGCTATATGCGTAAACGCAAAGAAGATGATTATTATAACGGCACAAAATAAATCTTTTCCAAACGAAAATGCTCCCATGCAATAAAGCATAAGGAGCATTTTTTATTTATTTTCGATATTATCTTTCGAAGTTTTTTTAAAGAAGCTTCTGCAAAGCAAAGATCCGACTATCGTCGTTATCGTGTCCGTTACGGGGTAAGTGAGCCAAAAATAATTCAAACCGAAGCGAGAGAATATGTACGCGAGCGGAACGAACAGCACCACCGTGCGGATTATCGTAAGCATCATGCTTTTTACGCTATTGCCCACGGCTTGAAAAAGCACAGGGTAAGTAAGCGATGTTACGAGAGAGAAAAAGCTTGCGCCGATTATCCTGAAAGCTATTATTCCTATAGATATTACCTGCTCATCTTTGGAGAAGAACCTGAGCATCGGTCCGGGGATAAGCTCGAAGCAGAGCACGCCGAGCGCCATAAGCGCCATGCCGAATATTATTGCAAAATTCAATGTTTTTTTACATCTCTGCAATTTGCCCGCCGCGTAGTTATAGCTGATTATCGGCACCATACAAGTTTGCATCGCGCTCAAAGGTATAAAGAATATCGTCTGCCATTTATAATATAATCCGAGCACCGTAACAGCCGCATCCGAAAAAGCGGCAAGTATCACGTTCAAGCCGAATATATAGAGCGTATAGGCGGACTGCATGAGTATGTTGGGCGCGCCGAGGCAAAATATCCTGAATATATAATGCGGATATTTGCTTATCGTGGGAGGCTTGTAGAAGCCCTTTTTCATTACGATGAGCGCCGCAACCACCTGACCTGCGACCGTCGCAAAAGCGGCGCCGGATATGCCCATTTCGGGGAGTCCGAACATACCGAATATGAGTATCGGGTCGAGTATTATATTTGTTATCGCACCAAATATCTGCGCCAACATCGGCGTCTTCATGTCGCCTCTTGCCTGCAATATCTTTGTCCAGATGCTCTCAAGGAACAAGCCTAAACTCAGTACGCAAGTTATCCTGCCGTAGTTTACAACATCGGCGATAACATCGGGGGATTCCGTCTGCAATCTTGCGTAGAACGGCAATATCGCATAACAAATGCCTGCGAACAATGCCCAAAGTATAATGGCAAGCGGAGTGCCGACACCTGCATATTCATTGGCTTTTTTGTCTTGACCAACACCGAGCTTTGCCGCCATTATCGTATTGATACCGACACCTGTGCCGACGGCAAGGGCTATCATCAAAAGTTGCAAGGGATATATTATTGAAAGAGCCGTAAGACCGGATTCCGAATAGTTGCCGACAAAAAGGCTGTCTATAATGTTATAGAGTGCTTGGATGAGCTGCGCCAACATAACGGGTGGAGCCATCTTTAACATTATCTTGCTTATCTTTTCCGTGCCGAAATAATCGTTTTGCTGTTTTAGTTTTTCCATGTCCTATGCCTCTGTATATTGAATTATATTCACGCTCAAAAAGTATACTCCTTTTTCTTTGCAATGTCAAGGGGAGGCATGATCACGTATCGATTGATTTTTACACCGTCATTGTCGTGTCGTCATGGGTGCCGTTTGGTGGCTTTGTCTATAATCATATCGTTTGAGGCGCAGACTTTTTCGTTTCGGCAGATCTTTTTCTTTATCTATTTTTATCACCCATTCAATTATAATACAGATCAGCAGAGATAAGCACTGATTTTTATTGGTGAGCCAATTCTATCTCAGCAAGTATGCTCATAAGCTCTTGTTCCGAAACGGTCAAAGAACGAATACCGTATTCTCCATCGACCAAGCCCACGAGAACGAGCGTATCAAGTATTTTTTCGGCTCTTGCAAATCCAAAAAGGGATTTCCGCTGTAGCATTGAAACAGAAATATGCCTGTCTGCAAAAAATGGTTTTAATATATCGTATATCTCGCTGTAAAGTTGACGGTCGCTTTCGCGAAGTTCTTCAAGTGCTTTAATGATATCCTCCCTGCTCTTTTTCGGCGCGGAGATATTTTTTTCGCGCTTATTGCTCGATAATTCCAAATATTTATCAAATCCTTCGGGAACTGTAGCTTCAACTTTTTCTGTCTTCAATTCTGCTGTTGATTCTTTCTTATCTTTTTTATCACGCTTAAAAAACAACATTTTCGCGTTCCTTTCTTTTTCACATCATTCAATTATCGTATATCCATTGGAGTTCAAAACATTGAGCGCTTTTTGGAAATTTTCCTTTTTCGTAAGCACATAGTCCGTATTAAATGTAGATATCGCAAAGATGCCTATGCCGTTTTCGGCTAACAGCCCCGATATTTTCGACAATATGCCTATCAAAGAAAAATCCAACACTCCCTGTATGCGGAACGCTTTCCAACCGTCATCTCTTTCGAGCGTATTTTTAGGCACATCTTTTGTAATGCACACCAATGAGTTTTCTTCGTCCGTCTTCCCTGTAAAACAATATTCCGCACAAAAATCTACGTCTGAATAGTCCGCTACTTTGCATACGGAAAAATCTTGTTCTACCTTTTTTATCTCCATTATCGCTTGCTCCTTATTTATCGGCAGATATATCTTTATTATCCATTATAATACGATATCGGCAAAAAGGAAACCCTCTTTGCCGATATTTGTGATCATCATTATTTTAAAAATATATGCAAAAGCTTTTCATAAAGCTTGCTTTCGTATGGCTGATATCTCATGGGAAGGTCAAGCCATGTTTTTTTATCCACTATCGATTTATAATGCGAGAATGCATCAAAACCGTCTTTGCCGTGGTAGGAGCCCATGCCGCTCTCGCCGACACCGCCAAAGCCCATCTCGCTTGTTGCAAGGTGTATTATAACATCGTTTATGCAACCGCCGCCGTAGGAAAGCTCCGTTTCAACGCGCTTTTTGTGCTTTTTATCGCTCGTGAAAAGATAGAGCGCCAAAGGTTTGCTCGCGCATTTAAGCTCGTCTATCACCGTGTCGAAATCATCGAACGTCAATATCGGCATGATGGGCCCGAATATCTCCTCACCCATGACTGCATCGTCCGCAGTAACACCATCCATAACGGTAGGTGCTATCTTGCAGGAGACGCAATCCGCCTGACCGCCGAAAACGACTTTTTTGTTGTCTATCAGACCGCAAAGTCTTTCAAAATGCTTTTGGTTGATTATCTTGCCGTAGTCCTCGTTTCGGAGCGCGTTTTCGCCGTATTGCTCCGTTATCTGCCAAATGACTTCTTTTATAAATTCATCTTTTATGGAGCGTTCGCAGAGTATATAGTCGGGTGCAACGCACGTTTGACCGCAGTTGAGGTATTTTCCGAAGACGATGCGCTTTGCTGCGAGCTTTATATTCGCGCTCGCATCGACGATGCAGGGGCTTTTTCCGCCCAATTCAAGCACGGCAGGTGTCAAGCGCTCTGCCGAGTGGCGAAGCACTTCTTTGCCGACGGCTTGGCTGCCCGTGAAAAATATAAGATCAAACTTTTGCTCGAGCAAAGCGGAATTTTCCTGTCTGCCACCCTTGATAACGGCGACATATTCGGGAGCGAAACATTCTTTTATTATCTTTTCGATAATATCGCTCGTCGCAGGAGAATATGCGCTCGGCTTTACTATTGCCGTGTTTCCTGCGGCGATAGCATCCGCAAGAGGCTCCATGGTGAGCAAAAAGGGATAGTTCCAGGGGCTCATTATAAGCGTATTGCCGTATGGCACAGCTTGCTTATAGCTGTGCGAGCAAAATTGCGAAAGCGGAGTATGCACTGTCTTTTTTCGCGCAAAACGTCTTGCGTGCTTTATCATATAGCTTATCTCAGTAAGCACAAGACCGCTTTCGCACATAAAGCCCTCGTAACTGCTCTTGCCAAGGTCTTTTGTGAGCGCACCGTTTATCTCTTTTTCGTATTTTTTAACAGCGGCATAGAGCTTTTTGAGCTGTTCTGTTCGAAACTTTACGGGAATGGTCTTCCCGCTTCGATAAAATGCTCTTTGGCTCTCCAATAGCTTTTGTATATCATTGCTTGTCATGTTAGATCAGCTCCAATCTGCAATCTTGTTGTAAAATGCAGCAAGCTCCTTTTCCGTCATAAGCTTCGGCACGGGATAGAGCGGTGTCGCTTCTTTATATGCGTGGTGTGCCATCTCCGCAACATCCTCTTTCTTTATCCCCGAAAGTTTTTCGGGAATGTTCATTCGTTTGTTAAGCGCCTTTATCGCGCTTATAAATTTCTTTGCGCTGTCCTCATAGCTGTCCTTTACGGAGCAGACACCTGCGGCAACGCCGAGAAAGTGAAGCTTTTTATAGATGCTCTCGCCGTATTCTTCGAGCATATACGGCATTATAACGGCATTTGCCAAGCCGTGAGGTGTTCCGTATTTGCCGCCGAGCGAATGTGCGACAGCGTGTATATATCCGACATATGATTTGGAAAAGGCTATGCCTGCCTTATATGAAGCAAGGAGCATATTTTCCCTTGCCATTTTGTCTTGTCCGTTCGCGTATGATTTTTCTATGTTGCCGAAGATGAGGCGTGTTGCCTCAAGCGCCAAAGCACGTGTCTGCTTTGTTGTGGAGCGCCCGATATACGCTTCTATTGCGTGTGTGAGCGCATCCATGCCTGTTGTTGCGGTGAGGTGCGGCGGCAACGAATATGTAAGTTCCGCATCGAGCACAGCGTAGTCCGATATAAGCGGAAAGCTCATCAGCGCGTATTTGTGATGTTCCTTGCTGTCGGTTATAAGAGCCGCGAGCGTTGCTTCGCTTCCTGTTCCTGCCGTTGTGGGGATAGATATGAGTGTCGGCAATTTGCGGCGAACACGCAATATTCCGCCCATCTGACCGAGTGTCTTGTTGGGATATACCACCCTTGCGCCGATAGCTTTGGCACAATCCATTGAGGAGCCGCCGCCTATCGCAACGAGCGCATCGCAACCGTTATCATTGTATATCCGCAAAGCCTCTTCCACGTTGTCCACGGTTGGGTTAGGCTGTGTCTTATCGTATATTATATAATGTATCTTGCTTTTTTGCAAGACTCTTTCAACATATACGGTCAGCCCGTTTTTAACTATGCCCTCGTCCGTTACGATGAGCGCTTTTTTGATGTTTTCGCTTGCCAATATGTCGCCCAGTCCTTTGCACGAAGGGATGACCTTCGGCTCCTTATACGGCAATATCGGTATTGCAACGTGGAAAACCGTTTGAAATGCACGACATCCGAATCTTTTTAATATAAACAATCTTGTTATCTCCTATTCAATCAAGATAAGAAAAATCAAAAGTAAATATCGCCTTTTCGTTGTCAAATTCCTCGTTGCTTACCCATGTAACTTTTCTTTCGGTCAAATTGTAGAGCGCAGACCAAACGGTTATACTGTTGGAGTCGCTCTTTCCGTTGAGCTTATCCCAATTTCTTCTGCCGACTGTTTCAAGCACGTCAAAAGCCGTATTTTCTGTGATGATACCCTCGGAATTGTCGCCGTTGGGATCTATCATGCTCTCTATCTTCTTGTATCTGTCCAAACCTGCTTTGTATTCGTCAGAATTATAATAATCGGGTGTTACGACGAAATTCGTTATATACTGAAAATCGTTTTTTGCTTCGTTTTCGCCGATAACTTGGTCGCCGTCATTGTAGTAAACTTTAAGCTCTCTCTTTGTGCCGTCATCGTCCGTTTCGTCCGTACCATATACCCATTCGAGTATTGCGGACTTGCCCGTACTGTCTGCGACCATGTAATGGAACGATGTGTTAGCACTGTCATGGAGGTCATATTTCTCAACGAGCGCTATCGCTTCTTCAACAGAGCCTGCGTAATCGAGAATGAGACGGAGCATCGTCGTTGACGTGAGGTCGGGCTTATCCGTTGTCTGATCCGTGGAAACAGCATTCCAACCGTCGCCGCCCTGATATGTCATGTAGATACCGCAGGAAACGCCCGCTTCGTTTATGCCGTCGAGGGGCGCATATACCGCCGCAAGGCACAAAATTTTATCCACAATACCGCTTACCTCCTTGCCGTCGCCGATGCCGACGAACTGAAGGTCAACACTGGAGATGGAAGCATATCTTCCCTTTCCGGGGTTCGTTCTTACTATCATCGCCGTAGATGTCGAAAAATCGTAGTTTCTGCCAAAATAGCGTGTGCCGTCTTCGCCCATACCAGTGAAAGAAGAACAACCGATATCGGGCGCGGAAAGGTCTATGGGGATGATCCCCTTTGTCAAATTTTTGACGATGAAATCTATAAGTTCACTGTCGCTCGATGCGCCGCCGTTTTCTATAAATTCATCAAAATAATATCCACCCTTTACATCCATGAGGTAAACAGGAGCGCTTTTGTTTTCTTCGTTTGCTTCAACTATCATTTTTATAGATATCGCGGAGGATATCTCGTTGTGCCAAAGCGCACCGATAAAAATGCCGAGCACAAGTATCAACGAAAGTACGCTCGTTCCCGTGATGATCAAGATCTTTTTAAGCCTATTCTTTTTCATATTAAATTCCTTTACAAAAAGATTTTTATTGTTGACTTATCAACAACATTATAATGTTATAGCATAAATTTGTTGAGTTGTCAACATTTATTTGTATTTTTCTGTAAAAATATCATATGCTATCGAAATTTCCACGACAATAAAAAACTCGGCAGAGGGTCAACCTCTGCCGAGTTCTTAACGAGCAAGCCTTGCGGCGAGCCTTATTTTGTTTTTGCTTTTGTTTTGTCGTGGCACTCGCCGTTCATTGCACAGTTAGAGCAACCGCAACCGCAGGAGCTTTTACCGGCTTTTTTGTTTTTCACTCTGAAAACGATTATCAAACATACGATAGCAATGATAACTGCACATATTATTATCGTTCCGATATTATTCGCAAGCCAAGTCAACATATCAAAACTCCTTTTCTTTTATTATTTTGATTTTACTTTTGTGTAATCTTTTGCAGGTCTTACGAGCATATATACCATAAGCGCGATAAGAGCCACAGCAACGATTATACCAAATACATTGGGTGTGCCGAGGAAGATGTTGCCGATCTGGTTGATGATGAGAGCAACAGCGTAAGCAAAGCCTGTCTGATACAAGATAGCTGCCCATGTCCATTTTGCATTGTTCATCTCACGTTTGATAGCACCGATAGCCGCAAAGCAAGGAGCGCAAAGGAGGTTGAATGCAAGGAACGCATAACCGCTTACGGGTGTGAATACCTGAGCGAGAGCGGCATATACTGTGTTTGCAGCGTTGCCGTATACGATGCTGAGAGAGCCAACGATGTTCTCTTTTGCAACAAGACCTGTGATGGAAGCAACTGCTGCCTGCCATGTACCGAAGCCGAGGGGCTTGAAGATCCAAGCGATAGCTCCGCCGATAGCAGCGAGGATGCTGTTGCCTACTTCTTCGTCGGAGAGCATACGGAATGTGCCGTCAACGAAGCCGAAGTATGTTGTGAACCAAATTACGATAGTGGAAAGAAGGATTATCGTGCCTGCCTTCTTGATGAAAGACCAGCCGCGTTCCCACATAGAGCGCATTACGTTAGAGAATGTGGGCCAGTGGTATGCCGGAAGCTCCATAACGAAGGGAGCAGGTTCGCCTGCGAAAGGTTTTGTCTTTTTAAGCATGATACCGGAAACGATTATCGCGAGCATACCGATGAAGTATGCGGAGGGAGCAACCCACCAAGCGCCGCCGAATATAGCGCCTGCCATCAT
>CAZERM010000020.1:0-20718 GCA_964514555.1 uncultured Lachnospiraceae bacterium | reverse complement strand
ATACTGATATATACATATTAAAAATGTATAATTGATATTTCGACTATGCGATAATGATATGGAGGGAACTTGTATGTATATAAGCTATGATTATTACAGGATATTTTATTATGTGGCGAAGAACGGCAGTTTCACGAGGGCGGCGGAAGCGCTTTTTGCAAACCAGCCGAACCTGACAAGAGCGATAAAAGCGCTTGAGTCCGAATTGGGTTGCAGGTTGTTCGTGCGATCCAACAAAGGCGTGAGCCTTACCCCCGAGGGCGAAAAGCTATATGCTCACGTTTCTCTCGCCATAGAGCATATACAAGCAGGGGAGGAGGAGATATCGATGAACAAGAGCCTTGGAAACGGTGTCGTATCGATAGGCGCAACGGAGATATCGTTGCGTTGCTTCCTTTTGCCGATACTCAACGAATTTCGTGAAAAATACCCGAACGTGCGCTTGAAGATATCCAATATCTCCACACCGAACGCAATTTCTCTCGTGAAAAACGGTCTTGTGGATTTTTCCGTTGTAACGAAGCCTTTTGAAAAAAATTGTTCCATGAAAGTGCAGACGGTGAAGAAGATAACGGATGTGCTCGTGGGCGGCAAGGTATATAAAGAAAAACTCGGCGACGAGGCAGTATCGCTTTCCAAACTTTCGGAGTTTCCGTTCATATCGCCGAGCGAGGGAAGCGGAACATATCTTTTTTACGAAAATCTTTTCGAACAGCACGGCGCCGTCTTTGCGCCCGATATAGAGGCGGATACGGTAGACCGCATAATGCTTATGGTGAAGCACAACCTCGGCATAGGATTTGTTCCCTCTGAAATATTAAAAGATGACGGAAGCGGGGTAAGCCGGATATTTTTAAAGGAGAAGATACCGCAAAGAGAGATATGCCTTATAACGGGAAAAGACGATATAATGAGCTTGCCTGCGCGCGAGTTGGAGCGCATGATAATCGAAAAGCAGGAGGTCATTTAAGAAGTTTTCTTTAAAAAAATCAATAATCTTCTATAAAACCTATTGACAAAGTAAGGATTAGGATGTATAATGACGTTACCGAAATGAAAAACGACGGAAAAGCCGCCGATATAAGGAAATTTTAATTGTAAAGAGGTAATTGTGTTATGTCAAATATTTATACATCTGCTGATCAGTTGATAGGAAAGACACCCCTTGTGGAGCTTACGAACATAGAAAAAGCTTTGGGTCTTAAAGCAAAGATATTTGCAAAACTCGAATATTTTAATCCATCGGGTTCCGTTAAAGACCGCGTAGCAAAAGCTATGATAGATGAAGCCGAAAAGAGCGGAAAGCTCAAGGAAGGCTCCGTTATCATCGAGCCGACTTCGGGCAACACGGGAATAGGTCTTTCTTCCGTAGCGGCGGCGAGAGGCTACCGCATCATAATAGTAATGCCTGAAACGATGTCCGTTGAGCGTCGCCGCATCATCCAGGCATACGGTGCAGAACTTGTGCTCACGGAGGGCACAAAAGGCATGAAAGGCGCTATCGCAAAGGCAAACGAGCTTGCTGCTGAGATACCGAACAGCTTCATCCCGGGACAGTTCGTAAACCCTGCCAATCCCAAGGCGCACATTGAAACGACAGGTCCCGAAATATGGAACGATACTGACGGCAATGTTGATATATTCGTTGCAGGTGTCGGCACGGGCGGCACTATCACGGGTACAGGCGAATATTTGAGATCGCAGAACAAAAATATAAAAGTAGTTGCCGTTGAGCCTGCTTCTTCCGCCGTGCTTTCAACAGGCATTGCGGGAGCGCACAAGATACAAGGCATCGGCGCAGGATTTGTGCCCGATATATTGAACACTAAGATATACGATGAGATAGTTACCGTTTCCAACGATGATGCATTTGAAACAGGCAAGCTCATAGGCAAGAGCGAGGGCGTGCTCGTCGGCATCTCCTCCGGTGCGGCAACTTGGGCAGCCATAGAGCTTGCGAAGCGCCCCGAAAACGAGGGCAAGAATATCGTTGTTATCCTCCCCGACGGCGGCGACAGATATTTCTCCACGCCCGGATATTTTGCGTAAACTTTAGGAGCTTTTCTTTATCTGAAAGAAAAGCTTATATAAACTGCAAAAAGCTCTCTCGATGTTTTTGTTCGAGAGAGCTTTTTATTATATCTGTCGAGTTGAGAAAAACTTAGGAGATCTTATATGTTTTCGCGATGATGTCGGCGCAGTTTTCAACACCTATGCTCGTGCTGTTGAGAACGAGGTCATAGTTTTTGATATTGCCCCAAGACTGACCTGTATAATATTTGTAGTTTACGCTGCGTTTTTTGTCTGTGTCGCGAATGAGCTTTGCGGCTTCGGATTCGGAAACGCCGCGATATTCGCAGATACGCTGTATCTTTTCGTCAAGGTCGCCGCGGATGAACACGTCGATAGTCTCCGCTTTGCCTTTCAAGATGTAGTCCGCAGATCTGCCGACGATAACGCAAGAGCCTTCTGATGCGATATCGAGGATTATTTTTCGCTGGACGTTCTGGATATAGTCTTCCATGGATTCACCGGCGCTGTTTCTGCCGACAAAAGCGTAAGAGAAGATGTTCTTAGAGGGTGCGTATTCGGCAAGACGTTCAATGAAATCTTTAACAAAGCCTGTTTCTTCCGCTATCTTTTCCATTATCTCTTTATCATAAAAGGGAATGCCAAGCTTCTGCGCTACAAGCTCGCCGATATATTTACCGCCGCTGCCGTATTCTCTGCTGATAGTGATAATTTTGTTACTCATAATAAAATCTTCCTTTCTGAGAAATCATATATGTTTCGCCAAAATGGCAAGAACTTCGTCGTGAACCTTTCCGTTGCTGATAACGGCGCCGTTTATATCGCCGTCATACCTTTGCTCATTTCCGAAAAGGTCTGTAACTTTGCCGCCTGCTTCTTCAACGATGACTTTTGCGGCGGCAATGTCGCAATTTTTGTGCTTTGTGCCGGGGTATATGCCGAGTATCATGTCGCCGCTCGCAATACAAGCGCAAGCGCGGATGATGCTGCCCAAGTCGATGGAATATGTCTTCATGCCTATCTCACCGAAAGCGCCGTAAAGGTTGTAGTCGGCGCCGGGCCACATATCGAGGTTTGCCATGGTCTTCATACCGTCAAAGTCCGAATCACTTACGTGTATCGGCTCTCCGTTAAGAAAAGCGCCGTTGCCTTTCGTGGCATAGTACATATTTTCGGTGAATGCATCATAGATGACACCGACTATCGGCTTGCCGTTCTCCACGAGCGCGAGCGAGAAAACGGAAACAGGGATGTGATGTGCATACATAGCCGTGCCGTCTATCGGGTCGCAAACCCAAACGAGCGAAGAAGTGCCGAACTGCTCCTCCTCGCCGTCCACTGAGTGAGAGGGAAACGCTTCCTTCACGCGGCTTATAAGATGAGAATTTATCTCTTTATCAGCCTTTGTTACGATGGTCTTATCGCATTTATAATTTGCGCCGTTATCGCCCTTGAAATATTTGAGAGTTATCTCTCCTGCTTCAAGTGCGATCTGTTTTGCGAAATCAAGATATTTTTCCAACATAAAAAGGCTCCTTTGAAAACCTCTTATTTAAGAGGTTTGATGGTTTTTTTGTATGTTCTGAACATAAAGTAGGCTGCTATCGCCGCAGAGACCGCTTCCGCTATCACGAATGTGAACCAAAGCATGACGGAATTCGAAAGGTCGGGCTTTACAAAGAGCGAGAATACATAAGCTACGGGGATAACGAACAAGAACTGCCTGCAAACGGAGATGACGAGCGAAGCCATACCGCCGTCGAGTGCTTGGAACACGCCCTGCATAGCTATATTGAAGCCTGCGAACATAAGGCTTACGGAGATGACGCGAACGGCATCTGTCATAAGTCCCTCCGTAACCTCGGAAAGGTTGAACATGGAGGCGATGGGACGAGCGAATATCTCAAGAACGACAGTTCCCAAGAACATTATTGCCAAAGTATATATAGTGCCGTATTTTGCGCCCTCGCTTACACGTTTTCCGTTGCGCATACCGTGCGAGAAAGAGATGACGGGCGTCATTGCATCACGCAAGCCGAACGCCGCAAAGATAACGAACTGCTGTATCTTATAGTAGAGTCCGTAGGCTGTAACGAGGTTTTCGTCGATATGACCGAGGATGATGTTTATTCCGTATGTCATAAACGAAGTGAGTGCCTGCGCTATTATAGCGGCAAAGCCGATGGCATATATTGCTTTTACTAATGCCCAAGAGGGTCTGATATATGATATCTTGTTGTCTACGTCCTTATTATATCGCAAGTGGAAGAAAAATGCAAGAAGAAAAGAAACTATTTGTCCGATAACCGTCGCAACAGCGGCGCCTTCTATGCCCATTTCGGGAACGAAGCCTATGCCGTAGATAAAAATGGGGTCAAGGACGATGTTCACAACGGCGCCGGCGATCTGCGCTATCGTGGAGAAAAGGGAAAGACCCGTGGACTGCAAGAGCTTTTCGAAGATGGAGAAGAAAACGGAGCCGAAAGAGATAATACAGCAAATGCGAAGATAAGAGGAAGCCATATCCGCGATAAGCGCATTTTTTGTTTGAGAGTTGATATAGATATCAACGCCGAAAACACCGAAGAGCATTATGGCGGCGCATATCACCAAGCCGAGGAAAACGGAGTTTCCTGCGATGCGGCTTGCTTTTTCTTTGTCATTTTGACCGAGGGTCTTGGAAAGAAGCGCGTTTGCTCCGACACCTGTGCCGATGGAGATAGCGACCATGAGCATTTGAACGGGGAAGGCGAGGGTGAGCGCGTTTAGTGCGCTTTCGCTGTTTGTGCTCATGCCGCCGATAAATGCGCTGTCTACGATATTATAGAGTGCCTGGAGCATCATGGAGATTATCATGGGCAAGCCGAGCGAGAGGAGCAATTTTTTAGGCGGCATTTCCGCCATTTTGTTTTGAGGAGAAGTTTTTTTCATGGAAAGTCCTTTCTTAAAAAATTAAAGAACGGCAACAAAAAAATGCGTAGACCCAAGTTGAAACCTGGATTTACGCATTTAAAGATACACGATTCGTTTTTGTTATTTTATCATATATGAGAGCAAAAAGTCAACCGATTTTTTTCAAAATGTATCTTATGCTGTATAAAAATAAAATAATTTGGAGAATTTTTTAAAAACCTCTTTACAAATTGTTTAAAATGTGTTAACATTAGACCGATAAAAGGGAGTAGCTGGCGACTTTTGTCGCGCTCCGTGCGTCAATACGGTTCAGACCCGCACAGAGATGAAATAGCAAGACTTTTACTGATGCTTAGAAAAATGGGCATTGGTAAAAGTCTTTTTGTTTTTTTAGGCGGCTTTCTTTTAAAAAATATAAAGAGAGGTAAAACAAATGAATTTCTTTCAACAACTCGGGAACCTGTTTGCCAACATTACCGAGATAGACATCAAGATGATCATTATGTGGATCATCGGCGGTGTGCTTATCTACTTGGCTATCAAGAAAGACATGGAACCCACACTTCTTCTCCCCATGGGCTTCGGTGCTATCCTCGTAAACCTCCCCAATTCGGGCGCGGTAAACCAGATAGTAGAAGGCGTTCTTGAAGAAGGTCCCATCGACGTTCTCTTTGCGGCAGGTATCGCAAACGAACTTTTCCCCTTGCTCCTTTTCGTTGGTATCGGCGCGATGATCGACTTCGGTCCGTTGCTCTCCAACCCTAAACTTATGATATTCGGTGCCGCTGCACAGTTCGGTATCTTCTTTACATTGTGCTTGGCAGGTCTTGTAGGCTTCGATATCAAAGACGCCGCTTCCATCGCTATCATCGGCGCGGCAGACGGCCCCACAGCTATCTTCGTGGCAAACTTCTTTGATTCCAAATATATGGGCGCTATCATGGTTGCCGCATATTCGTATATGGCGCTCGTTCCGCTCGTTCAGCCCCCTGTTATCAAGGCGCTCACAACAAAGAAAGAACGTCGCATCCGCATGGCAACAGGCAACAACACTGTTTCCAAATCCACACGTATATTGTTCCCCATCGTTATCACGGTCATCACAGGTATCGTTTCTCCTAAGAGCGCTCCGCTCATCGGTTTCCTTATGTTCGGTAACTTGATCCGTGAATGCGGCGTACTCAACAGCCTTTCCGAAACAGCTCAGAAAGTTTTGGCTAACCTTATCACGTTGTTCCTCGGTCTTACCATCGCAACAAAGATGCAGGCTGAATACTTCCTCACATGGGAAACATTGCTCATCATCGGTCTCGGTCTTTTCGCATTTATCTTCGACACGGCAGGCGGTGTTATCTTCGCAAAGATCCTCAACATCTTCTTGCCCAATGATAAGAAGATCAACCCCATGATCGGTGCTGCCGGTATCTCCGCATTCCCCATGTCCGCGCGCGTAGTTCACAAGCTCGGTTTGGAAGAGGACGATTCCAACTTCTTGCTCATGCATTCCATCGGCGTAAACGTATCCGGTCAGATCGCTTCCGTTATTGCCGGCGGTCTTATCCTCAACCTTATAGCTTAATGAAAGGAGAAAAATGATTATGAAGAAATTTTTGGTTTTCGCACTTGCGCTTCTTATGATATTCTCCTTGTCCGTTGCGGTATTCGCAACTAACGAAGCGGTAAACGATATGTCCGCTCCCGATTCCGCAGTAAACGATGTTATCGACTCCGATGCAGAAGCAGAAACAGACGAAGTTAAGACAAAATTCGGTTTTTATCCCGAAACATTGCTCGAAACTCTCCCTGTAATGGGTATGGGTATGCTCGGCATATTCATCGTTACGGCTGTTATCATCGTGGCTGTTGTCATCCTCAAAAAGTTTGGCAATATTTCCAAGAAGTCCGACAAGGACGAGCAGTAAGCTTTAATTAAAACATCTCGTAATATACACGAGATGTGGAAAATATCCGTTGTTTGGAAACGACAACGGATATTTTTTATGTTTTCTTAAATTATTTCGCGCAAGAAATATGAAAAAAGTTGACTTTTTACCGTATGCGCGGTATAATTTATATATTAGAAAAAAGCTTTTCGATCTATATAAATATTAAGGAGCTACTATGGCATATATAACACGCCGCGCGGCACGCGAAGGTGCTGTGCAGATAATGTACGGATATGATTTCCAGAAGGAATTGAACAAGGAAGAATTTTTTGCTTCCACAGCGGCAGAAGCCGAAATCGAAACGAACGGTTTTGCAAAGTCGCTTTATAACGGCGCTCTCGAACACATCGAGGAGATCGACGCAAAGATCGAAGAAAATCTTCGTGGTTGGTCGCTTTCTCGTATTTCCAGAGTTTCTTTGGCTGTAATGAGAATCTGCGCTTACGAGCTTATGTTCACGGATGTTCCCGTTTCCATCGCTATCAACGAAGCTTTGGAGATAGACAAAAAGTTCGATAAGGACGATGCGCCTTCGTTTATAAACGGTGTCCTCAACGCCATTGCGAAAGGTTGCAGAACGGAATGACAATACTCGGTATCGACACGAGCAACTATACCACATCGCTCTCTCTTGTGGGGGAAGAAGGTTTTGTTCATGTTCGCCGTATATTGGATGTAAAAAAAGGAGAGTGCGGGCTTAGACAAAGCGACGCACTTTTTTTGCATACGGTGAATCTGCCCGAGCTTTTTCCGCAGTTGTTTTCCGATTACAGAGAGAGAACCGGCAAAGACGCAAAGATAGATGCGGTTGCATACAGCGCATATCCTCGCGATGCGGAGGGTTCTTATATGCCGTGCTTTTTGGCAGGGCAGAGCGCGGCGAGCGCCGTTGCTTCTTCGCTCAATGTGCCGATCTATAAGTTTTCGCATCAAGCGGGACACATAATGGCTGCTGTCAAGACTTGCGGTGCTGAGGATAAGATAGGCGATGAGTTTTTGGCGCTCCATCTTTCGGGCGGCACAACAGAGCTTGTTCGTGCAAAAGCAGACGAAAAAATAGGCTATTCGGCAGAGATAGTTTGCGATACCGCGGATATTTCCGCAGGTCAGCTCGTTGACCGTGCAGGCGTTATGCTGGGTCTTAAATTCCCTTGCGGTGCGGAACTTGAAAAGCTTGCTGCGGCAGAGGGCAACGCAGACGGTATAAAACCGATAAAAGTTACCGTTCGCAACGGCGAATGTAATATGTCGGGCGCCGAAAACAGGATAAGAGAGCTTGTTGCAAAGGGTGTTGCACCCGGTAAGATAGCTTATTTCACGCTTGATTTTGTTGCGAAGAACGTCATTTCTTTGGCGCAAGCGGCAAGAGAAAAATACCCCGACCTGCCGATAATATTCGCAGGCGGTGTCATGCGAAATAAGATAATTCGCGCGAAGATAGCGCAGAAGATAGACAATATATATTTTTCCGGCGAGGAACTTTCCTCCGACAACGCTGTCGGCACGGGATACCTCGGATTTGAAGGAGCAAAAAGGGAGGCGGTAGTACGGAACGACAAGTCATAACTGTATCTGAGCTTAACGAATATATAAAATTGCTCATGGACCATGACGAGATACTCATGTCCGTTTGCGTAAGGGGCGAGATATCGAACTTTACGAACCACTATAAAACAGGGCATTTTTACCTCACGCTCAAGGATGAGGGCGGTCTTATAAAAGCGGTGATGTTCCGTGGAAACGCTTCCAAATTGCAGTTTGTGCCCGAAAACGGCATGAAGGTCATTGTTACGGGAAGAGTCAGCGCATATGTCCGCGACGGTCAATATCAGATATATATAGAAACGATGGAGCCTGACGGCGTGGGCGCTCTTTATATCGCTTACGAACAGCTCAAAAAGAAACTCGAAGCGGAGGGACTTTTTGACCGCTCCAAGAAAAAGCCGATCCCCAAGATACCCACGAGGATAGGCATCATCACTTCGCCGACAGGCGCGGCGATACGCGATATAATAAACATTTTGGGCAGAAGATTTCCGCTCTGCAAACCGATACTTTACCCCTCACTCGTTCAGGGCGACGGCGCTCCGGCGCAGATAATCGCGGGCATCGATTATTTTAATGAGCAGAACAACGTCGATGTTATGATAGTCGGCAGAGGCGGCGGTTCGCTCGAAGACCTTTGGGCATTCAACAACGAAGAACTTTGCCGAAAAGTAGCCGCTTCCGAGATACCGATAATATCGGCAGTCGGACACGAAACAGACTTCACTCTTTGTGATTTTGCGGCTTCCGTCCGCGCACCCACACCGTCCGCGGCGGCAGAACTTGCCGTGCCCGAAAGTTCCGAGCTTAAACGCAAGATAGGCAACGTGCAAACGAGGATGGAGCTTATCTGCACACAGAGGATAAAACTTTCGCGCGAAAAGCTTTCAAGTCTTGCTTCGTCAAGAGCGCTCACGACACCGATGAATTTTATCGATGACAAACGCATGATGCTCGGCATGGCTGAAGAAAAGCTCGCTGCCCGCATGGAAAAAGTGTTGGAGCGCAAAAAAGCTATGCTCGGCGCAACGACGGCAAAGCTTGATGCACTCAATCCGCTCGCGGTGGTATCGCGCGGATACAGCGCTGTTTTTGACGATAACGGCAAGCTTATAAAAAGCGTTGAACAGGCAAAGGTCGGTCAAACGGTATCGTTCATGTTGACCGACGGTAAGATATCCGCCGAGGTAAAAACGGTGGAAAGAGAAGAAAGGAAAAAATAATATGGCTGTAAAAAAGATGACGTTTGAAAGCGCACTTTCCAGACTCGAGGAGATAGTGCGCGCTATGGAGAGCGGAAACGCACCGCTCGATTCTTCTCTCGCTCTTTTCGAAGAGGGCATAGGTCTTGTTAAATTTTGCACCAATGCGCTCGACAACGCGGAGCAGAAGGTGAAGATATTGCAAAAAGACGAAAACGGGGAACTTGAAGAAGCGCCCTTTAACGTAAAGGCAGCGGAGTGATCTTATGGATATTGTAAAACTTTTAACTGAAAATACGGAAAAGATAGACACATATCTTGCAAAGAACCTTGAAACGCCCGAAAAGGAACTTGAAACGCTCTATGATTCCATGCGCTACAGCGCTCTTTCCGGCGGAAAGCGAATAAGACCCTTTTTGGTAGCGGAATTTTGCCGTCTTTTCGGCGGTAAGGACGAGGCGGCTATCCCCTTTGAATGTGCAATAGAATATGTTCACGCTTCCTCACTCGTTCACGATGATATGCCTTGCATGGATGACGATGATATGCGCCGCGGCAAACCGACTAACCATGTCGTTTACGGCGAAGATATTGCGCTCCTTTGCGGAGATGCACTTATCACGCGCGGCTATGAGATGGCGGCGCGCAACAGCGAAGTTGCACCGAACGTGGCTCTTTGCGCGGTAGCGATGCTCTTGCGTGAAGCGGGCGCTGTCGGCATGATGGGTGGTCAGGAGATAGATCTCATATCCGAGAAAAACAAGCCCGATTTCGCAACTCTTATGAAGATGCACGAAAAGAAAACGGGCGCTCTTATAAAAGCATCCTGTTTGCTCGGTACTATGGCGGCAGGCATTACGGACGAGAACGACGAACGATACAAAGCGGCTGAAAAATACGCTTACGGTATTGGCATAGCGTTCCAGATCGTGGACGATATCCTTGATGTAGAGGGCGATGCTTCCGTTTTGGGCAAGGCTACGAATGCGGACGCGGCACTCGGAAAAACAACTTTCATTTCGTTTATGAATATAGAAGAAGCTCGCGAATACGCAGATAAGCTTACAAAAGAAGCTATTGCGGCTATCGCACCTTTTGAGGGTCATGAAAGACTCGAAGAGCTTGCAATGTTCTTGCTCACAAGAAAGAAATAATAAAAAGTCGATATTGAAAAACGGCTAAAAACACAGATACCGTCTTGCTTTTTGCAGGGCGGTATAAATTTTTTTGCAAAATCCTCCAAAACCTATTGACAACATAGGAGATATGTGCTATAATAATGCCAACTTCTAACAGAGGAGAAAAAACCTAACGTATGAAAAATTATTTTGAGAAACTCATCAGAGCAAATTTCCGCTTCGGACGAATGTGAGACTTTTTGCCGAAAACAAAAATAACAAACAACACAACACATTCAATAACGAAAGGAAATTTTGATCATGTCTAACAATTATAAATTCGAAACACTTCAGCTCCACGTAGGTCAGGAAACACCCGACCCCGCAACAGATTCTCGTGCCGTACCGATATATCAGACAACTTCTTATGTTTTCCGCAACTGCGAACACGCGGCGGCTCGCTTCGATCTTTCAGATTCAGGCAATATCTACGGCAGATTGACAAACTCCACACAGGATGTTTTTGAAAAGAGAATAGCGGCGCTCGAAGGCGGCGTTGCGGCTTTGGCTTTGGCTTCCGGCGCGGCGGCTATCACATATACATTGCAGGCGCTCGGTCAGAACGGCGGTCATTTTGTTGCACAGAAGACCATCTACGGCGGCAGCTATAACTTGCTCGCACACACTTTGCCCAATTTCGGTGTTACGGCAAGCTTTGTTAATATCCACGACCTTGCTGAGGTAGAAGCAGCTATCAAGGAAAACACGAGAGCAATATACATTGAGACGCTCGGCAACCCCAACAGCGATATTCCCGATATCGATGCGCTTGCCGCTTTGGCACACAAGCACGGCTTGCCCTTGGTTGTGGACAATACGTTCGGTACTCCTTATCTTATCAGACCCATTGAACACGGCGCAGACATCGTTGTTCATTCCGCTACGAAATTTATCGGCGGTCATGGCACGACACTCGGTGGCATAATCGTTGATTCCGGTAAATTCGATTGGGGAGCTTCGGGCAAATATCCCGCTATCTCCGAGCCTAACCCCAGCTACCACGGCGTTTCTTTTGTGAAAGCCGCAGGTCCTGCCGCTTTTGTAACATATATCCGCGCGATATTGCTCCGCGATACGGGCGCATCCATCTCTCCTTTCTCCGCATTTTTGCTCTTGCAGGGCGTTGAAACACTTTCACTCCGTATAGAGCGCCACGCTGAAAACACAAAGAAAGTAGTAGAGTTTCTTTCCAACCATCCGCTCGTTGAAAAGGTGAACCATCCCTCTTTGCCCGACCACCCCGACCATGAACTTTACAATAAATATTTCCCGAACGGCGGCGCCTCTATCTTCACATTCGAGATAAAAGGAGGTGTAAAGGAAGCGCACAAGTTTATCGATAATTTGCAGATATTCTCGCTCCTTGCAAATGTTGCGGATGTAAAGAGCCTTGTTATCCACCCTGCCACAACGACACACAGCCAGCTCACGGAAGCGGAGCTTGCCGACCAGGGCATCAAGCCGAACACCATCCGCCTTTCCATTGGCACAGAGCACATCGATGATATTATAGCTGACCTCGAACACGGTTTTGCGGCTATCAAGTGATACAAAGGCGAAAGGGAGTAGATGTTATGAGTAAAGTATTGAATGAGGTTTTGGAAGCAAATGCCGCTTATGCGGCGGATTTCGGAGAAAAGGCAGACCTGCCGTTGCCTCCCGGTAGGAAATTTGCTGTTTTGACGTGCATGGATGCTCGCCTTGATCCTGCTAAATTTGCAGGTATTGCAGAGGGCGATGCTCATGTTATAAGAAATGCGGGTGGCAGAGTGAGCGAGGACGCGATCCGCTCACTTATAATCTCACACAAGCTTTTGGGTACGCAGGAATGGTTCGTGATCCATCATACAGATTGCGGCATGCTAACTTTTACAAATGAGATAATATATAACTTACTGGAGGAGAGCCTTGAATCTTCCGCTATCGGCGAGAATGGTTGGTATAATCCCACGAAAGAGGGTGGCTCTCGTGCAGGACAGTATATAAACTTTCTGCCGTTCAGCGACCTTGCACAGAGCGTTATCGATGATGTTCGCACGATACGTGAACATCCGCTCGTTCCGAAAAATATTCCGATATACGGTTATATTTATGACGTAAAGAGCGGCAAGCTTATCGAAGTGAAACAAGCCACGGAAATAGGCAAGTCAAGATAAAAACAGAATAACAGCGCATACTCTCACCTTGATACAGGCAAAAACATATAATGCCGTTGAGGTGAGAGTATTTTGGTATATGTGAGAAAAAGAAAGAAAAATATGCTTTTTCGTGTGGCTGTTGCCGTCTTTGCGCTTCTTATGTTCGTTTTGTTTGCCGTGAAATATTTAAACGGAAAGCTCGACGAGATAGTAACCGACATGGTGGAGGAGGGATTAAAGAACACCATAACGGAGATGATAAACGAGGCGGTATCCGAGAGCATGAGAGAGGGCGATTACAAAGATATCCTGCGCGTGTCTTATGCGAGCGACGGCAGAGTGCGGAGCATGACGGCGGACAGCGTGAAGATAAATCTTTTGAGGACGGATGTCAGCTTGCGTATCTCCGAAAAGCTATATGAGATGGATAAATTTTATGTCGATGTGGATATTTCAAACGTATTCGATGATGCGATATTGCTCAAAAATGCCACATATGTTTTTACGGTCGATGTCGTGCCCGTCGGCGGCATAGAGACGGATGTAAAGAGCGAATTTATCTCCGTTGGGATAAATCAGACAAATTACAAACTCAATATGAGCGTGAATGTCGGAATAATGGCGATAATGCTTATAACGAATGACGAGATAAATATTTCAACGAGCGTGAATATAGCGGAAATGCTCGTCGTGGGGGATGTTCCAACGGTATATTTAGGATAAAATACATATAACAGTGTTCGACTTTTTACTATTTGATTGACTTTTTTGCGTGTATGTGCTACAATGATAGACAAGAATAAACTAGCAAAAAACAACAGCAAAGGAGCTATAAATATGAAGCATTATGATAATGTGGTTATTTTTAATCACCCCTTGATCAAACATAAGATCACCATCCTTCGTGATGAGAACACAAGCACAAAGGAATTCAGAGAGATCGTTGAAGAGATCACAACTCTTATGACATACGAAGCGCTCAAGGAAGGCGTTCCCACAACAGAAAAATCTGTAAAGACTCCCCTTGAAACTTGCGTACAGACAGTGGTTCAGGACGACTCTATCGCTATCGTTCCGATCTTGAGAGCAGGTCTTGGCATGGTAAACGGTATACACGTTTTGTTCCCCTCTGCAAGAGTAGGTCATATCGGTATGTGCCGTAACGAAGAAACATTGGAACCCGACACATATTACTGCAAATTGCCCAAAGGCATTGAAGATAAGCTCGTTTTGGTCGTAGACCCCATGCTCGCTACAGGCGGCAGCGCTTGCGATGCTATCAAGCTTTTGAAAGACAAAGGCTGCAAGAATATTAAGTTTATGTCTATCATCGCGGCTCCCGAAGGCGTAACTCGTGTGGCTGAAGCTCACCCCGATGTAAAGATCTATGTTTCCACTTTGGACAGATGCTTGAACGAGCACGGATACATTTTGCCCGGTCTCGGCGATGCCGGCGACAGACTCTTCGGCACAAAATAATTTAAAAAGACAGATGCACCCGAAAGCAAAAAAGCTTTTCGGGTGCATTTTATTATATCATTTGATAAAGCTCAAATATTATTTAGCAAGGGAGAGGCGGATAGTCTTGATCTCGAACGCTCTGAACGTGAGTTCAACGGCGCCGTTTTCAACAGCCAATTCTTCCTGTTTGTTTTCGAGCATATCGCAGTAGTAAGCTTTGAAGCTTTCTGCGAAAGCGGAATGGAGCTTTGTTGTAACAGCCGCTTTTTTGGATTCGTAAAGACGAACGATGATATCGCCGCTTCCGTCTTCCGCGAGCTTAACTGTATCGATGATGATGTTATCGTTGTCTACGCAGAGGTAGCTTGCATCGAGTGCGCCGCCGCTTACAACAGCAGGTTTGATGCCTACTTCATATGCCTGTTTAACAACATCTGCGGAGGTGAAATCACCTTCCCATGCTGTGAAAGCATATGTGAAGTTGTGAACTCGGTTGTCTGTTCTGAGGTCGGGGCAAGCACCGGAACGGAGGAGAGTAAGCTCCATGCTGTTGCCGTTTACGGAGATACCGTATTTGCAGTCGTTCATGATAGCCGCACCGTGAGAACCGTCGCGCAAAGCGGAGTAGCGGTGGTTGCATACTTCAAATCTTTCTTTGTCGTAGAGTCTGGAACGATGTGTAGGACGTTCTACATAACCGAACTGCATTTCGTTGATAGCGTTTTCTGCATAAACATCAACAGGGAAGCCGACTTTGAGAAGTCTGTGGAGTTCTTTCCAATCAACTTCTGTTTCAAATTCGATCCTCTTGGAGTCTTTAGCGAGGCGGATATACTGAGTATATGTGGAATCAAGGAGCTTGCCTGTAACTTTCAATACAGCTTCAACGCCCTGAGCCACGGGTTCTACAGTGATATCATATGCGCCGTCGATCTCCTGATATACATAGTTGGAGTCGATGTCCCAACCGTCCCATCTTCTCGGAACGTCTTTGAAAAGACGGAAGCGGTTCATGTTGCCTGCCGCAAATTCTCTGCCGCTTTCTTTGAGGATGAAAGATGTAACTTCGCCGCGCTCGTTTACAACTGCTTTAACGAGAGCATTTTCCATTACGTAAGAAGCATCTGTCTTTGTGAGGACTACGTTGCCTTCTTCGATAGCTTTTGCTTCCGTTGCGGGAACGAGGGAAGCCGCGCCGCAAGCGGGAAGTGTAACAACAGCTTTCAAGCCTTCTGCTGTTTTACTTACGGGGATGTATGTGCCGTCAACCGTAACAGCGCCGTTTTCAAAGCCTTCGGGCAATGTTACAAGAGCTTTTCTCTCGAAGCCGAGGGAGTTGAACACTGTAACAGCGGAAGCGTTTGCCGCGCCTTCCAAAAGCTTATTCTGAGCTGTTTTCAAAAGTTCGCCTGCTTCGCTGAGTACTTTGTTGTGCAATTTTTCAGCTTCAACATAAACTCTTGCGATGGAAGAACCGGGCAAAATATCGTGGAACTGGTTGAGGAGTACGTCTTTCCAAAGAGCTTCTGCTTCCTGCTTAGGATATTCGCCGCCTGCAAGGGAAGCGGGAACAGCCCAAAATTCCAATTCACGCAATGCTTCTTCGCATTTTCTGTTGCCTTTTTTAACGGAAGCCTGAACAGTATATGTACCTCTGTGAGCTGTGAAATAAAGCTCGCCGACATATGTGTTTTTGGGAGTGCCCTTCTGTTCCTGCATATCTTCGAAGAATTCAACGGGGTCTGCAATCTTTATCTTAACGCCGCCTTCGAGGTCTTTCTGACGGATAGCGTATTCGATATGGTCTCTTGTCGGGCCACCGCCGCCGTCGCCGTAGCCGAAGGGATACAAGAACGCATCAAGGTCTCTTGCCTGGCTTCTGTTCTTCCATACACCGTTTATTTCAATGGGGTGTGTGGGATATTCATATTTTGTGGGAAGGAAGGATGTTATTTCGGAACCGTCCATGCCTTTCCAATTGAAGTAATGATAGGGGAAAGGTTCGCCCTTGTTGTAGGACCAGAATATCTTCTGTGTTACAAGGTATTTAACTCCGCAACCGTTGAGGATCTGGGGAAGTGCCGCTGTATAGCCGAATGTATCGGGGAGCCAGAGCAATTCGCAGTCTACGCCGAAAACATCTTTGTAGTACTGTTTACCGTACAAGAGCTGACGAACGAGCGCTTCGCCGCCTGCCATATTTGTATCGGGTTCTACCCACATAGCGCCGTCCGCGATCCATTTGCCTGCCTTAACGGCTTCTTTTATTCTTTCGAACAATTCGGGGTAATGTTCGCGCACCATTTCGTAGCACGCAGGCTGGCTTGCCAAGAATTTATAATCGGGGTACTCGTCCAAAAGGCGGAGCTGAGCCGCGAATGTACGAGCTGTCTTGCGGTATGTTTCAGCGAGAGGCCAGCACCAAGCAAGGTCAAGGTGAGCGTTACCGATAGCGTAGAACACGGGAGTGGATGTGCCGTTTACCGCTTCCATAGCAGGGCGAAGTGCTTCGCGAGCCGCTTTGTAAGATGCGTTTCTTGTGGCTCTGTCCTGTTCGAAGTCTACGATAAGAGTGAACTGTTCCAATGCATCGCATATCTTGGAAGCACGAAGGGAGGTGTCATCCAATGTCTGCAACAATTTATAAAGTGTATCAACGTCCATGTAGAGCTGATATGCGTCTTCGTTCCAAATGCCGTATGTGCATTTGCCGAGAGTTCTTCTTGCGCCCTCTTTAAGGGGATCGACAAACTGATCTCCGTCGGGAAGCACGGGACCTGTGTAACAGCCGTAGCCGGCAGTTGCATAGTAATGACCTGCGTATGTTTCCATAAGGATGTCGTAGCGATCGCCTGCTTTGGCATCTCTTGTCAAATAGTTATCGACCATGAAGTGATGCTCGTCGCTTATCCAGTCTGCGCGGTATGTACCGAAAGCTTTTCCGTTTACGAAAAGTGTGGATTCGCCGCCGGGCTGAAGGTTCATAACGATGCGCTTGCCGTCAACTCCCTCGGGGATAACGACGCTGCCTTTGAACCAGCAATATTCCCAAGTTTCGCCCCAGGTATAGCCTGTTTCAACAGGTGTAAAATCGCTGTTGAGCGCCTGCTCGGGTGTAAGATATTCTTTTGTTTTGTGGGCAGTCCAGGAGATCTCGCCGATAGGCTGATACAATTCCTGTTTGAGAACGGCTATCCAGTTCTCAATGCGGACTTTCCACTCTGAGTGCATAATATCCATGTTTTATTTCCTCCTTGAATTTATTTAAGTCTCGGAATTTTCAGATCAAAAGTTTCCAAATCTATAGATTTATTATATATTAGAAAGAATAAATTGTCAATGCGATTTGATATGATTGAGGGATAGAATATTTTCAAAGCATCCGAAGTGCGGATAAAACAAAAATGACCGAGGCAAAAGCTCGGTCATTAGGTATATGAATAAAAAAATCGACAGGCTTGAACCTGTCGATTTTGGCGGAGAAGGAGAGATTTGAACTCTCGCGCCGGATAATAGCCCGACCTACACCCTTAGCAGGGGCGCCTCTTCGGCCTCTTGAGTACTTCTCCGAATAAAAATTATTAACTTTTTGACCTCTTTCACAAGGCTATTTTATTATAGCACAACGGCATATGTTTTGTCAAGCGTTTTTGCGAAATTTCTTAAAATATTTTTCTGCGCGTTTTTTGGCGGAAAATACCCCTCATTTATATATAACATATAACGAGGGGTATCTGCAAAAATGCTTATGCCATTTTATCGGAAAGGGGAGCGCCGCCGAGTATGTGGAAGTGGAGATGATGCACAGACTGGCAAGCATCGTCGCCGCAGTTGGATATAACGCGGTAACCGTTTGTGATGCCTGCTTCCTTTGCGATAGCGGGGATCTTTTCGAAGATGTATGCCACGATAGAAGAGTTTTCACCGTTTACTTCGTCAACGCAAGCGATGTGCGCTTTGGGTATAACGAGAATGTGAACGGGAGCCTGGGGTGCGATATCGTGGAAAGCGAGAATCTTATCGTCTTCGTAAGCCTT
The DNA here is from genome assembly GCA_964514555.1 of uncultured Lachnospiraceae bacterium. GTDB lineage: Bacteria > Bacillota > Clostridia > Oscillospirales > CAG-272 > UMGS731. Next base: position 2,267 of record CAZERM010000020.1, on the reverse strand, counting down.
CTTGGAGGGGATATCGCCGTTGATTATCTTACAGAAAAGGCAATTATCTACCATATTATATATACTCCTTTTTTATTCGTCCTCCCGAGGGTGGCTCGGGAGGAGTTTTATTTGTGTTTTGGCAATTATTTTACAAGACCTTCAACGATGGAAGAAAGAGCAGCAAATGCTTCACCGAGCTTGCTTGCATCTTTAGCGCCTGCTGTTGCACTGTCGGGTCTGCCGCCACCGCCGCCGCCAACATATTTTGCAACGCCTTTGAGCACTGCGGGAGCCGCAACGCCTGCTTTAACGGCATTCTTACCGCATACGCAGCAGATAGTGAGCTTGCCGTCAACGAGGGAGGAGATAACAGCAACGATATCGTCGTCGCTTGCTTTGATGTCATCGCCGAGAGAACGGACTGTGTTCATGGGCATATCCGTTTCCATGGAAGCAACTTTGATGCCGGAAGCAAGGACAGTTGCTTTTGCGAGCATATCGGAAACGCCTGCTTTAGCCATCTTGAGGTTTGCTTCTTCAAGGGCGCGTTTTGCTTCCTTGAGTTCGGATTCGAGAGTAGTTATCTTTGTCTTGATCTCTTTTTCGTCGTTTGCTTTGAGCGCGGACATAACATCGGAAACGATGCTTATCTTGCCGTTTACGTAATCGTAAGCTTCAAGACCCGTAACAGCTTCGATTCTTCTTGTGCCTGCGGCAACAGAGCTTTCGGAGAGTATCTTGAACATACCGATCTTGCCTGTATTGGAAACGTGAGCGCCGCCGCAAAGTTCAGCGGAGAAATCGCCCATGCGTACAACGCGAACAGTAGAACCGTATTTTTCACCGAAGAGCGCGATAGCACCTGACTTCTTAGCGCTTTCGATATCTGTTTCGAATGTTTCAACTGCGATAGCTTCGAGTATCTTTTCGTTTACAAGGCGTTCTACCTGTGCAAGTTCGTCCGCTGTTACAGCAGAGAAATGAGTGAAGTCAAAGCGAGCGATCTTATCACTTACATAAGAACCTGCCTGCTGGATATGTGTGCCGAGTACTTTGCGGAGAGCCGCATCGAGAAGGTGTACTGCGGAGTGGTTGCGAGAGATAGCGGCGCGTCTGTCTGCGTCGAGTGTAAGAGTTACTGTTTCACCAACGGAAAGGGAACCGGACTCTATCTTGCAGATGTGCATATAAACGCCGTCGTTCTTCTTTGTATCCGTAACGATAGCTTTGCCGTTTGCGCCTGTGATGATACCCGTATCACCAACTTCGCCGCCGCCTTCGCCGTAGAATACGGTCTTATCTGTGATGATAACGGCGGATTCGCTTGCGATGTCGCAAAGCTCGTCTGTTTCGGAATCGATTATTGCAACGATCTTGCCTTCAACCGAGTTTTCCGTGTATCCTACGAACTCTGTCTTAACGGAAGTATCGATGAGGGATTTCATGCTGTCGTCCCAACCGCTGATGTTACCGCGAGCGGCACGAGCGCGCTGTTTCTGAGCTGCGAGGTTTTCGGCAAAGCCTTTTTCGTCGATGCCGATGCCCTGTTCTTCCGCGATCTCACGTGTGAGGTCGAGCGGGAAGCCGTATGTATCGGAAAGTTTGAATACGTCTGCGCCGTCAAGTTCTGTTTTGCCCTGAGCTTTTGCTTCGGAGATGAGACCGTCGAGAAGGTTCATGCCGGATTCAACAGTAGCGTTGAATCGGTCTTCTTCCATGCGAACGATCTTCTGGATGTAATCGAGCTTTTCTGTGAGTTCGGGATAAGCTGTCTTGTTTTCACGAGCAACTACCGCCATGATGTCGCAGAGGAAAGCACCTTTGATGCCGAGTATTCTTCCGTGGCGGCAAGCGCGGCGCATAAGTCTGCGGAGAACATAGCCGCGGCCTTCGTTGGAGGGCATAACGCCGTCTGCGATGAGGAATGCGGAAGCGCGGGAATGGTCTGCGATGATACGGAGAGAAACGTCTGCTTTTGCGTTTTCTTTGTAACGTACGTTAGCTTTTTCGCTGATGGCGGAGATGATGTTCTGGATAGTGTCTACTTCGAACATATTGTCTACGCCCTGCATAACGCAAGCGAGACGTTCAAGACCCATACCTGTATCAATGTTTTTGTTTGCGAGTTCCGTGTAGTTGCCGTTGCCGTCATTGTTGAACTGAGAGAATACGTTGTTCCAGATCTCCATGTATCTGTCGCAATCGCAACCGGGGCGGCAATCGGGCTTACCGCAGCCGTATTTTTCGCCGCGGTCGAAGTATATTTCGGAGCAGGGGCCGCAAGG
>CAZERM010000019.1:0-20832 GCA_964514555.1 uncultured Lachnospiraceae bacterium | reverse complement strand
TTATTATACTATATTAAACTAGTAAATTCAAGCGCAAGAAACGAGATTTTCGGCATTTTTGAACTTTTTGTTAAATATGTGAAAATTATTAACCTCTTTCCGTCATAATTGTCAAAACAAACAGCAAAAATCGAGAAAACGCACGTTTCCGACGGCAAAAATATTTTTCTTTTTTTGTTTTATATATAGTCAAAACGCATTTTTTTTGGTATACTTATTTTGTATAATAAATTTGTATAATAAAAACAAAGCACAAAGGAGAAGCCATGGAAAATAATGTTTTTTTCAACAAAGCGCCGTCCGTTTGCAACAGCATCGAAAAGGATGTCATCTTAGCGCCGTACAGCACGTTTAAAATAGGCGGCAAAGCCGATATGGCGGCGTTCCCGAAAAGCGAAGATGAACTTTGCTCTCTCATCTCGCTCGCACACGAATGTTCCGTTCCGATGCACGTATTCGGCAACGGCTCCAATGTGCTTTTTGACAGCGACGGAGTAAAAGGGCTCGTCATCTTCACAAAAGATATAAAGGATATATTGGTAGATGGCGAAGTCATTCGTTGCGGATGCGGTCAGGCGCTTTCTTTGCTTGCTTCCGTTGCCGCAAAAAATTCTCTTTCGGGGCTTGAGTTTGCTTACGGCATACCCGGCACGCTCGGCGGCGCCGTTTACATGAACGCAGGAGCCTACGGTAAAGAGATGTCCTCCGTTATAGTCGAGAGCCGCTGTTTTGACCCCGCCACAGGCAAAGTGATGACTCTCTCTCTTTCCGAGCATGAATTTTCTTACCGCAAGAGCATCTTTGCAAAAAGCGGATTGATAGCCCTCTCCTCCGCACTTCGCCTCAGCAAAGGCGACAGAAGCGAGATAGAAGCGCTCATGCTGGAGCATATGCAAAAGAGAAAAGCTTCTCAACCGCTCTCTTATCCGAGCGCAGGAAGCACATTTAAGCGCCCCGTGGGCAATTTTGCAGGAAAGCTTATCGAAGATGCAGGTCTTAAAGGGCTGACTGTAGGCGGCGCGCAGATCTCGCAAAAACACGCCGGATTCGTCATAAATATCGGCGGCGCCACTTCGTCCGATGTGCTCTCTCTTATGGAAGCGGTAAAAACAAAGGTGTTCGAACTCTTCGGTGTAATGCTCGAACCCGAAATAATATATGTAAAGTAAAGGATAATGACCCATGTCTTTTTCAGGCCATACAAAAGCGTCCGTCTCGGTGATCCCACCCGAAAACGATTGCTGTGCAAATTCTCAGCTCCGTGCGATGCTGTCTTACAGTTCATCGTTCGACGAGAACGGACTTAAATTTATAACCGAGACCCCCGAGGTCTCCGATATGTTGACCTCGCTCTTGCTCATCTGCACGGATATAGCGGAAACGCCCGAAACGATGCAGAATAAAAAAATAACCACTTATAAAACAGAAGTTACCGATAAAGCGGAGCTTGAAAAGCTTTTTTCCCTTTTCGGCGGCGCAGAAAACGTACATAAGGTGAATAAGCACCTTTTTAAATGTAAAAAATGCGCCGTTGCATATATCCGCGGCGCATTTCTTGCCGCAGGATTCGTAAACTCCCCCGAACATTCTTATCATTTGGAGATATCATCGCCACACGCAGACCTCGCGGTCGATACGGCTGTGCTCCTTTCCGAAAAGATAGGTATGCCCAAGATATCCGCGCGAAAGTCCAACCAAATTATATATTACAGAGAGAGCGCGCTCGTGGAAGATTTCCTCACGTTCATCGGCGCTTCGAAAGCTGCTATGGATATCATGTCGGAGCAGATAAAGCGTGAACTTCGCAACCAGGCAAACAGACAATCCAACTTCGAAGTAGCCAACATCGGCAAAACGATAGTCGCCGCCAACGCGCAGATAAGCGCCATACAAGAATTAAAGGAGAACGGCGTGTTCGAACAGATGCCCCAGCAGATGCAGATGCTCGCCGAACTTCGCATCAAAAACAACGATATGTCGCAAAAAGCGCTCGGCGAACTGATGCAGCCGCCTGTCTCAAAATCGCAGGTCAGCAAGATACTTGCAAAAATCATGAAGTTCTATGAACTTTATAAAGAAGGAAAATAATCTCAAGGAGAAAAATCGTGTCTTTCGTTCATCTTCATCTTCACTCCGAATACAGCCTGCTCGACGGTGCCTGCCGTATCTCCGAGATACCGAAGATAGCCGCTCAAAACGGTCATAATGCCGTCGCTATAACCGACCACGGCGCTATGTTCGGCGTGGTTGATTTTTATAAGTCCTGCAAAAGCGCAGGCGTAAAGCCGATCATCGGCTGCGAGGTATACGTTGCGCCCGATTCCCGCTTCGATAAAAACAGAAACGACAGCTCATCTCGCAACCACCTCATCTTACTTTGCAAAAATAAAACAGGCTACAAAAACCTTTGCTATCTCGTTTCAAAAGGATATACTGAGGGTTTTTATACAAAGCCGAGGGTAGATATAGAGCTTCTGAAATCGCATAGCGAGGGTCTTGTCTGCCTTTCCGCTTGCCTTGCCGGTTTCATTCCGAGAGCCATTCTTTCGGGCGACATCGATAAAGCAAGGGAGCACGCACTCTTGCTCGACAGCATATTCGGCAGAGGAAACTTTTATCTCGAACTTCAAGACCACGGCATAAGCGGTCAAAAGGAAGTGTGCGATTCTCTGCTTTTGCTCCATAACGAAACAGGCATTCCGCTCGTTGCGACAAATGACGTGCATTACCTTCGCAAAGCGGATGCGGATACGCAAGCCGTGCTTATGTGTATACAGACAAACTCCAAAATATCGGACGGCAGACCGTTCGGTTTCGAAACGGACGAATTTTATTATAAGAGCACGGAAGAGATGATCTCCCTCTTTTCCGCATATCCCGAGGCTTGTGAAAATACGCAAAAGATCGCGGATATGTGTAATTTCGATTTTGAATTCGATAAGCTCTATCTTCCCCGCTTCAAGCCCGAATCAGGCGAAGGACCGAACGAATATCTCTCAAGGCTTGCGAGCGAGGGCTTTGATAAAAAAGTATCCTCAGGCGCTATCGAATTTACGGAAAAGCACCCCGAAAAAGAATATCGCGAACGCATGGAATATGAACTTTCCGTCATCTCTCGCATGGGATATTCCGAATATTATCTTATAGTAAACGATTTCATCAATGCCGCCAAGATAAGGGGCATACCTGTCGGCCCCGGCAGAGGTTCGGGTGCAGGAAGCCTTGTTGCTTACCTTTGCGGCATAACGGACGTTGACTCCATCAAATATGACTTGATGTTCGAAAGATTCTTAAACCCCGAAAGAGTCAGTATGCCCGACTTTGACACGGACTTTTGCTATGACCGCAGAGGCGAGGCTATCGACTACGTTATGGACAAATACGGCAAAGACCATGTTTGCGGTATAGCTACATTCGGTACTCTTTCCGCAAAGGCGGTAATACGCGACGTCGGCAGGGCGCTGGGCATGAACTATGCCGATGTCGATGTGGTTGCAAAAGCCGTGCCGAATGACTTGCACGTTACCCTTGCCGATGCTATGAAAGGCAAGATAGGCGAGATGTATGACTCAAGCGCGGAAGTGAAAAAGCTCATAGACCTTTCAATGGCTTTGGAGGGTATGCCGCGCCACGTTTCGGCGCACGCGGCGGGTATCGTTATAACGGACCGACCCATATATGAATATGCACCCATTGTCGTTTCGAGCGATATGATGCTCACTCAGTTCACCATGGATACGATAGCTTCGCTCGGCTTGCTCAAATTCGACTTTTTGGGTCTTCGCTACCTCACGATAAGCTCTAATACGGAAAAGCAGATACGAGAAAACGAACCCGATTTCGATATAACGAAGATACCGCTTGACGATGAAGCATCGTATGAGCTTTTGTCGCAAGGCAAAACGGAAGGTCTTTTTCAGCTCGAAAGCGCAGGTATGCGAAAGCTTCTCGTCGGTATGCAACCGAAGAATATAGAAGACATCGTGCTTGCAATAGCGCTATATCGCCCGGGACCAATGGATTCCATACCGCAGTTTTTGGAAAACAGACAGCACCCGGAAAATGTAACATATAAATGCGAGGCTCTCCGAGATATACTCTCCAATACATCCGGCTGTATAATCTATCAGGAGCAAGTAATGCAGATCTGCCGCTCGCTCGCAGGTTTCTCGTTCGGCAGGGCTGATATCGTCCGCAGGGCGATGTCAAAGAAAAAGAGCGGAGAGATGGAAAAAGAGCACGATGCTTTCATCTACGGCGAAAAAGACGAAAACGGAAATGTGCTCTGCACAGGTGCGCTTGCCGCAGGTCTTTCCGAAAAAGATGCGGAAGAGATATTTGAAAACATGGCTTCGTTTGCAAAGTATGCATTCAATAAGAGCCATGCCACGGCTTATGCATATCTCTCTTATCGCACGGCATACCTTAAGGCACACTACCCTTGCGAATATTTCGCTTCGCTCATCTCGTCAGTGTCCGATAACCTTACAAAAAGCGCTTCTTATATCGATGAAGCGAAAAAGATGCATATAGAAGTCCTCGGCCCCGATATAAACGAGAGCCGCAAGACATATCACGTTACGCGCGACGATGACGGCAAAAAATCCATCCGCTTCGGCTTGCTCGGCATAAAAAACGTGGGGGATGCTTTCCTCTCGCAAGTCATCTCCGAAAGGGACACGAGCGGTGCTTACACGAGCTTTGTTGATTTTGTAAAGCGCATGAGCAAATATGAGATAAATAAGCGCCAAGTGGAAGCGCTCATCGGCAGCGGCACGTTCGATTCTCTCGGAACGAAACGCAGCGCACTTTATAGCTCCTATGAGGGCATAATCGACGTGAACCTCCGCTTGATGAGGGAGCAGAACACCGACCAGATAAATCTTTTCAACCTCGATAATCTTTCCGCACGCGAGGCATTCGGCGAAGAAAAACCTTATGAATACCCCGATATCCCCGAATTTTCCGTCAAGGAAAAGCTTCGTCAAGAAAAAGAATACACGGGTATGTATTTCTCGGGTCATCCGCTCGATGATTACAACGAATATATCGACGAGATAATACCTTTCCCCATCGGTTCCATATTGTCCGCTTTCTCCGAGGAGGAGCAGGACGAGGACATGATACCTTTCACGGACAAGCAAAAAGTCAAACTCTGCGGCATCATCACGAGCAAGACAGTGAAGCATACGAAAAACGGCGCTTCCATGGCTTTCCTCACGTTGGAGGATAAAACAGGCGAGATAGAGCTTGTCGTATTCCCGAAAATATTTGAAAGTGCTTCCCATGTGCTAATGAAAGATACTGCGGTATGCTTGCGCGGTGAAATTTCCGCGGAGGAAGAAAAAGCCCCCAAGATACTCGTTTCCGCCATAGGACTCATCTCCGAGGGGTTGCCCGAAGAAGCCCCTGCTCGCCGCGTGGCAAGAGCATATACACAGGAAAAAGCCATCGATACGACTGTCGGCGAACCGCCCGTACAGCAACCGCAGGAACAAACGCAGACACGCTCTTATTACCAAAAACCGAAAAAGATATTCCTCAAAGTACCGAACAAAGAATGTGATGTTTTCAACAAAGTCATGAGCGTCATATCCATCTTTGAAGGTTCGACCGAGGTAATACTCTATAACGAAAAAGAGAGCAAATATGAAAAATACAGCGTTGGTGCGGATATACAGCCGAATATGCTCGCATATCTCAAAAGATTGCTCGGCGCAGACAATGTGGTATTAAAATAATATGGTAGGATATCCGCGGTGGAACAACGTCGCGGATATTTCATTTCTGTTTTTCTATTTATTAAAAATCGTTTAATTTTTGCATGGGTCTATAGACATTGCATATTTATAGTGATATAGTATAAATAACAGATATTTTTATATTTCCAAAAGGATTTTGTCCGTTTCGGTCGTATAACAAACAGAACGGCAAATATCACGGGGTTAACAAATCAAAAATGAATATCGAAGAAAAAAACAAGAAGAGGCAAAAGATCATCGCAGGCATAGCCATAGTTTTGGTTTTGGCGCTGTTGACGGCGCTGACGATCGCCGTAAGCATACCGATGGCAAAATACGCCGCGGAGCCTGAGTTGCTCGGCAATAAGATTAGCTCGAGCTTTGACAAAGAAAACGAAAAGCTCAAAGATATCATTTTCGATATGGGATACGGCGGTAAACTTTTGTATATCGGCATAAGTGCGTTGCAGGTCATCATTGCTTTGATACCCGGCGAACCCGTGGAGATATTGGGCGGATATGCCTTCGGTGCTTTCGAGGGCACGGTGCTCTATCTGATCGGCGCATTTGCGGGAAGCATGGCTGTTTTTTGGCTCGTCCGCAAATTCGGCAAAAAACTCGTCGGCATATTCTTTTCGCAAAAAAAGATAGAATCTTTGCGCTTTTTGCAATCGTCCCCTAAAAAGAACATCATTTTGATAGTTGTCTTCTCCATCCCCGGCACACCGAAAGACTTGATAGCATATTACGCAGGACTTACGGATATAAAAGCTTGGGTATGGGCGCTCATCTCTTTCTTCGGCAGGCTCCCTTCCGTCATCACGTCCGCGATAGGCGGCAGTGCCTTGGGAAACTCAAAATTCTCCGCTTTGATAGTAACGGTCATCGTTACGCTTATAATAAGCGGCATAGGTTTTTTGGCATATAAATTTATCTGCCGCAAAAACACAAAAAACAACTAAGGAGTAATTTTAACGGCAGAGTTTCCTCTGCCGTTTTTTCTTCCCAAACGCAAAGTTTATTGCCAATATCACCAAAATGCACAGAAAACTATTGACTTTGGGGCGAAAAAATATTATAATATATTTCATTAAGTAGAAAAATCCCAAAAGCGCTGACGAAGACAGTAGTGCGCCCAAGAAGCCTTTAGCGAGTCGGGGACGGTGTAAGCCCGACGGTGGAGTAAGCTGCATGAATATCACTTCCGAGCCGCGCAGGCGAAAGGCTCATCACCCATTAGCTTGCGACGTGTCGCTCCCGTAAACGAGCGCGCATATGTTCGTATGTTGAATGGGTGGTTTATCGAGGTATTCTTCCTCGTCCTGTTTGTACGGACGGGGAATTTTTTATTTTTTTACAATAAATTTTTCAGGAGGAAATGACAAATGTACGAAAAAGTTTCACCCAGTACAAATTTTGTCGAAAGAGAAAAGAAGACCGTTGAATTCTGGAAAGCAAACAAGGTTTTCGAAAAAAGTATAGACAGCCGCGCAGAAGGCGAAAATTACACCTTCTATGACGGTCCCCCCACGGCGAACGGCAAGCCTCACATCGGCCACGTTCTCACTCGTGTTATCAAAGATATGATCCCGCGTTACCGCGCTATGAAGGGCTACCACATCCTTCGTAAAGCAGGTTGGGATACACACGGTCTTCCCGTAGAGATCGAAGTTGAAAAGAAACTCGGTCTTGACGGTAAAGAACAGATCGAAAAATACGGCATGGGTCCTTTCATCAATGAATGTAAGGAATGTGTTTGGAAATACAAAGGTATGTGGGAAGATTTCTCTTCTACCGTAGGTTATTGGGTAGATATGGACAACCCCTATATCACATACGACAACAACTTTATCGAATCCGAATGGTGGGCGCTCAAAGAGATCTGGGATAAAAAGCTCCTTTACAAAGGCTTTAAGACAGTTTGGTATTGCCCCCGTTGCGGAACTCCCCTCTCCGCTCAGGAAGTAGCGCAGGGTTATAAGACAGTTAAAGAACGCTCTGCTATTGCCCGCTTCGTTTACCCCAAGGAAGAAAAGACAGCGTTCCTCGCTTGGACAACAACACCTTGGACACTTCCCTCCAACGTGGCACTCTGCGTAAACCCCTCTGATGAATATATCAAGGTAAAAGCGCAGGACGGTTGGACATACTTCCTCGCTTCCGCTCTTGCAGACAAAGTTCTCGGCGAAGGCACATACGAGATCATCGAAACGATGAAAGGCGCAGACCTCGAAGGCATGGAATACGAACCCCTTTACAAGTTCGTTGAGCCTGACAAGAAGTGCTGGTACGTTACTTGCGATAACTACGTTACTATGGGCGACGGTACGGGTATCGTTCACCTTGCTCCCGCATTCGGTGATGATGACTCCCGCGTCGGCAGAAAATACGACCTTCCTTTCGTTCAGCTCGTTGACGCAAAGGGTAACATGACAGACGGCGAAAAATGGAAAGGTCTTTTCGTTAAGAAAGCCGATCCGATCGTTCTCGCAGATCTTGACGAACGCGGTCTTCTCTTTGAAGCTCCCAAGTTCGAGCATGAATATCCACACTGCTGGAGATGCGATACTCCCCTTATCCAGTATGCACGCTCCTCTTGGTTCATCAAGATGACAGCTGTTAAGGATGACCTTATCAGAAATAATAACACAGTAAACTGGATCCCCGAATCCATCGGTAAAGGCAGATTCGGCGACTGGCTCGAAAATGTTCAGGACTGGGGCATCTCCAGAAACCGTTATTGGGGTACTCCTCTTAACATTTGGGAATGTGAATGCGGCAAACAGCACGCTATCGGCTCCATCGCAGAACTTAAATCGATGTCCAAGAACTGCCCCGAAAACATCGAACTTCACCGTCCTTTCATCGATGAAGTTACTATCACTTGTCCCGATTGCGGCAAGGATATGCACCGCGTACCCGAAGTTATAGACTGCTGGTTCGACTCAGGCTCCATGCCTTTCGCACAGTGGCACTATCCCTTCGAAAACCAGGAACTCTTCCATTCTCAGTTCCCTGCTGACTTCATCTCCGAAGCAGTTGACCAGACTCGCGGTTGGTTCTATTCTCTTATGGCTATCTCCACACTCCTCTTTAACAAAGCACCCTATAAGAACGTAATCGTTCTCGGTCATGTACTTGATAAAGACGGTCAGAAGATGTCCAAATCCAAGGGTAACGCCGTTGACCCGTTCGAAGCACTCGAAAAACACGGCGCAGACGCTATCCGCTGGTATTTCTACTCCGGCAGCTCTCCGTGGCTCCCCAGCCGCTTCCATGATGACGCGGTAGTTGAAGGTCAGCGCAAGTTCATGTCCACACTTTGGAACACATATGCGTTCTTCGTTCTCTATGCTAACATAGACGAATTTGACGCTACAAAATATACTCTCGATTACGATAAGCTTTCCGTAATGGATAAATGGGTACTTTCCAAGCTCAACACTGTAATAAGATCTGTTGATAATTGCCTTGAAAACTACAAGATCACTGAAACAACAAGGATCCTTCAGGACTTCATCGACGACCTCTCCAACTGGTACGTTCGCCGCAGCCGTGAAAGATTCTGGGTTACAGGTATGCCCCAGGATAAGATCAACGCTTACATGACGCTCTATACTTGCCTTGTAACATTTGCAAAAGTATGCGCTCCCATGATTCCTTTCATGGCTGAAGACATCTACCGCAACCTCGTTTGCACGATAGACAAAGAAGCTCCCATAAGCGTTCACCTTTGCGACTTCCCCGTTGCAGACGATAAGCTCATCGACAAAGACCTCGAAGACAACATGGACAAAGTCCTCAAGATAGTATTCCTCGGCAGAGCTTGCCGTAACGGTGCCGCTATCAAGAACCGTCAGCCTCTTTCCAAGATGTACGTTTCCGCGGACTTCACTCTCCCCGAATTCTTCACAGAGATCATCGAAGACGAACTTAACCTCAAGACAGTAGACTTCAACGCAGACGTTTCTTCCTTTATCAACTATGCATTCAAGCCTCAGCTCAAGACGGTCGGCCCGAAATACGGTAAGTTCCTCGGCGGCATCCGCACACACCTTGCTGAAGTAAACGGCAACGAAGCTATGACAGAGCTTAACGAAAAGGGCGCTCTCACATTCGAAGTAAACGGTACAGAGATCTCTCTTACAAAAGAAGACCTTCTTATCAGCTCCGCTAAGATGCCCGGCTATGAATCCATGTCCGATTACGGTATCACGGTAGTTATCGACACGAACCTTACAGAAGACCTTATCGAAGAAGGCTTCGTTCGTGAGATAGTTTCCAAGATCCAGACAATGAGAAAAGATTCCGGCTTCGAAGTAATGGATAACATCAATATCTATATCACAGGCAGCGAAAAAGTTGTTGCCATCGCTCTCAAGAACGCTGATACGATCATGGGCGATACACTCGGCAAGAACCTTTCCGCAGAAGCAAAAGACAACGCTAAAGAATGGGATATCAACGGCGAAAAAGTTATGCTCGCAGTTGAAAAGATCTGATCTTTATCGGCTTTACAAAAATATCTTGATATAAAATAAAAATAAGGGAGGACTTTTTTTCCTCCCTTATTTCGTAGGTGAAATTATGAACAAAGACATCAAAAAGCAAATGATAATCGACAGCCTTAAAAAAATGGAGGCTGAAAATAATGCACGCATAAATGCTCTTTCCGATAGATGCTCGCTTCGCGATTATGCTCACCTTGCGCGTGAAAGCGAACACGGCAAAATATGGACTGAAGCACTCCAAACGGCGCTTCGCGAACATGAGATAGTTGAGATAGGCACATCAAACGAGCCTTATTACATCGATGATACCGTTATCATCCCCTCCAACAGAAGGATCATCGCTAACCGCGCAGTTATCATGCTCATCCCCGGTTGCGAGGTGCTCATGCTCCGCAACGAACACGTCAAAGACGGCACTCATGCACCTTTTGACAGCGCAGACCATGACGAGAACATCTCCATCGTCGGCGGAAAATGGGAAGAGAGCCGCAATATGCGTGAGGGCTACGGCGCAAGCGGTCGATTCAACCGCAAAGATAACGATGACGGCTCTTTCCACGGCATCTCCACTTGTATGCTCTTCAATAATATGGAATATCTTCACCTTGAAAATGTTACTTTTTCGCATACAGCGGGCTTTTCCGCCCAGATGGGCAATGTAAAAAATGCCGTTTTTGAAAATATTTGGTTCAATGATTGCTACGCAGACGGTCTCCACTTCGGCGGCAACTGCGAAAACATTTTCGCTCGCCATCTTTACGGTGAAGTAGGCGACGATATATTCGCGCTCAACGCTTACGACTGGCAGGATTCGAGCGTTACATTCGGACCCATCAAAAATGTTTTCTGCGATGACGTGAATCTCGCGCCCACGGGTCGCTATAAAGCTATCCGCATGGTACCGGGCACATATATTTATGATGACGGCGCAAAAGTAGATTGCTCCATATCCGACACCATCGTAAAAAATGTTCGCGGTGTAAAAACGTTCAAAATGTACTTCCAAACACCTGCTTACGCATTGGGAACGGAACCCGAGCGCGGCGAAGTCGGAAGTGTTGATGACCTTTTCTTCGAAGACATCACGGTTGACCTTGATTCGCCCATCGATCCTTTCAAATCATATTGCACGAGCGACCCTGTACGCGGAGCATTCGGCGCATTTGAAATAGGCGCAAACGCAGGATATATCTCATTTGAAAATATCGACTTAAAGGCGCACAAAGATATATATCCGCTCTCTTACCTCGTGTGTATCGGACCTAAGTCCATCATCTACAAGGAAAAAGAGATATTTGACCCCTATATCAGCTGCGATGTAAACACGGTCGAATTGAAAAATATCATTGTAAACGGCGAAAGATCGCTTGATAAAGAACAACTCGTTCGCTCCGTAGAGTTCAACGACGTAAACAACGACGGTTTCTCCACGGCAAAAGGCACCATAAACGAGATAAAGATCTCCTGAGCATCTTTTCCGTGATGCTCCCAACGGAACTTTTCCGAAACTGAAACTTATGTCTGCATCGTAGAGGCGACCCTTGGTCGCCTCTTTTTTGTTTTGATTAGATTTATATAGCTTTTCTTTCAGATAAAGAAAAGCTTATCTATCTTTAAACAGGAAAAATTTGAAATGACTTTTTAATAGCTTTCTTGTAAAAAAGCTAAAAAGGCAATTCCCTTTTATCGGGAATTGCCTTTTATTATTTATTCTTTTTTATTCTTTGTTTGCATACTCTTCGTAGTAAACATTTCTGAGGTTCACGTGGACTTTGCCTGTTTCAGCCGCGGGCCAGTTGAACAAATGCTGAACGAAGAACATACTTATTCCGTTTTCAAGATCGGCTGTAAAACAAGCGCCTGCCGCGCCGTCCCAGCCAAATTCGCCTATCGGACATTTGGAGCCGAAAGACTTATCCGCAAGAGTACGAACGCCGAGACCGTATGTGTAACCGCCGCCGACACAAGAAGCAAATGTTTCAGGGTGAACGGCAAATCCTGCGAGCGCATCCTTACGCATAAGTTCGATAGTCTCTCTCTTCAAAAGACGATAACCGTTTGCCGCAACACCGCCGCAAGCTATCGCATCCGCAAATTTAACGTAATCTTCCGCGCAAGAGATAAGACCTGCGCCGCCGCAATCGTATTCATCAGTTAAAATGTAGCCGTTATTCTTTGAAAATTCGAGAATATTGCCTTTGTCCCATTTATAAAGACCTGCCATCTCGGATTTTTTCTCCTCGGAAATATGGAAAAATGAATTTTTCATGCCGAGCGGATCAAAAATATTATGTTTCATAAAATCGGCAAATCTTTCGCCGGAAACAACCTCGATAACGCAAGCCAAAACGTCATGGCAAAGGCTATATTGGAAATTTTCTCCCGGTTCAAATGAAAGCGGTGAAGCGATTATCGCACGGAGCATTTCTCTCGTTGTCGCTTTATTTTCGGAAGCTTTTTTCGCTTCTTTGATGGGATCCGCGCCGATATTATAGTCAAAACCTGCCGTCATCGTGAAAAGATGGCGCACCGTCATCTTGTTCTGCGGTCTTACGCGCTCGCCGTCTTTTATAAGGAAAACATCAGCCATTTCGGGGAGATATTTTTCAACAGGCGCATCAAGGTCGAGTAATCCTCTTTCCCAAAGCATCAGACCTGCCGTAACAGTCATGGGCTTTGTGCAGGAAAACATGAAATAAAGCGTCTTTTCGTCAGCTTTTTTTGTCTTTTCGGAATCTGCATATCCCGAAAAATGCTCATATATCTTTTCGTGGTTCTTGTATATCACAAAACCGCAAGAGGGTATGCCGACTTTCTGCTTGAGTTCTTCTATATGCTCGGTTATCTTGGGTAAATTTTCCATAGAGGTCTCCTCTCTGACATAAGTATTTTTATATTGTCTTTATCTTAACTTCTTTTGAGATGGCTGTAACATCTTCTTTTCTGAGCGGCGATGTTCCCGATGTGAGGCAAGCCGCCGTGCCGTATGAGACAGCGGAAGCAAGACATTCCGCTTTGCTCTTTCCGAGGATATATGCGGCGCAAAAACCTGCGACACTGCTATCCCCTGCGCCGATGGTGGATATTACTTTTATGCGAGGCACGGAAGCCACACATTCGACCTCATCACAAACGAGCACTGCGCCCTCGCCGCCAAGACTGACTATAACATTATCTATTCCGCGTTCATGGATAGCTCTTGCCGCGCTCACTGCGTCTTCTGCCGTGTTTATCTCTCTGCCCGTGCAAGCGGATATCTCTTCCTGGTTCGGCTTGATGAGCCAAGGCTTTATAAAAGCAAAATCTTCTATCGAGAAAGAGCTTGAATCTATAACGAGCTTCGCGCCTTTTTCCTTTATCTTTTCAAGGTACGGCGCAACATCCGCCACGGAAAGACCTGTGGGCAATCTGCCGTTGAATGTTGCTATTGTTTCCTCGTCGCAAAGCGGCAAAACATTGTCAAAAACATCGTCAATGGCTCCCCTTGTGATGCGGCAGCCCTCAAAACTTATTCTCGTTTCCTTGCCGAGATCGGGGTGCACCGTTATATTTTCGCGTATGCGACCTTCAACGTAAAACGGAACATATCTTATTCCGCTTGCGGCAAGATCGATCTCAAAATCCGCGGAGTTTTCTTTGCCCAAAACGACGAATGCCGTGCTTTCCATACCGTTTGCATAAAGCGCGCGGGAGATGTTTATACCCTTTCCGCCGATATCTCGTGCATAATCCTTCATGTGATTTTCGTGTTCGGGAATAAATTTTTCCACACCGCAATGTATATCGAATGCGGGGTTAAGAGTGATAGTTATTATTTTCATTTTTACTTTAAAAGGACTCCGTAAGTTCATTTCAAAAATTTTTGAATATATTTCAAAATTATTATAATTTGTGCAGGGATGCCTGCTATATAGAACATCCATAGACCGTAGCTCATAAATTGCAAAACTACGCTCGTTATGAATGTCCAAAGGAATATCGAGCTGATTATCATGTTTGCAGTCCTAGGGAACCAACCCTTGCCCATACGCAAGGAGGCAAGGCATGATATCGGTATTGCCCAAATGAAAGCCACCCATATATTCTTGCTGTGCATAGTGTTGCCGTAGATAAATATCATCGTGGCAACGAGCCATACCGTCGTTACCACGAGCGAAAGCACGACGATATTATTGATGATAAATTTTAAATTTTGCTTTTTGTCTTGGTCGTCTTGGCTTTGCTCGTCATTTATCTGAACATCTCCTTTTTTGACGAGAAGATCGAGCGTTACTCCGTAAAAATCGCAAAGTTCGCAAAGCACATTTATATCGGGCAGTGTTTCGCCGTGCTCCCAACGAGAGACGGCTTTGTCGGAATAATCGAGTCGAGCGGCAAGCTCCGCCTGAGTTATTCCCTTTTTCTTGCGAAGAGCGGTCAAGTTCTCCGCAATTATCGGTTTTACATCTTTAGTTATCATACTAGAAGATTATAACTCTTTTCGTCAAAAAAATCAATATTTTTCGCATAAAATAAGCAATTCCACAAATAGTAGAGTGATTTTCTCACTCATGTGGAGCCGTAGAATTTCATTCTTTTATCTGTATACCCTATTTACACCAAAAGTTCTTTGATTTTTTACTTGATGTGTGATAAAATCAAGTGGTGCGGATCTATGTGTAAATCAAAAAGTAAGGAGCATTTATCTTGAAAAACAACGCAAAAGAAAAAAAGATAATTTATTATACAGACGAACTCAACGACGATTTTGCTGGTGTCGGCAAACGCCGCAAGATAGAGATAGATGAACATTACCCTTATATAAGAAAAAATATTTTTTATATAGCGGCAAAATTTATCGTCTACCGCGTATTCGTTACTCCGTTTGCTTTTCTTTTTTGCAAAGCAAATTTCGACATGAAGATAGTGGGTAAAGAAAAATACAAGCCTTTCAAAAAAGGCGGCGCTTACCTTTACGGTAACCATACGCAGATACCCGGCGATGGATTTATACCTAATGTTATAACATTCCCCCAAACTACGCATATTATCGTAAACCCCGATAATGTCGCGCTCAAGGGTACGCAAAATATCATGATGATGCTCGGTGCACTTCCCACCCCTACAACGCTTCGAGGATTTGCTTCTTTTGAAAAAGCTCTCGCGGAGCACATATCGCAGAACAGAGCAATAGTCATTTATCCCGAAGCACACATCTGGCCCTATTATACGGGCATCAGACCTTTTCCGTCAACATCGTTCAGGTACCCTGCCAAAGACAAAAAGCCCGTCTTTGCGTTCACGATAACATATAGATGCTCAAAACGCGGCAGACCTAGCATAGTCGTTTACGTGGACGGACCGTTCCAAAGCGACAAAGAAAGTGTTCGCGAAAGAGAAAAAGAGCTTCGTGAAATGGTATACAACGCCATGTGCGAGCGCGCATATACAAACGAAAATCATGTTTTTACAGAATACAGAAAAAAAGAGGAGGATAAACAATGATCTCTCTGTTATACAGCGGAAACGAGAAAGTTTTCAAAGGGCTTCTTATCTCGATAGTTTCGATAGCGGAAAACACCACGGAAGCTTTGGATGTCCACGTCCTCACGATGGACCTTTCGGATATCAGAGCGGATTTCCGCCCTATCAACTCATCTCAAACGAATTATATCGAAAATATCATAAAGCAACACAACGAACAAAGCCGCATCACGCTCCATGACCTTACTGAAAAGTTCAAGCAAGAGATGAGCACTTCGCCAAACTTGAAAAGTTCTTATACACCGTATGCGTTCCTCCGCCTTTTTGCGGATGATGCGCCTGTGCCCGATAAAGTGATATACCTCGATACGGACACGGTGGCTCGCGGCGATATCGCTCCTCTTTTCTCTTGGGAAATGAACGGCGCGGAATTTGCGGGAACGAGAGATTACCTCGGTAAAGTGTTCATCTATCCCAACTATATAAATTCCGGCGTGTTGCTCCTCGACATGGCGAAGATAAGAAAAACTTGCTTTTTCAAAAAAGCTCGGTGGCTAGCGGCGATATCGCTCCTCTTTTCTCTTGGGAAATGAACGGCGCGGAATTTGCGGGAACGAGAGATTACCTCGGTAAAGTGTTCATCTATCCCAACTATATAAATTCCGGCGTGTTGCTCCTCGACATGGCGAAGATAAGAAAAACTTGCTTTTTCAAAAAAGCTCGTCATTACTGCGCTACAAAAAGGTCTCCGTTCCCGGATCAGGATGCAATAAACCATTACGCACAGAAAAAATGCTTTTTCCCTTCCCGCTTCAACGAGCAACATTCCGTAAAAAAAGACACCGTTATCCGTCATTTTTCAAAGACGATATCGCTTTTTCCCTTGCTCCACACGGTGAACGCGAAACCTTGGGACATAGACGGCATACACAAAAAACACAAAACATTCGATTTTGACGATGTGATATACAGATGTCTTGCGTATATCGAAGATTTCAACAGTCAAGCAGAAGAAAAAAAGGTGGATACACAATGAGCAGACGCGACGTTATAGCGGCAATGCAGGATTGCGAAAAAAAGGGTGTTTTCGATTCACACGTCGATCCCATCCCCAAAGAATTGATAATCCCCGTAACGGAAGATTATCATTACCCCTGCAACAGAACATTTTTTGAAAAAGTAAAATACGGTCTGCAAAAAGCATTTATTGTAAAACCGTTTACCATATACAACAGCAAAGTAAATTTCAAACTCAAAGTCATCGGCAGAGAAAATTTAAAGGGACTGGAAGGCGCCGTACTCACCTGCAACCATGTCGATAAATTCGATTGCCTTGCGGTAAAATACGGTGCGAGAGGACACAAAACATATGTCGTTGCCGCGCCCTTCAACAATATGAAAGGTTTCCTCGGCGAGATGATGCGCGCAGGCGATATGCTCCCGATGAATACGACTGTCCACGGCACGGCTGCTTTCAACAAAGTCGTTGAGAGAGTAATAGCGAAAGAAAAAAATTTTCTTCTCGTTTATCCCGAGGCTTCTATGTGGTGGCATTACAAAAAACCTCGCCCCTATAAAGACGGCGCATTCTATATCGCGGAAAAATACAACGTGCCCGTGGTGCCTCAGTTTTTGACTTATCGCGAAAGCGGAAAATATGACGAAGAGGGATTGCCCATATTATATTACACCCTCCACATCATGCCCCCGATATATCCCAAACCCGAATATTCAAAGCAGGAAAATATCGCTTATCTTCGCGACAGCGCATACGAAGCTTGCAAAAACACATACGAAAAAGTATACGGCACAATTCTTAAATACGACACATCCAAAGAACAGGAGTAAAAAATGGATAAGATATCGGTCATAGTACCCTTTGGAAACAACGCAAAGACATTGGATAGATGCATTTCGAGCATATTGGCGCAAACATATAAAAATTTCGAATTGATCGCGGTGAGCGACGGCTCCACAGACGATTCCTGCGACATAATAAACAGATACGCTGAACATGACGAGCGCATCAAGCTCATCAAAAAGGAACACGCAGGTGTTTCCTCCGCCAGAAACTGCGGTTTGGATAACGCAAGCGGAGATTATATCCAATTTATCGATGCTGACGATTTCATCGAACCGGAAATGTTCGAAACGGCTGTTGACACGATGAAACGCACAGGCTCCGATATCGTTGTCTGCAACCATACTCACCCATGCATAGATAACCACTTGGGCGATGCTGTCATCGACATGACAAAGATAGAGGGTGTACAGACATTTTATCAGAACACGTTCGCCGCTCTCCTCCCCTGGAACAAGCTTTGGAAAAGAAGCTGTATAACAGATAGATTCGACGAAACGACAAGCTTTTGCGAGGACGACCTTTTCTGCCTTTCCAATATACGCAATACAAAAAAACTTGCCGGCATCGGCAAAGTGCTTTATAACTATTACTGCGCCCCCAAGGATGCGCCCATAGAAGAAGCTTCCACGATAAACAAGATGGCGAAAGCGCCCGACTTTTGGATAACGAAAAATACTTTTTGGTATATGCGCGACGGTCTTCGCCCCATCACTCAAAAGATAATAGAAAAGCATTTCGACGAAAAAGACAGAGAGACGTTCGAATATATACGCATATTTGACTTTATGATAATCGAGATAGTCATACTCGGTGCGATGGACGTTGACCAATACGGCTTGACAAAAGAGATGCAGAATATCTTTGCCGAAAAGGATTTTCAAAAGAGCTTGAGCCTTAAAGAGCGCTACGGCGTAAGATTTAAATCTCTTTCCGATGAAGAAAGAAACGCTCTTGTCGAAAAGTTTATAGACCTCAGTCTCAAAGCGATAAAAGAGATACATAAAAACGGTAAAAAACTCATGCCTTATTATGTTATAATCAACCTTTTCTCCTCTATGTTCATAGATGCCGAAGAAAACGTGGATACGCTCGATTTCGTTGCCCGCTCAGTTGCGGATATGCGCTCGCTCTCCACAAAAGAAGCACTCTACGCAAAGAAACTTTTGGCTTAATTTTTTTTAAAAGTATGCACAGGTCCCAAAAGACTTGTGCATATTTTATTTTTTTGATAAAATTATTGTAAGATTTTATATTTTCGAAAGTCTTATAAGCAAAGGAGGTGATGACGTGCCTGATTTTGAGCAAATATATAATATGTACTTTAAAGATGTATATTTATATATCCGCAGGCTCTCCGGGAACGAGCATATAGCCGAGGAGATAACGAGCGATACTTTTTTCAAGGCGATGCGCTCCATCGACAAATTTCGCGGCGAATGTGATATCCGAGTTTGGCTCTGCCAGATAGCAAAAAATTGCTATTATTCTTACATAAAGAAAAAAGGAAACAATGCTTCCTCGCTCGAAAACGAGGTGTGCGATATCCCAGACCGCTCGCTCGACGTGGCGGAGGATTACGCCGCAAAAGAAGAAGCTTCTCGCATACAAAAAATATTGCACGATATAAACGAGCCTTACAAAGAAGTGTTCATGTGGCGCGTTTATGCCGAGATGAGTTTTAAAGATATCGCAAAAATATTCGGAAAGACGGAAAATTGGGCTTGCGTTACTTACCATCGGGCGCGAAAGTTGATAAAAGAAAGATTGGAGGAAAACGACCATGAAAAATGAATGCAGTATCGTTCAAGATCTGCTCCCACTTTATGTCGAAAGCATGGTGAGCGACGATACCGCTCGCTATATCGAAGAACATTTGGAACATTGTGAAAAATGCAAAGCGGAGCTTGAATTTTTGCAAAATGATATGCAAAATCCCATCGCCGTGCCTAACGAGGAGAGCGCCGCACCGCTCAAAAAGATAATGTGCCGCATAAACAGACAATTCAACTCCATGGCATATCTTTTGATGATATTTTTAATATTTCTCGGCTTCACGTGGACAGACAACGGCGAATATATGATGTATAACAGCCTTATCATGCCGATAGTCGGCATATTCGGTTATTACGTCTTCAGACTCAAGGTGATATATAAAATACCGCTCTTGCTTTTCATCATCGATATATTGATCTGCCTTTTCAATATAATAGAGATGGATCTCTACTCCGCCGTAATGTGGACGTTTATATACAGCATCTTCGTTTTTATCGGCATAGCAATTGCATTTTTGCTCCACTTCGCATTCAGAAAGGATCAAGATAAATGAAAAAAAGAATATTAAAGATAACCGCCTTTTGCCTTGCGTTGGTGTTGATAGGTTTTATTTGTTGGTTCGCTGATTCACTTATCGGAAACCCCATATCAAAGCTCTTGGCAAACAACGCGGCAAAAAAACATATCGCTCTAAACTATGAAAACACGGATTACCAAATAACAAGAGTATCATACAGCTTTAAAGATTGCCTTTACTATGCTCATATAAAATCCCCCACGAGCATTGACGGCGACTTTACTTTATACATCACAAAATCGGGCAAGATACGATATGATGACTACAAATCAAGAGTCTTGCATCATTCAAATACGGCAAATAGGCTGTTTTTTGAGTATAGAGCTGCTGTGGGATCCGTTTTTGAAAGTTCCCTTTTCCCTTATAAAGTGGAAATGGCTTATGGAGATCTGGAGTTTCAACGAGAGCTTGACTCCATACAAAGCCCCGATGCGCTCGGTTTAGCGGACCTTGTAAACGATCGGATATACAACGTCAAAGAACTCGGCGCAACGAACGGCGAACTTGTGCTTTATGTAAATGACGATGACGTAAGCTTTGACAAAGCGGCGGAAATATTGCTCTGTGCAAAAGAATTTGCAAAAAAAGCGGACATCTCGTTTTACACAGTCTCTTTTTGCCTGCGACATGAACCTTATAATGTGGAAACATATAAGCGCCCGGAAGGAAGCATATACATACGCAATATGCTCTTCTCCGAAATATACGAAGAAGACCTTGCCGTTCGCTTGGCTCAATATGCAACAGTGGAAAACGCCATGGATCGGGAAACGAAAAAGCAGGATGAATAAATCCATCCTGCTTTTTATTTGGTGACCCGTACGGGAATCGGTCTCACGGCTCGACGCCGTTCGGTCTTCCGCGGCTCTGACAGCCATTTAGGCTGTCATTCACTACCGCTCC
>CAZERM010000018.1:0-21036 GCA_964514555.1 uncultured Lachnospiraceae bacterium | reverse complement strand
TTTCCCCTCTCATCGGCGGCTGGGAGGTAAAAAAATTTTTCTTATTGTCGCCGAGAATGGAGTTTTTATGGCAAGCTTATCACTCAGACACATCTACAAAAAATACCCCGGTGGCGTTACAGCCGTTTCCGACTTTAACCTTGAGATCAAGGACACAGAATTTATCGTATTCGTTGGTCCTTCCGGTTGCGGTAAATCCACAACTCTCCGTATGATCGCAGGTCTTGAAGAAATTTCCGAAGGCGAACTTTATATCGGCGACCGTCTTGTAAACGACGTTGCTCCTAAAGATCGTGATATCGCGATGGTGTTCCAGAACTACGCTCTTTATCCTCATATGACAGTATTCGATAACATGGCGTTCGGTCTTAAACTCCGCAAAGTTCCCAAGGAAACTATCAAACGTAAAGTTGAAGAAGCAGCCAGAATCCTCGATATCGCTCACCTTCTCGACAGATTCCCCAAGGCGCTCTCCGGTGGTCAGAAGCAGCGTGTTGCGCTCGGTCGTGCGCTCGTTCGTGAACCCAAAGTATTCCTTCTTGACGAACCGCTTTCCAACCTTGACGCTAAGCTTCGTGCAGGCATGAGAACTGAGATCACAAAGCTTCATAACACACTCGGCGCTACTTTCGTATACGTAACGCATGACCAGGTAGAAGCTATGACAATGGCTACTCGTATCGTTGTTATGAAAGACGGTATCATCCAGCAGGTAGATACTCCTCAGAACCTTTACGATACACCTTGCAACACATTCGTTGCAGGCTTTATCGGCACACCTCAGATGAACTTCATCAACTGTAAGCTCGTTAAAGAGGGTAACGGTACATACCTCGAATTCGGCGAAGTTAAGATCAAACTTCCCGAAGGCAAAGCTAACCTTCCTGAACTCAAAGATTACATCGGCAAAGAAGTTATCGCAGGTGTTCGTCCCGAAGCTATCGTTGACACACCCGCTCAGATCGCTGCTCTCAAGGAATCTTCCTTCGATGTATACGTTGACGTAACAGAACTTATGGGTGCTGAGATCTACCTCTACCTCGTTGCTAACAAAGTAGTTGTTGACGAAGCAGTTATGAAGAAGAAAAACGTTGTTATCGACCGTTCCGGTGAAGTTAAGCTCACAGCTCGTGTATCTCCTCGTTCCACAGCTCGCGGCGGCGACACTATCACTATCGCTATCGATACAGAACGTGTTCACATCTTCGACAAAGACACAGAAAAGTGCATCTGCCACTGATCTTATCTTACAAACTCAAAACTCGAAGCCTTTCGGCTTCGAGTTTTTTCTTTAAACGGCGCCCCTACATTGTAGCCGTAGGTTACAGCAAAAATTATGTCCATAACACCGCAAATCGGCAGAGGTTTTTACTCTGCCGATATTCATTTATTTTTCCATGATGGTTACGTTTTCGGGGAGTATACCTGCCTGGAGGTAGACTATCTCAAGTATTTGAGAAAGGTCGTTCGGCTGTAATCCCTCGCTCTTTACGATAACGCTTGCTTTTTCACCGTTGATGACAGCAACACAATCTTCAAAACCTTTCGCTTTGATGAGCGTTTCGATGTTGGATTCGTTTTCGATGACCTTTGCCATCGTTGCTATGTCGAGCAGAGCCTGCTCTTTCGCCGTTTCGAGCGCATCCGCATCATCCACAACACCCTGGAGCACTTCGAGCGCTTCATCTCGAGCACGTTCACGCTCCACAAGCGATGCTTCGAAATAATTGGCATCATCGGATACCCCTGCGCTCACGTCGTCGCCCGATGTGCTTATATTCCCTGCTTGCGTGCCGTTTCCTGCCGCGATATCGGCAGGACCGCCAAAAAGCTTCCAATTCACAAAAACTGCCGCGCCGATAACGAACACAGATAAAACTATCGCAATGTTGCGAACACCGAACTTCTTCGCGCCCTCTTTGAAAGCGTCAGCCGTAAAAACGCTCTTGAACTTGAAATCCTTCTTTTGCGCTTCAGGAAGTTCAAGTATGGCTTCGCTCGCCGCTTCCGCTCCGTTTATTCTCTTTGCCGCTCTTTCTTCGTTTCTCATGATAAGATTCTCCTTTTTATTTTTGTTTTATTTTGTTCCGACTACGCAGATACGGTTTTTGGAGATGCCGTATGCCGTCGATATCGAGTCTATTATTTTTCGCCGAACGGAATAATCGTCCCCGTTCGGGCAAGCGATCGATACCCCTATTATCTCGGGATATACCTCCTTGGCGAGCACAAGCTCGTAAACGCCGCTCTCGTTTTTCACTGTTATGTATTCTCTTGAAATGTCGCTTCCGCTCAGGTCCTCGTTCGAAACATAGACGTATTCGGTGCCGCTGTCGGCGCTCACTATCACGGAAATATCTTTGCTTCCCGTGATCATCTCTGTCATGCTTCTAATCTTATTCTCTATATCGTGGATATATTCCATAGTTTGCAAAGAAATTTTGTTTTCTTCCGCCTTACCTGCGCTTTTGTCTTTCCAAGGCGAGATATATCCAAATATTATCAGCAACACGCCGAGCGCACCGACGATGAAAAGCAATATCATGCGCTTTTTGTCGGCGCCCGCAAATACTTTCGTCATTCTTTCGCCCCCTTTTTGATAATATGTATATTCGCCGTATTTAAAAATAATTCCGAAAGACGGCGCTCTATCTCCTCTCCTTTTTGCGTGTCGGAGAGAAACACGGTTATGTCCGTTATCTTCACGGCGGAGATGTCCGCGCTGTCGATGGTAACGATGATATTTACTTCGCCCTCGTCAAATCCGAATTCCGCGCATATGAGCGACGCAAGCTCTATTTCGATATTTTCCCTTGCCGTGGCGGCTACCGTAGCTTCTGCCGCCGCATAGTCGCTCTGCGCCTTATCATCGTACCCAAGCTTGATCTTATCTATATATCCGTCAAGCTCCGACGAAAGCGACATTATGGGCGATAACAGTGCGCTCACCATACAGAGCGAAATTATAAGCTTCACATAGCGCTTTATCCTCCCTTCGGGCGAGATGAGCATAGCAAGTCCACCCGATATCGCCACAACGCAAGAACCTTTTATAAATTCAGCAAAAGTGCTCATTTTGCACCCCCACCTGAAAACGATACCGCCGTTATCGATATTATAAAAAATATCGCAACGCTTGCCATTATCGCTATTAAAAAACCTGTTATCTCCGCTATCTCGGCAAAAAACGAGCTTTCTTTTTGCAGTGCGAACGCGGCAGATACCGCGCCGATGCCATCGAACATTATCTTCCATATGATGAGCTTCAGCACAGGCACGGCGAAGATAACGCAAACGACCACTGCCCCTGCAATTCCCGTTGCCGCCTTTATCATGCCGATGGACGAAGCGACAGTGCCGACAGCATCAGAAAGCGCACCGCCGACTATGGGCACGGCATTTCCGAGCACAAATTTGACACCTTTGACTGCCGCCGTGTCGGCGCTTTTTGCAATAACACTTTGAAAAGTCATAACGCACGTTAAAATCAACATCACTGCGGACAAAATATATGTTATTATCGTTTTCAAGAGCTTCGAAAAGCCCGAAATATCAACTTCTCCGCAAACTTTCGATGTTACGGAGATGCACAAAAGCGCCGACATCATCGGAAGCAACGCCGCCGAGCAAAGACTCTCCAAAAACGCAACAGTCGCCGACAATATCGTGCCGAATACCGTAGAAGATGTTACTTCTCCGCTCGTCAGCATTATCGCGGAAAGTGTGGGGATCATAGCCGCCATAAATGTGCTTATCTGCTCCACAAAGCTTTTGAAACCGTCAAAAAGTTCGTTGGCAAAAGAAAAAGTCGCCGCCGATATGCACAAAACGGAGATAAATTCCAAAACATAAGCAACGGCAGGCAAAGCCACGCTCTCTTTCAGCGCATGAAGCACTGCTGCGATAACGCAAAGCCCCAAAAGAAGCGAAAAAGCCGACATTGCGCTTGGAAATACCGTTTTTATTATCTCAAATACTGTTTTAAACACACCGTTCACCGTGAACATCTCTAAAAATTCGTCCGCGGAAGCGTCAAATATCTCTTCGGGGATATATTGTGATATCTCGTTCGGAATATCAGTGCTGTTTATTGCTGACGCTTCCTCTGCGGCAAATGTGGGAACTGTGAGCGCAAAAAGCAAGCAGACAACGGCAAAAACAAAAGAATATCTTCTCATGACAGCACCCCAAACGCAAGCGCGAGCAAACTTTTGACCACGGGCAATGCGAGCAATATTATCGAGGCTTTCGCCGCAAGTTCCACTTTTGAAGCTATCGCTTGCTCGCCGCAATCGCGGCATACATCCGCCGTGCTTTCGGATATTATCGCCATGCCGAGCGCTTTAAGTATCGTCTCTATGTAAAGCGAAAATTCCGTTTGTTCGGTCATCTCACGAATATACGATATTATCGGATTCAAGATCGCAAGGCAAACGCCGAATATGACCATTCCAGTGGCGGCGCTTGCAAAATGTGAAAGTTCGTTTTTAGTGCCACGCAACACCGTGGCGCAAACAAGCCCTATCATCGCCACACCGCAAATTTTTATAAGCGTATTCAAAGCCCAAACACGCTCCTGACCGTGTCAAAAAGACCGCCTATCTCCTTCACCAGCATCAAAAGCACTATGATAATGCCCGATACGGAAACGAGCATCGCTTGCTCATCTCTGCCCGAACGCGCGAGCACTTGATATGCAACCGTTACCAAAAATCCCACGCCCGCCACCTTGAGGATAAGCTCGATATTCACCTTCTTCACCTTCCTTATATTATCAATATCGCCGCCAAAGCGCCTGCCGTCATGCCGAGTGTGCGATAAAGCTTCACGTTTTTGGCGGTCTCTTGTTTCAGCTTCGATATCTCGCCGTCAAGCTCCGCTATGTAATGATCAAAGCTGTTCATCTGAATCCTATCGCTCGTTTTGCCGATGTTTTCGCCAAATCCAAGTATTATAGCCTCCTGCTTTTCTGAAAGATGGAGCGCTTTTTTTGCGTTCTCAAATGATATCCGCCAAACATCACAATAAACTTCGTCGTTTTCGTGCGAGCGCAGACTCGGCAAAAAGCCGCTTTTCTCAAGCAATCCGTTAGAGATATCGTTGTATATCTTCTTTGTCGGAGTCAGAAAATAATCCACTTGATTTTTTATATAGACGAAAACTTCCGCGAAAGCTTCACATTCCGCGAGTTGTTCTTTTTCTTTTTCGCCTTTGAATATGCCCAAAAGCGAGAAAAATATAAAAATGCATATCGCCCCAAAAAGTTTCATTATTCCCTCCGCGTTATTTCAAAAATAAATCCTTCGCTTTCATTTGAGCGAGAAATTCCGATGTAATATTGAAATATCCTTGCCTCGTGCAATTTTTTGATGTTAGGGCGTTGCAAAAGCGCCTCAAAACTGTTCGCATGAGCCGTCGCAATAAGCGGAACACCGCTGTTTTGGTTTTTCAAAATGCTTTCCGCATCCTCCCCTCCGCCTATCTCGTCGCATATGATGGCTTGCGGCGAAAGTGTGCGAGTCGCTATCTCTATGCCGATGCTTTTCGGGTATCCGTCCAAAAAATCGCAAAGCGAATGTGAAAACATCTCCTTGATGTATATCTCGCCCCTGCTGTCCACAACAGAAACGCGCAAGCGCCTTGCTCCACAGGAAAGATTTTTTGCTATATCACGTATAAGCGTTGTCTTGCCGACCCCGGGAGAGGAATATATAAGCGCACTTTGCGCCCTACCGCAAGAATAGATGAGCGGCATTATCTCATCCGAAATGCCGTATATGATGTGCGGCACCCTCACGCAGAGCGACGTTACGGCACACAAGCCTATGATATCGTTTTTATCCGCGCGAACTCTTCCGCAAATGCCTATACGAGCGCCATCCGCAAGAGTGATATAACCGTTCGTCATCGTCTGACCGTATGTGTGAACGGATTCCTCGCAAAGTTTCGCCACGATATCTCGCATTTCCGCTTCACCGAATATTATCTCTTTGCCCGCAAAACTGCAAATATTCTTCCCTGAATATGTTATTGAAGCAGGCGCATCGGTGCGGAAGCGAAGCTCCGTTACCTTGCTTCTGTCATACGAAGACAAAAAAGCCGCAAAAGCGCTCCTTCCTCTTTCCGGCAGACAAACAAGCACCTTTTCGATGATATCCAAAAGTTCCCCCTCCTCTCGTTTTACAATATTATATATATTGACTTGTCCCATGCAATATTACAAAAAAAGCAAGTGCCGCCCGCCTTTTGAGCAGATAGCACTTGCTTTTGCAAAAATAAAAATAGGCAGAGACTTAAGTCTCTGCCTATTTTGTTGATCAGATATTATTCAACTTTTTAAGATCAGCTTGCGGAAGTGAGCTTATCGAGAGCTATCTGGAGGTTTTCATCGAGGTAGGAAACCAATGCTTTGAAGAGGTAATCTTCAGAAAGTGCTTTTGCACTGTTGCTGCAGTAGTCTTCAATATTGCTTGCGTTTGCCATACCCTTGATGTAATCAGCGGACAATTCTTCTGCGATCTCTTCGATAGTCTTGTAGTTGTTGAAGTATTTAGCTTCAATAACTTCACAAACGATAGCTTCGATCTCGGAAGGAGCGTAGTCCTTGATAACATTTACATCGTAACCTGCTGCTGCGAGGTCATTCTTGTATGCGGCAAGGATCTTAGCGATATCTTCCTTGTAGTTCTTAGCGGAGCTCTTTGCAAAGTTGTAATCAGAGAGAGAAGAACCGATAGTTGTAGCAACTTCGTTGTAGTAGTAACCGGAGCTGTAGATAGCATCGTATACGTTCTTTTCGATCTCTGCAGGTGTCCAAGTGTTGATCTCGTTTCTGTCATACATAGCATAGAGTGTGT
Organism: uncultured Lachnospiraceae bacterium; assembly: GCA_964514555.1. Classification (GTDB taxonomy): domain Bacteria; phylum Bacillota; class Clostridia; order Oscillospirales; family CAG-272; genus UMGS731. Next base: position 14,179 of record CAZERM010000018.1, on the reverse strand, counting down.
AGATGAAGTTTGTTTTCATCTTACCTGTGTAGTTGATGTAGGATTCCATATAACCCTTGTATTCATCAAACTCTTCCTGTGTAAGACCTGCGATCTCGCACAACTGCTTCTTAGCGCCTGTGTAGTCTTCGAGGTAGATATCGAAAACAGCTTCCAAAACGCTTGCAAGTTTGAGGTCGTTGTATTCATCCTTTGTCATAACAGCAAGGAGGTCGTTCTTGTAGTAGTTCTTAACCTGTTTGAGGTAATCACTGTAAGCAGCGTTGTCCTTGTACTGCATAGCTTTGAGGTCTGTGTATGTTGTGCCGAGAGGCGCGAGGATGATGTCATAAACAGCGTTTGCAAAGCTTGTGGATGTATGGTTGTTGTTACGGTAGTATTCAGCTCTGATAACTTTAACAACGGTATCTGCAAATTCAATATCGTTCATAGCATCGAGAGTTTCCTGTGTATAACCGTTTTCAATAAGTTTCTGAGCATATTCGCTTCTTACTTTTGCAATGGGTTCAGCGAATTTCTGAGCATTTTCTTTGATCTGCTCGTATTCATCCCATGTAAGAACTACTTCCTGGTTGTTTGCGTCTGTTGTCTTGAGGGCAACGGAAGCGATGAAGCCTTTAACGAGAACATCGTATTCTTCGTCTGTGAGATCGTGTTCTTCGATATAGTTCTTCTTGAGGTATTCATAGAGAACTTCTTCGTATGCTTCGTCATTGAGGTTAGCATATGTTGCTTCGTATTCAGCTTCGGGGATGTCCGCATAAACTGTAAGACGAGCAATTACTCTCATGTTAGCGATATTTGTGTAGTATGTTTCTGCGTTCTTGCGGTCATCGGTGAATACTTTGAGTGTAGCTGCAGGAGAAGCCATCATCTGTTCAACGAGAGTAGCAAGTTCTGTGTTTGTTTTAAGTGTAGAATATTTTTCGTTAACGATCTTCTGAGCGATCTGTTCTTCGTACCAAGAGTAAGGCTGAGAGCCACCGTTGAATACGCTGTCAACGCTCGCGTCATTAGCGAGGTTTTCTTCAATAAGTTTGCTCTTGAAGAAGTCTTTGTACTGGTTCTTGAGGTTGTTACCGTATGTGTTAGCCATAGAACCGGAAGCAGCCTTGTATGTTTCATATGTGAGACCCAAGGGTGCAAGTGCTTCGGAAAGAGCTGCTCTCTTGAGGATAGCCTCAAGGTTGGCTTCGATGTATGCATCGTCAACAGGATAGATAAGGTTAGGGGACAAAGAAGAAGCAAGGTTCGTTCTCTGAACATAGAGCCATTTTGTTGTGCTCATACCTTCTTCGAGGTAACCCATGTATACGTTACCTGTAAGAGCATTATCCATCATGTAATCTTTATTGAGTCTTGTAACTGTGTTGTCTTCGTTTACTTCGTAGTTCAAGCCTTCGATACCGTACTGGAGAAGGTTCTTAACTTCGGAGTCTGTATTGATAGCTTCGATGATCTGCATGGAGCGTTTTTCGTCGGAAGTGTAAGCTGTGGGAGCAAGCATACCGTCGAAAATAGCTTCTCTGAGAACAAAGGGATTCTGGATAACTTTGATCTCATATTTGGAATCTTCTGCTTCATAGATTTCTTTAACGGAAGCATCGCCTGTGATAACTTTAACAGCATAACCGTCTTTGTCTGCGTTGCCGTTGAAGTAACCTGCGTTCTTGTATTCTTCCATTACTTTATTATATTCAACATATTCTTCGATCTCGAAGAGGTTCTTGATCTCAAAACCGGAACCTTCGATATCTGTATCGAAACCGTTGATGGGATCAAAGTATGTACCGATGGCAACATCTTCGGAGAATGTGTAGAAGATGCCAAGTGCATCGGGCTGTTCAGCGAAAGGAACAACGCTTTCGTTAGCCTTTACGTTTGCAAGGAAAGAAGAAAGGTCTGCGTAATCGCTGAATGCGTTGATGTTGAAGTCGTATTTGTCTGCAAGTTCCTTGTCAACGATCAAATATGTGTATTCAGCAAGCATATTGTTGTTGGGGATAGCAGCAACTTTTCCCTTAAGTTCGGAAAGCTGGGAGAAGTATGTCGGATAGATGTACTTCTGAAGATTTGTGTAAGATTCGAGAGAAGGTGTGATACCCTTGACACCGATAAGGCCAAGCTCTACGAATTCGTCGTACATATCTTCGTCTGCGATCATAACGATATCAATGGGAGAACGCGCTTCGGGGTAAAGAGTTTCAACTTTACCGTCTTCGTAAACAGTTGTCTGCTCGGAAACATAGAGAAGTCTTGTTTCGAGAGTTTCGATGCTCATCTCTACCTTCGGTTTGATCCAGTTACCGAAGATCTTTTCAGATGTGTAGGATGTGCTTGCCTGTTTCTGGATGTATGCGTTATACTTTGCGATAGCAGCGTCGTATGTCTGGTAATACTGCGCGAGTTCGAGCTGCTCATTTACAAGATCAACATATTCGTCAGCTGTAACGAGCTTGAGGTCGATCTTTGTTTTGTATCTTGCAGTAAAAATATCGTTGAGAGATTTTTCAACCATCTCAATATTTTCCTGCGTAGTTGTTTCACCTGTTATACCGAGAAAAGTAAGTGTTGCGGGTACAGTCTCAGTAGAGCTGGTGTTCGTTGTGCTGCCGCATGATGTAGCTGAAAGAGCGACAGCCAAGCACATACAGATGCACATAGTTAAAGACAAAATTTTCTTAAACATTTTTGGACTCCCTCCGAAAAAAATCTTGCACAATTTATGCTCCTGTGCAAGAGCTATCGATATATATTTCCACTATATATATGATATTATACAACAATTTTATTTTACAACAAAAGCACCGTGGTGTCAAGGTCTTTTTTAAGTTAGTTTATCTGTAAAAAGCCGCTTAATAACTCAAAAAATCGATTTTTTTCAAGTTGTTTCGTGATATTTCACAAACTTCTCGATGAAAATTTTATATTCGGCGCATAAACTTGTGATTTTTTAACAATAATCAAATAGATAAATTGTATACTTTATATATTTTTAAGATATTTTGAAAAATCAATCAAGATAATCTTTAAGTTTCTTGGAACGGCTGGGATGACGAAGCTTTCTGAGCGCTTTTGCCTCGATCTGGCGGATACGCTCTCTTGTGATATTGAACTGCTGACCAACCTCTTCGAGCGTACGAGTGCGTCCGTCCTCAAGACCGAAACGAAGTTTGAGTACCTGCTCTTCACGAGGCGTGAGAGTGTGGAGCACTTCTTCGAGCTGTTCACGGAGAAGCGTGTAAGAAGCGGCTTCTGCGGGAGCAGGTGTCGTATCGTCCTCGATAAAGTCGCCGATATGGCTGTCCTCTTCTTCACCCACGGGTGTTTCGAGAGAGATAGGATCCTGAGCGATCTTGATGATCTCGCGTACCTTCTCGGAGCTCATGTTCATTTCCTTCGCGATCTCGTCGGGGGAAACATCTCTGCCGCATTCCTGAAGCATCTGGCGCTGAACTTTTGTAACCTTGTGGATGGTCTCTACCATGTGTACGGGGATACGAATAGTTCTTGCCTGATCCGCGATTGCACGAGTGATAGCCTGTCTGATCCACCATGTAGCGTATGTGGAGAATTTGTAACCCTTTGTATAGTCGAACTTGGAAACAGCTTTCATAAGACCGAGGTTACCTTCCTGGATAAGGTCAAGGAAGAAAAGACCTTTACCAACATATCTCTTTGCGATGCTTACAACGAGTCGAAGGTTGGCTTCAACGAGTTCCTTTTTAGCTTTTTCATCGCCCAAGGACATTCTTTCGGAAAGCTCTGCTTCGCGTTCGGGAGTAAGGAGCGGAACCTTGCCGATCTCTTTAAGGTACATCTTAACAGGGTCGTCGATGGCAAGACCTTTCTGCGCGAGCATCTGCTCCATGTCATCGGCATTCTCAAGGCTTTCGAGGTCATCGTCGAAGTTATCATCGTCGCTGAATCTGTCGTCATCCGTGAAATATTCCGTAACGTCGATACCCATGCCTTCAAGCGCTTCGTAGAGCTTGTCTATCTGGTCGATATCATAGTCGCTGTTGCCGAGCGCCTGCATGATCTCGCTGTTGGAAACAGCGCCCTTGTTCTTTGCTTTTTCGATAAGGTCCTGGATATTTACGGGCTTTTCGTCAGCAAGAACGTCTGTCTTGGGTTTAGGAGCGGCGTCTTTGAGAAAATCGTCAACATTGATATCTTTGCCGAATTCAAATTCTTCATCTTTTTCCTTTGTCTTTCTCGGCTTCTTTTCGGCTGCGGCAGAAGCTGTGCTTTTTTTAGCGCGAGGCTTTTTGACTTCAGCTTTTTCCGTTGCTTCGATCAAGTCTTTGTTTTTTTCCATATTTAATCCTCCCACAGTATTTATTTACTGCTTGTTTTTCTTTGACTGTATTATTTTCAACGCATCCGCAAGCTCATCGCCGCTTTCCTCGTTGTTTTTTTCTTCTTTCAATACGCGAATACTATCCGCCAACACGGATTCGTCATTTTTCGCAAGATCCGCGCGTTTGCGTTGCATATCAGATATGCGCGATATCTCGTCCACATTAAAGTCAGCCCCCAGCATACCGATATCAAAGCCGCCTTCGCTTTTTTCGACAGTTTCAAATACCTTTCTTCCGAAAGATGTTTTGAAATCATCGGCGCAAAGCGCAAGCTCGCCGCTCTTTATCTTTTGCAAAAACTCGGGGTGGAGCATTATAAGCCCCAATATGGCTTCTTCGGCACGCATGGCTTTTGTGTTGCCCGCGGCTTCGCGGTTGACCGTATCGCCGTATCCCGAAGCATCGGAGATTATCTTTCTCATCTGCTTCTCGTTCTCTTCTCTGCCCAATCTTCTGCGTATGCGTTCGACATCGGAGCGCACGCTCTTTTCGTCGATGGAAAGTCGCTCTGCGGTCTTGCCGATATACACGCTTCGCTCAACATTAGAGTTGATATCCGCGATAAGAGCGCATATCTCCTTTGCCGCCTTGACCTTTCCGTCGGGGTCATCTATGTTATATTTTTTAAGTACACCGTCGCAAAGGAAATCAAATTTTCCTCGGCTTCCCTCGATAAGCTCGCGGAATTTTGCCGCTCCGAATTTTTTGATATATTCGTCGGGATCTTTCGCATCTTTGAGCTTTAACACGGATACTTCAAGCCCCGCCTCCGTAAGGATGGGGATGGCTCTTCGCGCCGCCGCTTGACCTGCTTCGTCGCTGTCGTATGATATAACGACTTTTTTCGTGTACTTCGCCATTATCCTCGCCTGCTCCGCAGTGAGTGCGGTGCCGAGCGTTGCAACGGCATTGGGAAAACCTGCGATATTTACCGCTATGACATCAAGATATCCCTCGCAAAGGATAAGATATTCCTCGCAAGCGCTCCTTGCAAAATTCAGCGCAAAAAGATTTCGGCTCTTTTTGAACACGGGCGTATCCGACGTGTTAAGATATTTCGGTTTCGTTTCGTCATCGGTAGCCCTGCCGCCGAAAGCGATAACATTGCCGAAATTGTCTATTATCGGGAAGATGATCCTTCCGCGGAAATAGTCGAAATAATTTCCCGTCCTTTCGCTCTTGCCGCAAAGAAAAGCCTCTTTAAGCTCGTCATCACGGTAGCCGAGCGAGTGCATATGGTTCCGCAATACATCAAAGCTCTTCGGAGCATATCCCAGCCCAAAGCGCTTTATCGCCGAAGCGGAAAGCTTTCGCCTTAAAAGATATTCCTGCGCTTCACGAGCGCAAGGATCGTACAGCATCTTGTTAAAAAAACGCGCCGCTTCTTTGTTCATCTCGAGCATACGGGAGCGTTTCACTATCTCGCTTTTGCGTTCCGTGTCAACAGGCATCTCAAGCCCCGCGCGTTTCGCCAAAAACTCCACGGCGGAAACATATTCAAGGTTCTCCGCACGCATTATGAAAGTGATAACATCTCCGCCCGCTCCGCAACCGAAACATTTGAAAGTTTCCGTATTCGTAAATACGGTAAACGACGGCGTTCTTTCCGAATGAAATGGGCAAAGACCTACTTTATTCGATCCTGCCCTTTTCAATGTAACATAGGAGGAGATAACGTCGTCTATCTTGTTTCTGTATTTTAATTCTTCGATAAAGCTATGCGATATCTGCACAACAAGATATTCCTCCTTACTGTGATCTGTTTTAATTCAAAAAGCCATAATACAGGCTATTCAGTTTTGCTATATTTATAATATACGCATGATTTTAAAAAAATCCTGCTTCAAATAAAAAATTTTTGTTTTTTATTTTATTTTTGTTTTTCTTCGTCGAAATAAGACCTTTTGAGCACAGGTGTGCGCTTGCCGTTCGTCGCCGATATTATGCGTGAGCATATCTTTTCGGAGATAGTCGCAGGAGCGCAAAAGCAAAGCTCCACTCTCTGCCCGAAATCGCACGTGGTCATTTGACCGCCGCAAGATGTTATCTCGTGAAGCAACTTTTGATATTCCTGATATTCTATATCAACTGAATATTCTTCGTATTCTTCAAAAAAAGCGCATTCCGCGTTTGCAACGGCATCCGCCGCACTGCCCGAATAAGCGCGCGTAAGTCCGCCCGCGCCCAATAGCACGCCGCCGAATATACGCACTACGGTAACGACAACGCCCGTAAGACCGTTCTTTTTGATGACATCAAGAACAGGCGGACCGCCTGTTCCCTGCGGTTCGCCGTCGTCGCTGTATCGCATCGTGTTTCCGACGATATATGCAAAAACTATGTGGCGCGCATCGCGGTATGCTTTACGCTTTTCTTCGATAAAAGCTTTGGCTTCCTCTTCGCTTTCAATATGCGCGGCATCGCCGATAAAAACGGATTTTTTCTCTGTCAACTCGGAATGTCCCGCTTTTTTGATCGTTCTGAATCGTTCCACTTCGCACCTCTCAGTGTTTGATGTATTTTGCAAAGATACCTGCGTTCTTGTTGTCGGCAACAGCGCGAACTGTCGCGCCGTTTTCCGTATATTCAACATCCTTTACAGATGTATTGTTGTAAAGTCTGCTTATGATGCCAAGCTCGCTTGAAGGTATCTCGAAAACATATTCGCGCGCTTTCTCGTGGGAAAGTTCTTCTATCTTCGCAACAAGCGCATCTATTCCCTCGCCTGTTTTGGCTGAGATAAGGAAACTCTGACTTGTCGGTGTTTTTGGGATAAAACCCTCCACCATATCGCATTTATTGTATGCAAAGATTATCGGCTTGTCGGCAGCGCCCAGCTCCTCGATAAGCTTTGTGCTTACTTCGCCCTGAGAATCCGCCTCGGGGTCGGAAGCATCGATAACGACGAGGAGCGCATCCGCAAAGGATACTTCTTCAAGAGTGGAGCGAAAAGCGTTTACGAGCTGATGCGGAAGTCTGCGTATAAAGCCTACCGTGTCCGTAAGGAGCACGTCTTCGCCGCCCGGCAAAGTAAATTTTCTCGTTGTCGGATCAAGCGTTGCAAAAAGCTTATCCTCCGCCAAAATTCCCGCTCCCGTGAGATAATTCAAGAGCGTGGATTTACCTGCGTTGGTGTATCCTGCAATTGCTACCTTAAATATACCCGTGCGGTCGCGCTGAACACGCATCGTCGCGCGGTTCTTCGTCATTTCTTTTATATCATCCTCAAGCGCTGTTATGCGGCGCTTGATATGTCTGCGGTCTGTTTCGAGTTTGCTCTCGCCGGGACCTCGTGTACCGATACCGCCACCCAAACGAGAAAGCTCCGTTCCTTTGCCCGAAAGGCGCGGAACAGTGTATTTGAGCTGTGCAAGCTCTACCTGTGTCTTGCCTTCGCCCGTAACGGCATGGAGCGCAAAAATATCGAGTATGAGCATACTGCGGTCGATAACGCGAACATCCGCATTTATATCGTTTTCAACATTTCTTATCTGCGAAGGAGAAAGTTCATCATCGAAGATAACTATGTCTATATCATTGTTTTCGCAGAGTTTTGCGAGTTCCTCTACTTTACCCTTGCCGATATATGTTCTTACATCGGGGTTTTCTTTTTGCTGGGTAAGGCGAGCAACGACTTCTGCCCCTGCGGTATCGGCAAGGCGCGCAAGCTCCTCGAACGATACTTCATATTCTCTTTCGTCCGCGCCCTTGGGCACAACGGAAACAAGGACAGCTCTCGTTACTTTGTCTTTTTCAAAAATCTTTTCTTCCGTCATATAAAACGACCTTTCGATAAAAATATATCTTTTATTTGACTGCGCTCGGCAGGGTCATGCGTGCAAAGAGAAAGAGCGCGAAAAACAGAGTCGCCCCCGCTTCTCGCGCTCACTTTAAAATTAAGTCAAAAAATTATTTCTTGCTTTCAAGACGTTTTTTGAACTTGTCAACACGACCGCCGGCATCAACGAATTTCTGCTTGCCGGTGAAGAACGGATGACATTTGGAACAAACTTCGACATGGAAATCGCCTTTTGTCGATTTTGTATTTATAACTTCGCCGCACGCGCAAACGATTTTCGCGTCAACGTAGTTAGGATGGATTCCTTCTTTCATTGTTTAGCACCTCACTTAAACATATTCACATATCCTATATTATATCATGTTTTTTTATTTTTGCAAGAGTTTTTTGAAAAAAATTTTAAAACATCGTAATTTTTTTAAATTTTGCCCGAAATTTCTTGTTTCAGGCGCTCGATTATGCGCTTTTCGAGCCTTGAAATGTACGATTGAGATATTCCGAGCACCTTTGCCGTCTCCTTTTGAGTCAATTCTTGCTTGCCGTTAAGCCCGAATCGAAGTTCTATTATCTCCCTTTCGCGCGGCGCAAGAGCATTTACCGCGTCCATTATAACACGTTTTTCCTCCGCACTCTCTATACCTGCGCTCACGGTGTCCTCGTCGCTCCCCAAAACATCGGAGAGCAAAAGTTCATTTCCGTCGCGGTCTATATTGAGCGGCTCGTCTATCGAAAGTTCTCTTCGTTGTCCGCTCGTTTTCCTTATATACATAAGTATCTCGTTTTCTATGCAGCGTGAAGCATACGTTGCAAGTTTTATGTTTTTGTCGGCACGGAACGTGTTCGCCGCTTTTATAAGCCCTATCGTACCGATGGATATAAGGTCCTCTATGTTTATACCCGTGTTTTCGAATTTTTTTGCTATGTATACCACAAGTCGCAGATTGCGCTCAACGAGCTGTTTGCGTAGATTTGGGTCATCGTCAAGGTGAGAGATGGTGTCGCTCTCCTCTTGTGCGCTCATGGGCGGCGGAAGCGTTTCGACCGTGCCGATGTAGTGGACGCCCTTGACCAAGCGGAGTTTTAAGAGCAAAGCGGTAATTTTCGTTTTGAGTTTTTTAAATATCATAGTTTTTTCTCCCTTATTATATATTATGTAATTATCTACAAAACAGCAAGCGGCACGAGCGCTTGCGCCCCCGAATAATCCGTTGCCGCCGCATCACATGACAAAAGCACGGCTCGCTCCTCGAAATCATCCTTTACTTTAAGCTCGAATCTGTCTGCCATGACCGCCGCAACAAGCGAATATCCCGAAACGGTGTTTATCGGCACGAACCGCACTCTTTCATCTATATTATCGTCAATGCTTTGCGAGCAACAGCGCAAAAGTTCATCCGCTCCCACTTCTCGCAGGGCGAAAGTGCTGATGAAAACTATCGGTCTACCCGATATAGGCTCTTCCGCACAATTTCCCGAATCGAAAAATCCCGAAAATTCATATTCTCTGCCGCGAAAAGTTACACGCAAGCGGCAATACTTCCCCGTCATCCTGCTGTGCATCGCCTTTTGCAAAAAATAAGTTATGAGCGCCGATACGATAGCCAACACGGCAAATACCCAAAGTTCGATCTCGCCGAACACGGTCGATACGCTTCCGCCTATCTCGATATAAGCGCTGTATCTGCCCATTTTCGAATATATCGCCGTCATGGCGCCACCCAAAAGCAATGATACTGCATAAAACATCGCCGTCGTGCAAAGTGTCTTTCGCATATTCTTCGTGTGATGAGCCGCAAAACACATGGCAAACGCCGCCGCAACATCGAATATCACCTCAAACATCGGCGAAATGGATAAGAACAACGCCGCCACACCGTATATACCGCCTATCGCGGCACCGCATATCATGCGCCAAGTCTTCATATTGAAGTGCATTATCTTTCCGCAGATGAAAAGCGCCAAAAAATCCATACTGAAATTTATTATAAAAAGAATATCACCGTATATATCCTCTGCCATCGCAAGAACCTCTTCCCGACGTTATTTTTGCCGTGATAAAATTATAACCTTGCGAAGTCGAAATTTTTGTCGCAATAAGAGAGCACAAAACAAAAAACGCACGAAAAACATCGTGCGTTTCTGACTTTATTCTGTTTTATTCTACCTTGAGCATCTCGTCGGCGGACATCATAACGGCGTATTTGCCGCTTTCATATGTAAGACCGCCCTGGAAATATGCCGTGTAGGGAGCACGCAAGGGACCGTCCGCGGAAAGCTCGATGGAGGAGCCCTGCGTAAATGCGCCTGCCGCCATGATAACTTCGTCTTCATAACCGGGCATACCCCAAGGTTCGGGAGCAACGAATGAGTCGATGGGCGAAGCCGCCTGTATACCGCGGCAGAAAGCGATAAGCTTTTCGGGAGAGCCGCATTTTACCGTCTGAACGATATCGTGTCTTGCTTCTTTCCAGCTGGGATATACGTCAAAACCAAGTGCATCGTAAACATAAGCGGCAAATACAGCCGTCTTAACAGCCTGAGCCACAACGTGCGGAGCAAAGAAGAAGCCCTTGAACATATTGCGAAGCTGTCCTGTCGTAGCGCCTGCTTCGCAACCGATACCTACGGTAGTAAGGCGATAAGATGCAAGCTCTACCGCGCGTTTCGTACCTGCGATATAGCCGCCCGATTCGGCAAGACCGCCGCCTGGGTTTTTGATGAGCGAGCCCATGATAAGGTCTGCGCCGTAAGCCGTAGGTTCTTCCGTATCGCAAAATTCGCCGTAGCAATTATCAACTGCAACATAAGCGCTCGTTCTTTCTTTTGCGAATTTGATGATCTCGCCGATCTTCTTCGCGGAGAATGAGGGGCGTGTCTGGTAACCCTTGGAGCGCTGGATATATACGACTTTAAGTTTGTCGCCCCATTTTTCTATCTTTTTCGCAATATTTTCGTAATCGGGTTCGCCGTCTTTAAGTTCTACTTCATCGTAGATAACGCCGAAATCGGCAAGAGAGCCGTCGCCGTTCTTTGTCTTGTCGCCGATAACATCGGAAAGTGTATCGTAGGGTCTGCCCGTTACGGAGAGCATTACATCACCGGGACGAAGCAAGCCGTAAAGACCGATTGCAATAGCCTGTGTACCGTTTACTATATTATGGCGAACGAAAGCCGCTTCCGCGCCGAAAACGTCCGCATAAACGAGATCAAGTGCATCTCTGCCTGCGTCGCCGTAGCCGTATCCTGTGGAGCCGTAGCAAGCCGTAAAGACCGATTGCAATAGCCTGTGTACCGTTTACTATATTATGGCGAACGAAAGCCGCTTCCGCGCCGAAAACGTCCGCATAAACGAGATCAAGTGCATCTCTGCCTGCGTCGCCGTAGCCGTATCCTGTGGAGCCGTAGAGCATAGCCTCGGAGATACGGTGCTTGCGGAACGAATCAAGCACACGCGCCGTATTTTTATAAGAAATCTCGTCTATTTCCGCAAAAACATCAGCAAGATCTTTTTCAGCCTGTTTTGCTATATCAAGTATTCTCTGTGAAAATTCCATTTATTATTCCTCTTAGACATTATTTTTTGTTTACATACATAGATATAATACTACGTTCAGAGCGAATTTACAAGCCCTTTGAAGTAAACTCCGCGCGCTTCGAAGCTTTTAAATGCATCAAAGCTTGCACACGCAGGAGAAAGTATCACCGTGTCTCCGCACTCTGCCGCACAGCGAGCCGCCGCAAAAGCATCGTCAAAGCTCTTGTTGTATACTATCTTATCTTTGGGATATCCCGCTTCGAGCAAGATGTTCATTATCCTTTCGCCGGTCGCACCCGTAGCGCTTACAAATTTTGTGTGATTGCTCAAAAGCGGAGCCAACGGCTCGAGCGGTATCTTTTTGTCGTAGCCGCCCACGATAACGATGAGCTTTTCACCGAAAGCATTGAGCGCCGCCGCTGTGCGCGTAGGACTTGTGTCGATAGAGCTGTTATAGTATTTTACGCCGCCTTTTTCGGCAACGAACTCTATTCTGTGTTCGACACCACCAAAGCCTCTCGCTACCTTTTTCATATCTTCAACGCTTACCTCACCCCAAAGAGCAGCGCAAGCAGCCATATAGTTTTCCACGTTGTGCATACCGGGTATCTTTATATCGGAGCGAGACATAACGGAAAAACACTTTTCGCCGTCGCAATAAACTATCTCTTCTCCGTCAAGGAAGATGCCTTTTTTACCGCTTATCTTCTGTTTTGACGAAAAGAGCGCAACGTCAGCCTTCACCTTATCGGCAAAAGAGCGTGTGATATCGTTTTCAAGGTTCAAAACGAGTTTGTCGTTTTCCGTATGGTTTTTGAATATCTCCGCCTTTGCGCGAGTATATTCTTCCATATCCAAATGCCAATTAAGGTGGTTCGGCGTGATATTCGTTATTATCGCACTGTCTATATGTGCATCCATGTTAAAAAGCTGAAAGCTCGAAAGCTCGACAACGGCATGATCATCCTCCGTCATCTCACGGATGAACGGCAAGAGTGGTGTGCCGATATTTCCGCCGAGGTAGACTTTGCCGTGCGACTGTGCTTTGCACTTTGCCTTGAGCATCTCGGAAACGAGCGTTGTCGTTGTCGTCTTGCCATCGCTGCCCGTAACGGCATATATCTTTGCAGGGCATATATTAAGGAAAACTTCCATCTCGGATGTTACAACAGCTCCGCGCTTTTGCGCTTCAGCTATCTCGTGGATATCGGGGCGTATACCCGGAGATCGAAAAACGATATCCTCGTCTATATCCTTTAAATAATCCTCGCCGAAAACAACTTTTACACCTTTGGATTCGAGGAGCGCTCTTTTTTCCTCATTTTCCTGCTTATCACGCACAGAGAGCACAGCGCCCATGGAGAGCAAAAGCTCCACCGCCGCCATATTGCTGACACCTGCACCGATGAGCGTAACTTTTTTGTTCTTTATATATTCAGAAAATCTTTCTGTTTTTCTGTTCATAGCCTGACTCCTATATTTCGAGCAGATCGGAAAGGCGCGCAAAATCAGCCAAAGAGAGTTTTTCGCCGCGAATATCCGCAGGCAAACTCGCTTCAACTATCTTTTCGGCTATCTGAGCCTTGCTCACGCGACAAGTAGCCGCGGAAATGGCACCTGCGAGCATCTTTCTGCGCTGTTCAAACGCCGCTTTGATTATCTTTTGCATATTTTCGGGGTCTTTAACGGCAACAGGCGGCTCTTTGTAAGGCACCATGCGAATAACGGCGGACGTTACCTTGGGCGCAGGCAAAAAGTTTCCGGGCGCAACATTAAAGCATTTTTCTACCTTTGCAAGGTAAGCGGCAACGACTGTTATCGCTCCGTAATCGTTGCTTCCCGCTTCTGCGGCGAGTCTTTCCGCAACTTCTTTTTGTATCATCACCGTAACGGATTCAAAAAGATAGCCCGATTCCAATATCTTCATTATTATCGGTGATGTTATATAATATGGCAGATTGGCGCAAACGCACACCTTCATATCTCCGAAATGTTCCTTGACGAAAGAGTCAAGATCGAGCTTCATCGCGTCGCCGTTTACGATGGTAACATTATCTCGCCAGCCTACTGTTTCTTCGAGTACGGGCAAAAGGGTTTCGTCTATCTCAACGGAAACTACCTTTTTATATCTGTCGGCAAGGGCTTCCGTAAGGGTGCCTATACCGGGGCCGATCTCGAGAACACCTACTTCGGGGTCCTCGGAGGGTGTGTCGGCTATTCTCGAAACGATCATATCCGATGTCAGAAAGTTCTGACCAAATTTCTTTTTCGGTGCTATACCGTGTCGCGCCATGACCTCGTGCGCGTATGACATATCTGTAAGCTTCATAATTTCCTTACCCTTATTAAATATTTTTGTTTTTTTGCGAATTTGTTGTTGACAAATATTAAAACGCATGGTATAATCTTACTTGCTTCGAAAGAAGTTTGCTGGTGTAGCACAGTCGGTAGTGCAGCTGATTCGTAATCAGCAGGTCGTGT
>CAZERM010000017.1:19375-21041 GCA_964514555.1 uncultured Lachnospiraceae bacterium | reverse complement strand
CTTCAGGGTCATCCCGATATGAAGCACATCCCCGGTGTTGATATGTCCACAGGCTCCCTCGGTCAGGGCTTCTCTGCGGCTTGCGGTATCGCTCTTGCAGGTAAGATCGATAACAAAGATTACCGCGTTTACTCCATCCTCGGCGATGGCGAAAGCGAAGAAGGTCAGATCTGGGAAGCGGCTATGTTCGGTGCTCACTACAAACTCGATAACCTCGTTGCTATCGTAGATAACAATGGTTTGCAGATCGACGGCAAGGTTACAGAAGTAATGAACCCCACTCCGCTTGATGAAAAATTTGCCGCTTTCGGTTGGAATGTCATCAATATCGACGGTCATGATTTCGATCAGATCGCAGACGCTCTTGCAAAAGCTCGCGAAGTTAAGGGCAAACCTACAGCCATCATCGCAAAATGCGTAAAAGGTAAAGGCGTTTCCTACATGGAAGACCAGGTCGGCTGGCACGGCTCTGCTCCCAAGGACGACCAGTACGAAGCTGCTGTTGCAGAGCTTAAAGCAAATGCATAAGGAAAGAGGAGTGTGAATAATATGGCAGATAAAATAGCTACAAGAGAAGCTTACGGCAACGCGCTTGCTTCTCTCGGTGAAAAATACACGGATTTCGTTGTTCTCGACGCAGACCTTGCGGCGGCTACGAAAACAGGTACATTCAAAAAGAAATTCCCCGAAAGATTTTTCGATTGCGGTATTGCTGAAGGTAACATGGTAGGCGTTGCGGCAGGTCTTGCCGCTTCCGGCAAAACTGTTTTTGCTTCCTCCTTTGCTATGTTTGCAGCAGGCAGAGCTTTCGAACAGATCAGAAACTCCGTTGGTTACCCCCACCTCAATGTTAAGATCGGCGCAACACACGCAGGTATCTCTGTTGGTGAAGACGGCGCAACACACCAGTGCAACGAGGATATCGCTCTTATGCGTACTATCCCCGGCATGACTATCGTAAACCCTGCCGATGCTATCGAAGCACAGGCAGCAGTTGAAGCGGCTATCAACACATACGGCCCCTTCTACCTCCGCTTCGGCAGAGCCGCTGTTCCGAATGTTTGCCCCGAAGGCTACAAATTCGAACTTGGCAAAGGCGTAAAACTTGCCGAAGGTACAGACGTTACTATCGTAGCAACAGGTCTTATGGTACACCTCGCTCTCGAAGCTGCCGAACAGCTCAAAGCAGAAGGTATCTCCGCAGAAGTTATCAATATCCATACTATCAAACCCCTTGATAAGGATATCATCGCAGCTTCCGCAGCTAAAACAGGCGCGGTTGTTACAGCGGAAGAACACAACATCATCGGCGGTTTGGGCAGCGCAGTTTGCGAAGCTCTCGCTGAAACTTGCCCCGTTCCCGTTGTACGTGTAGGTGTTGAAGACAGATTCGGTCAGAGCGGCAAAGTTCCGGAACTTCTCGAAGAATACGGTCTTACAACAGCTAACATTGTAGCAAACGCTAAAAAAGCTGTTTCTCTTAAAAAGTGAGCAAAAAGAACTTCGCTAAAGTAAACTCTTAGTAAAAGTTCTTTGCCAAGCTTTCTTACAAGAAAGCGTGAAAATGTTATATTTTTCTTCGCCGTTGGGAAAACTAACGGCGAAGTTTTGTATTTGCCTGTGTTTTTGCCCCGGGTTTGCTGAAATTTTCAATAAAATCATCTGT
>CAZERM010000017.1:0-19275 GCA_964514555.1 uncultured Lachnospiraceae bacterium | reverse complement strand
GGCACAGAGCCAATTTTAAAGCGATATATATACTTAACAAAAGTTCTTTTGCCTAGTTTCTTTTAAGCAATTTGCGTTGCTGAAATTTTCAATAAAATCATCTGTGGCACAGAGCCAATTTTAAAGCGATATATATACTTAACAAAAGTTCTTTTGCCTACTTTTCTTTCAAGAAAAGTAGGGGGGGAGGTGTGTTTTTGAAGATACTTATGGCTACAATGTCTATGGGTCTGGGCGGCGCGGAGACCCACGTTTTGGAACTTTCGTTGGAGCTTGCAAGACGCGGACATTGCGTTTTTGTCGCATCGGACGGCGGCGAATATGTCCCGTTGCTCGAAGCGGGCGGAGTAGAGCATATTTCAGTGCCGCTCCATTCTAAGGACCCACGTTGCGTGGCAAAGGCAAAAAAGCGCCTTTCCGAGCTGATGAAAAAGGAAAGGTTCGATATAGTCCATGCTCACGCGCGAATACCTGCATTTATCTGCGGTGAATTAAAGAAAAAATACGGATATGTTTTTGTTACAACAGCCCATTTCGATTTTAAGGTGAATGCTCTGCTTGCTCGTATAACCGATTGGGGCGATCACGTGCTCGCTGTGAGTGAGGATATCGCGGACAGCGTTGTGCAAAAATACGGATATCAGCGAAAAAATATAACCATCGTGAATAACGGCATAGATACCTCGCGCTTTTCACCCCGAAACAACGGCGAAAAGGTCAGAAAAGCCCTCTGTATTGGGGATAAAAAGATCGTTATGTACCTCGGCAGACTCGATAACGATAGCTCGCGCGGCGCCAAGGCACTGCTTGAAAGCGCACTTTTGCTTTATGAGAAAAATAAAGATGTGCGTGTCGTTATCGTCGGCAACGGCGAAAATCTTGACGAAATGCGAGTGCGAGCCGAAGATATCAATAATGCCGTAGGCGAAAAAATAGTATTGTTGCCTCGCGCTTTTCACCCCGAAACAACGGCGAAAAGGTCAGAAAAGCCCTCTGTATTGGGGATAAAAAGATCGTTATGTACCTCGGCAGACTCGATAACGATAGCTCGCGCGGCGCCAAGGCACTGCTTGAAAGCGCACTTTTGCTTTATGAGAAAAATAAAGATGTGCGTGTCGTTATCGTCGGCAACGGCGAAAATCTTGACGAAATGCGAGTGCGAGCCGAAGATATCAATAATGCCGTAGGCGAAAAAATAGTATTGTTGCCGGGCGGTACTGCAAATGCGGCGGAATATATCGCCGCTTGTGATGTGTTTGTTGCGCCGTCGCGCTCGGCTATGGAAGCGCTCGCTTCGGGTAAGCCTACGGTCGTTGCGGGTAACTTCGGTATGCTCGGTATATTTTCGCCGGAGATAGAGGACGAGGCAAAGCGAACGAATTTTTGTTGCCGCGGAAGCGCACCCGCAACTGCTGAGAAAGTAGCCGTAGATGTGCTTAAATTGCTATCTTGCTCGGACGAGGAGAGGGAATCGCTCGTAAACTACGGCAGAAGATTCATAGAAGAAAATTATTCCGTTTGCGCGATGTGTGATACCTGCGAAAAAGATTATTTCGAACTCAAGAAAAAGAAGAAAAAAAGCGTTGTTATCTGCGGATATTACGGCTACGGTAACATGGGCGACGAGGCGATGCTTGCTTCGCTCGTGTCGAGCCTTAAAGATAACGAATGTGTCGGCAATATCTGCGTTATGAGCGCAAGACCTAAGCAGACAGCGGAAAAATACGGTGTTTGTGCCGTGTCGAGATTCGATCTTGCGGATGTTTGCAAGGAACTTTCGAAAGCGGATGCGATGATATTCGGCGGCGGCAATATCTTGCAGGATAAGACGAGCACAAAATCGCTTATGTATTATTTGCAGATAATACGAATGGCTCGCGCTCGCGCTTGCAGGGTGATGCTTTGCGCCAACGGCATCGGTCCCGTTGTGCATCAAAAAAATATGGCGCGTGTGCGCGAAGCCCTGGAACTTTCAGATTATATCTCCATAAGAGATGAGGCTTCGCTTGCGCTTGCCAGAACGCTCACGGGTAGAGAAGATATCTGTGGCACAAGTGATATCGTTTGCGCTTTGAAGACGGATAATGAGCAAAATATTGTTTCGAGCGAAAAATATTTCGTTGTTTGTCCAAAGAGGATAAATGGTTCTTCCGCGGATACGCTCATACGCGTTTGCGCCGAGATAAAAGAGAAATATTCGCTTGTTCCGGTGTTTGTTTGTATGCATGAAAAAGAAGATATAGCTATTTGCGGCGAGATAGCCGCAAAACTCGGCGGCGCAAAGATATTGAACGGTGAAGATGGCATGAAAGCGTTTGTCGGTGCGGAATTTTCGATATGTATGAGGCTTCATGCCGCGATATTTTCGCTCATGTCAAAATGCCCCATGCTTGGCATATCCGATGACGGAAAGATGTCGTCGTTCATGGCTTCGCTCGGTATTGCCGAATGCCCTTTCTTT
Source organism: uncultured Lachnospiraceae bacterium (assembly GCA_964514555.1). GTDB lineage: Bacteria > Bacillota > Clostridia > Oscillospirales > CAG-272 > UMGS731. The sequence goes on along the minus strand of CAZERM010000017.1, from coordinate 16,814 downwards.
CCCGCCGATGTGCAGAGCGAGGATATAATGGTGGCAGTGCGCGGTATCATTGAAGATAGAGCTGATATCCGCGACAGCTTGAGATTTGAGGCGGCAAAACATAAGGATCGCGCCGAAAAGGAACTTTTGCGCCTTTCCGAAGCGTTGAACGATATGCAGTGATTTTCTTTTGAAAATCTTAAAATCGGTACTGACTATTGAATTGTTTGGTTTTATATGATATAATATGTAAAAGCCGATGCAACGACACGGCAAAAAATAGGATTAGGAGATGATCTTACTTGACACTTGTTATTATGGCAGCAGGCATGGGCAGTCGATTCGGCGGCTTGAAACAGCTTACTCCTTTGACAGATGATAATGAATTTATTATAGATTTTACTGTATATGATGCTATCAAAGCGGGATTTGACAAGATAGTCTTTATTATCAAAGAAGAAAACCTTGAGCTCTTCGAGGAAACGATAGGCTCTCGCGTTCGCAAAAGCGGTATCAATGTAAGCTATGCTTTCCAAAAGCAGGAGCTTGGTGGCGATCACATCGTTCCTGCGGAGCGCAAAAAACCTTGGGGCACAACTCATGCTATATTGTCGCTCGGAAAGATGGACGAAAACTTCGGCGTGCTCAATGCGGATGACTTTTACGGTTTCGACACGCTCAAAAAGCTGCATGACTTCCTTGAAACGGCAAACGATGACGAAAAAGCGCACTACTGCATGATCGGTTACAAGATCGAAAATACTCTCAGCGAATATGGCACTGTTTCACGCGGTATCTGCCGCTCGAATGAAAACGGTATGCTCGATTTTATCGAAGAGAACAAAAAGATCGAACGTCTTCCCGATGGCAGAATAATCAATACATTCGAGGACGGAAGCACAAAAGAGATCCCCTGCGGTTGCACGATATCGATGAACTGCTTCGGTTTTACTCCCTCGATAATTGACAATATCAAGCCTTTGTTTGAAGAATTTCTCGAAAGCAACAAAGAAGATCTTTCAAAGTGTGAACTTCTTATTCCCACGACAGTAAAAACGCTTATCGATAACAAAAAGTGTGATGTTAAGGTCATCTTGACGGAATCCGTGTGGAAGGGCGTAACTTATGTTCAAGATAGCGAACCTTTCCGCGAATTTATCAGAAATGAAAAAAACGCAGGCAATTACCCCAAAAATCTTTGGGAAAAATAATCTGCGTGCGTTAAAAAATATTGATTTTTAATTATGTGTCTGCATCTTTCGGCAAATGAGCTTTACGCCCTGCACGGATATGATGCAGACATTTTCGCCTTTGGCGATATCGTCGCCGTCCGCGCTCTTTGCGCTCCACATCTGACCGCGGAGTGATACAAGACCTTTGTTTTCGCCGTTGGATATGCTCTCGGCAACGACGGCTTGCTCGCCGATGACATTCTCGGCGCTGTTTGGTGTGGGTCTGTCCTTGAAAAGGACGTTTTTGAAAGCCATTCGCGATACGCCTATGCAAAAGATAAGCACCGCAGCGGCAAAAGCTACGATAAGAATATACGGCATCAAGTGTTCCATAAAAATGCTCCTTGCTGTGTGATGTAAAAGATGGATAATAAACATAAATCGGCAGAGTGTACTTTCTCTGCCGATATTTTCGTTTGTTGTTAAATAAGAGCGAGAATTGCTTCTTTGGGTATATAGCCGACAGCGCGGTTTGCGACCTTGCCGTTTTTGAAAACGAGCAGAGCGGGAATACTTTCTATGCCATATTCGATGGCAAGCTTTGCTTCGTCATCAACATTTACTTTGCCGACTTTTATTTTGCCGACGTTTTCGTTTGCTATCTCCTCAACAATGGGAGCGACCATGCGGCAAGGACCGCACCATGTTGCGAAAAAATCCACCAAAACGGGAATATCGGAGCCCAAAACTTCTTTTTCAAAATTTTCAGCGTTCAAAATTATTTCAGCCATATCGTTTTCTCCTTTTATTTTGATTTATAATAAAGCATACAGTGGCAGAAGCCCTCGAAATCGGGGTCTTTTATCTGCTCACGAAATTCTTTGCACATACATTTCATATCGTCCGTGCGCTGTACGCGGCAAGGGCAATATCCGCCTGTTTTCTCCAAGCCTTCTTTGACGAGTTTTACGATCTCTTCGTCGGGGTTGAGCGTTATCTTCATAAAAAACCTCCTTTTTGCGTTTGCTTGCGGTATTATTTGCGATCAAGCATTTGTTTATGCATATATTCTATCATAAAACTAGGTTTTTGTCAATGCCTCATAAAAAAGAGCAAAACAAAAAGCAGACCTTTCGGTCTGCTTTTAAATCTATACAGATAAAAATTAGTCTGTAACGAAGGGAAGAAGCGCTACGTGGCGAGCACGTTTGATAGCTTCTGTCAATGCACGCTGGTGAGCAGCGCAAGTTCCTGTAACTCTTCTGGGAAGGATCTTGGAACGTTCAGAAATGAATTTGTGAAGTTTAGCTGTGTCCTTGTAATCAATTACAGTAGCCTTTTCAGTGCAGAACAAGCAAACTTTTTTTCTTCTGTGCATATTGCCGCCTCTTGCGGGTCTCTGTTCTCTATTTTCCATGATAAAAAACCTCCTATATTATTTTTCGCTGTTATATCGCAACAGCATTAGAACGGGAGATCGTCGTCAGCCGACATCTCTTCAAACTTGGGAGCGCCTCCCATGTCGGAAGAAAATGCGGGAGCCTGAAAATCTTCTCCGCGAGAGCTTTCGCTCTTCTTTTCAACGAATGTCGCTTCGTCAGCTACAACTTCCGTTGCATAACGCTTGGAACCGTCTGTTGCCGTCCAAGTTCTTGTCTGGATGGAACCGCAAATGCAAATAGCGCTGCCTTTTCTGAAATATTTGCAAATAAATTCAGCGGTATTTCTCCATGCAACTATATTGATAAAATCGCTCTGTGCCTGTTCACCTGCTCTTGCGAACTTTCTTGTTACGCCGATAGAGAAGGTTGTAACACTTACGCCCGAGGGAGTCTGTTTAAGCTCCGGGTCGGCTGTAAGGTGTCCGATAAGAATTACCTTGTTAAGGCTTGCCATTATGAGTTCCTCCCATTAAAAAATTACGCTACGCTGATAGTCATGGAGCGCATGATATCTTCGGAAATGTTGAAGTTACGTTCAAGTTCAGCAACAAAGTTTGTTTCAGCTTTGTAGTTTACGAGAACATAGTAGCCTTCCGTAAGATCGTTGATGGGGTATGCGAGTTTGCGTTTGCCCCATTCGTTGAAAGATTCAACTTCACCGTTAGCTTCGATAAGAGCTTTGAATTTAGCAACAACAGCTGCAACTGCTTCTTCACCCTTTGTCATATCAACGATGAACATTGTTTCATAGGATGCTTTGATGTTTTCCATTTAAGTACACCTCCTTTTGGACATAAGGCCGCGAACGTTTTTGATTTTTTCGCAGCAAGGAGAAAGTTGCCGTTTCGTTAAGGCACTTTTCCAAGCAAGTATTTTATCACATTCTTCCCGAATTGTCAATGATTTTTTGAAAAATAAGCATAAATTTTATATATTTTCTCGTTAGTTTATAAAAAGCTCTTGCATTTCCGCAAACCATATGGTATAATTCAATATAAATGTTTATAAGCCGTAAAAGGTTTTATATCACACGAAAAAATCGGCGGGTGCGCCTGCCAATATTCGGAGGTTTACAAGAATGACAGTTCTCGCTTACATTTTGTGCAGCATTCTTATGCTCGTATCTATCGCGATCATAGCTCTCGTATTTTTCCAGGGCTCCAAGAAACGCGGTCTTTCCGGCGCTATCGGCGGCACAACTGGAGATTCCTACTTTGGCAAAAACCAGGGTCAGACAAAGGAAAAGAAGCTTAACCGTTGGACAACTATCCTCTGCGCGGTATTCGCAGTAGTTGCTATCGTAGCTTTCCTTCTCTGCACCTAATAAACAGAAGAAAAAAAGCCGTTTCAGACGGCTTTTTTCTTTTTTATCTTTATTTATTAACATTTATGATGTATAATAGTTTCGTAAAATATAATCATTACTCAGAGAAAGGATAAGATAATGGGTAAAGAAAACAAAGAAAAATGCTCCTATATCCAAGAGCGCCGCGGCAAAGTCGGCGGTCAGGCGGTATTGGAGGGTGTTATGATGCGTTGCGGCGAAAATGTTGCAACGACGGTAAGGCGCGATGACGGCACGATGGTTACGAAAAATTCAAAATTCGTTCCGTTGCGTAAAAAATGCAAATTCTTTCAGCTTCCGCTCGTTCGCGGCGTTGTGAATTTCATAGATTCGTTGCGCTTGTCTCTCTCCACTCTCAACGATTCCGCGGAGATGCTCGGAATAGACGAAGAGATGCAGGAATCGAAATTTGAAAAATGGCTCAAAAAACATTTGGGCAAAAGTGCGATGGACTTTTTGATGGGTATATCGATGGTGCTCGGCGTAGCGCTCGCTATGTTCCTCTTCATCTTCCTTCCCACGTTCCTCACGGGTCTTTTGGAAAACCTTACGGGCGACCTCGGACTTTGGAAGAGCGTGATAGAAGGTGTTATGAAAGTGCTCATATTCATTGCTTATCTGCTCCTTGTTTCGCTTATGAAGGATATCCGACGCACTTTTGAATATCACGGTGCGGAGCATAAATCGATATTCTGCTATGAAGCAGGGGAAGAGCTTACAGTTGAAAATGTAAAGAAACATTCTCGTTTCCACCCTCGTTGCGGCACAAGCTTTATGTTCGTTATGATATTGCTCGGCATAATCATCGGACTTTTCATTCCGTGGGGCAATAAATTTGTCCGTGTCGGAATCAAATTGCTCGTTTTCCCGTTGGTAGTCGGCATCGGCTATGAATTTCTTATGTATGCGGGCAAGCACGACAACGCGCTCATCCGCGCACTTTCCGCTCCCGGTCTTTGGATGCAGAGGATCACGACACGTGAACCCGACGAAAGCCAGATCGAATGTGCCATCGCTTCCATCAAAGCGGCAATGCCCGATGAATTTCCGCCCGAAGACAACAAAGACGGCGAAGCGGCAGAATAAAAATGACATATTTTCAATTTAAAAAATATATAAAAGAAGCGCTCTTGCCTGTTTCGGGTGAGTTTGCAACGTACGAAGCCGAAAAGATAGTTTGCTCTCTTTTCGATAAGGATAAAATGGCTCTCACGTTGGTTTCGCATGAAGAAGCCCCCGATAAGATGTCGGAGGCGCAAAGCATCATAGCTCGCCGCCAAAACGGCGAGCCTCTTGCATATATATTAGGAAACACGGACTTTTTCGGACTCAATTTCATCGTAACGCCGTACTGCCTTACACCGAGAGCGGACACGGAGGTGATCGTTGAAAGAGCACTCGATGTCATAGGAGATTCGAAAGCTTCCGTTTTGGATATATGTACGGGAAGCGGATGTATCGGTCTTGCTATCGCGGCAAATTCATCGTCCGTGGTACTCGCCGCCAAAACGGCGAGCCTCTTGCATATATATTAGGAAACACGGACTTTTTCGGACTCAATTTCATCGTAACGCCGTACTGCCTTACACCGAGAGCGGACACGGAGGTGATCGTTGAAAGAGCACTCGATGTCATAGGAGATTCGAAAGCTTCCGTTTTGGATATATGTACGGGAAGCGGATGTATCGGTCTTGCTATCGCGGCAAATTCATCGTCCGTGGTACGTGCCGTGGACATTTCAGAGGGCGCTCTCAAAACAGCGCAGAAGAACGCGGAACGCTTGGAACTTTTAAGCCGCGTTTGCTTTGAAAAATGCGATGCGCTTTCAAAAGATTTTGAAAACGACGAAAGAAAATATGACCTCATCGTTTCAAATCCGCCGTATATTCCAACAAAGGATATAGAAGATCTTTCCGCAGAGGTGCATCACGAGCCTTTCGGTGCGCTTGACGGCGGCGACGACGGACTTGTTTTCTACAAAAGATTTATCTCCATATTGCCGAAAAAGCTCAATGACGGCGGACAGATAATATTTGAGATAGGCTATGACCAAGAGGAAGCGTTGCGCTCTCTTTGCGAAAACGCGGGTCTTGAGCATGAATTTTTCAAAGATTACGGCGGAAATATCCGCGGAATAGTCATAAAACCGTTTAGTAAATAATATAATTTGAATAAGTAAGCGGAAAGGAGGGCGTATATGTCAAACGATAACGCGATAGGAGTTTTCGACAGCGGCTTGGGTGGACTTTGCGCCGTGCGCGAACTTTCGAAGCTTTTGCCGAACGAGAATATCGTATATTTCGGCGATACGGGAAGGATGCCGTACGGCACGAAATCGCGCGCAACGATAAGAAAATATACAGCCGAAGACACGAGATTTTTGCTTTTCCACGGTGTAAAAGCGATACTTGCCGCTTGCGGTACGGTAAGTTCTAATGCGTTGGACTGCATACACGAGATAACGGATGTTCCTGTTTTCGGTGTGGTCGATGATGCGGCGAAAGCGGCATACAATGCGTCGAAAACGAAGTGCATCGGTGTGATCGGCACGAAAGCTACGGTGAATTCGGGTGTTTTCAAGCGCCGAATAGAGGCGATAGACGAAAATGCGGTCGTATTGCAGAGCGCTTGTCCGTTGTTCGTGCCGCTTGTAGAATACGGCTTTACAAACAAGGATGACGAGATAACTCGCCTTGCCTGCGAGCGATATTTGGCGCAGTTCCGTGGAAAAGTCGATGCGCTCATCTTGGGTTGCACGCATTTTCCGATAATACGAGATGCGATAGCGAAAACTTTGCCCGACGTGGAGCTTATCGACCCTGCAAAAGAGGCGGCAAAGGCTATGGCGGCGGAGTTGAAAGCGAAAAATATGCTCAACTTTTCCACCGAAAGAGGAAAAATAAAATATTTTGTTTCGGATGACCCTGAATCTTTTGCCGCTTCGGCAGGGATATTTTTGGGGAATGACGGCGCACTTTGCGCGGAGAAGATAGATGTTTCCGAACTTGAGTTTTGATTATCGCGAGGATATAAGATCCTCGCGAGCTTTTTTATTTTCTTGAAAAAAACAGTTTTAAGCTTTTCTTTCAGATAAAGAAAAGTTTGAACATATTTAAACAAGAAAAAGTTGAGATGATATTTTGTGAGCCTTTCTGCATATCAGAAAAGCGAAAAACCATTATCTGTTGACAAAAAAGCGAAAAGATGTTATACTGAATATATGGATGTTGACCAGTCAACAAAAAAATACGAACGGAGAAAGTATTATGAAAAATTATGCTCTCTATAACTCTGTTGAATACAAGAACATGAGGGAGCTTGTAACCTCGTGCGCTAAAAGATTTGATGACAAAACAGCTTATTCATATCGAATGACCCCCAAAGATAAAGAAAAAATAAAGATCTCTTACAGACAGGTCGGAAACGACGTTCGCGCCCTCGCTACCGAGTTTATTTCTCGCGGCTATACGGGAAAACACGTTGCTGTCAGCGGTAAAACATCTTACGGCTGGATATGCACATATTATGCGCTCATCTGTGCAGGAGCTGTCATGGTTCCGCTCGATCCCGATTGGGCAGGATCGGAGCTTGCAAATACCGTTTCTTTTGCGGAATGTGAATATCTCATCTGCGACAGAGAAATGACCGAAAAATCCGAAATGATATTGGCAGAAGCGCCGATAAAAGAGCATATCCTCATAAACGGCAAGACAACTGACGGCAAGGAACGCTTGAAAGACCTTATATTCCTCGGTCAGACAAAATTTGAGGAGGGCGATGATTCTTTTGCAAACATAGAACTTGACCCCAATGCGCTTGCACTCATCGTTTTCACATCGGGCACGACGGGCAAAGGAAAAGGCGTTATGCTCACACAAAAGATGATACTTTCCGATATTGCGGACGGTTTCAAGTATGTTCAGGCTACGGAAAGATCGATATCCGTGTTGCCACTCCACCACACGTTCGGCTCTACGGTAAATTTGCTCGGCAACCTCTGCGCCGGTGCGGAACTTTACCTTTCTTCGGGTGTCAGATATATCCTTCGCGAATTAAAGACGGAAAAACCCACGCACCTTATCCTCGTGCCGCTCTATCTTGAGACATTTTACGGAAAGATAAGCGCAAATATCAAAGAAAAAGGCAAAGAAAAGATCGTTGAAAACACGATGAAAGTGAGCAACTCGATCAGAAAATTGGGTATCGACCGCCGCAAAGACCTCTTTAAAGAGATACTTGAAGTTTTCGGCGGCGAATTGAAGCTCATTATCTCGGGCGGTGCACCGCTCAATCAAGATCTTATCGATGCGTTTGATTCTTGGGGCATTACGATACTCAATGGATACGGCATAACAGAGTGCGCTCCGCTCATTGCCGTAAACCGCAACAAAAAGCAGATAAAAGGCAGTGTCGGATATGTTTTGCCGTGCGACAAAGTGAAGATAGCGGAACCTGACGATGCTGGCGAGGGTGAGATACGTGTCAAAGGTCCGAACGTGATGCTCGGCTATTATCACGATGCTCAGTCTACCGTTGAAGTGTTCGACGAAGAAGGATTTTTCAGAACGGGAGATTACGGTAAGCTAGACGAAAACGGCGCACTCTATATCACAGGCAGACTCAAAAACCTTATAATCCTCTCCAACGGCAAGAATGTTTATCCCGAGGAGATAGAAAGCGTATTTTCCGCCGTTCACGGTGTACAGGATGCCGTTGTTTACGAGGGACAGAGCAAGCGCGGTGCAGAACACAACGCTATCGTTTTGGAAATCTTCCCCGATGCCGAATATTGCCAAGCAAATAAGATAGACGATATTCGCGTGTATATGCAGAAATACCTCGATGATTACAACCGTCAAGCCGTTCCTTACAAAAAAGTAGGCGTTTTGAAGGTGAGAACAGAGGATTTCCCTAAAAATACCATGCGCAAGATACAGCGTTTCAAGATAGACAAGACTATAGATTGACGGAGACAACATGGAATTCGAAAGATTTAGAAAATTCACTCTTTTGATAGACAGCGTATCAAAAAGTATTCACAAAATGAAGGTTGATACTGTGCCGTATCTCGGCATAAAGAGCGTTCATGTTTTTTGGATATTGACATTATATTGCCATCCCGAAGGTTTGACGGCAACAGAGATAGCCGCAAACAGACAGATAGACCGTTCACTCGTTTCGCGCGAGATAGCGGAGCTTTTGGCTGACGGATATATCGAATATCTCGGCACGACAGGCAAGAGAAGAAACTACAACACGCGCTTGGCTCTCACGGAAAAAGGCAGAGAGCTTGCAGGAGTCCTCTTTGAAGAGGCTATGGATGTGCAGAACAGGGCAGATGCAGGTATAACAGAGGAAGAACTTGAAGTTTTCTACTCTGTGCTCGAACGCTTGCACGATAATCTTTCCGATATCGCCAAGGAGCGCGAAGACGAATTTGAGCAAAAAGGCGAAGACAAATTTAAAGAAGCAAAATAAAAAGCGGAGGCTACGACCATGAAAGAATACAAACTCATTTACCTCAACAAAGGCTTAAAATTCTCGCGAGAAAAAGACTTGGAGCAAGCCGAGGAGATGATAAACGATATCGTTTCCCAAGGCTGGGAATTACAACAGATAATGTCTCCGAGCGATGCCGCCGGAGCTATGATAGGCGTGTTTTTCAAAGAGAAGAACTGAGTAACAAGAAAGGATATTGCCGCAAGGCAATATCCTTTTTATATTTTGCATTAGAAGAGCTTTTCTTTATCTGAAAGAAAAGATAGCAAAAGAAGCAGAAAACCTTGCAGGTTTACCGCTTTGGCGAATCGTATCGAAAATGATTGTTGTATATAATGCGGCTCCCCGAGCGGCGCCACTCTCGGAACCACGCCGCAGGGTACATATCAAAAGGTTGGACTTTTGGCTTGGAACCTTTGGTGCACGGCTCAAATTTTATCAATGACAAAATCGTTGCGATGAGAAACGGGCGACCACAGGTCGCCCCTACGGATGGTAATACAAATGAATGTGTAGAGCAGGGGCTTGCTCCTGCCGCTTGAACCGAAGTTACGGCATTGATATGCTTTATTCTACACAATACACAAGAAAAACTTAACGCGAACATTTTAGAAATATATGCAAAAATATTGTAGTATTTCAAAAAATGTGATATAATCATAATACAATACTTATTATTTAAGGAGAAATGAAAATATGAAACTTCCTTTCAATATTGATCTTGAAAATAAAGTTTGCGTTGTTACAGGCGGCGCAGGCGTTCTTTGTGCAGGTTTTGCAAAAACTGTTGCGGCTTGCGGTGCTAAGGTTGCTATCCTCGACCTTAACGAAGAAATGGCAAAAAAAGTTGCTGATGAGATCGTTGCTGACGGCGGCAAAGCTATCGGCGTAAAGACAAACGTACTCGAACGCGAAAGCGTTGAAGCTGCAAGAAATGTTATCCTTGAAGCTTTCGGCACTTGCGATATCCTCATCAACGGTGCAGGCGGTAACAACCCCCGCGGTCAGACATCCAAAGAATACCTCTTCCCCGAAGATATCGACGGTATCGAAGGCATCACAACATTCTTCGACCTTGACCCCAAGGGTGTTGAATTTGTTTTCAATCTCAACTTCCTCGGCACACTTATCCCCACACAGGTATTCGCACGCGACATGGCTAAAAAAGAGGGTTGCTCCATCATCAATATCTCCAGCATGAACAGCTTCCGTCCTCTTACAAAGATCCCTGCTTACTCCGGCGCAAAAGCTGCTATCTCCAACTTCACACAGTGGCTCGCTGTTCACTTCTCTAAAGTTGGTATCAGAGTAAACGCTATGGCTCCCGGCTTCTTCCTTACAAACCAGAACCACGCACTTCTTATCAATCCCGATGGCACATATACAGAAAGAAGCAACAAGATCCTTTCTCACACACCTATGGGCAGATTCGGCACACCCGAAGATCTCACAGGTACTCTTCTTTGGCTCTGCGACAATAACGCTTCCGGCTTTATCAATGGCGTTGTTGTTCCGATCGACGGCGGTTTCGCTGCATACTCCGGCGTATGATATTTCCGCAGGACAAAGATCTTGCCCGCGCTCTTGAATTTGTCATCGAAGCGGACAAGATGAAAAGTATTTTCCGTAAATCGTCCATTTATGACGGCTCTCGTCGTGAAAACGATGCGGAACATTCGTATCATATATCGCTCATGGCGCTTGCTTTTGAGAAATACGCTCCCGAAGGCGTTGACCTTTTGAGAGTGCTCAAAATGCTTATCGTTCACGATATCGTGGAGATAGATGCAGGCGACACGTTCGCATATGATGCAACAGGCAACCTTTCCAAGAAAGCTCGTGAAAGCGCCGCCGCAGACCGTCTTTTCTCTATGACGGAAAACGGTGCGGAACTTCGCGCTCTCTGGGAAGAATTTGACGCTATGGAAACACCCGATGCGCTCTATGCCATCAGCCTTGACAGATTGCAGCCGTTTATTGCGAACTGTCTCAACAAAGGCGATACATGGTTTGCAGGCGGTGTCGGCAAAGAAGCCATCATGCGTAGAATGGCTCCCTTGGAAAAAGGACTCCCTGCGCTTTGGCCCACGATTCTTCAGCTTATCGAAGAAAACGTGGACAAAGGATACATCGCAACAGAAAAATAAAGCTTTTCGTTTGGTGAAAAGTTAATCAAGACAGGCTCTTTGCTTTAGGCAAGGGGCTTGTTTTTTGTCTTGAGCAAGTTTTTCTCCATCGTAAAAATGTGTCATAGACGAGGTTTTAGCCTTGTGCCACAGAAAGTCTCGCTGAAATTGCTGTTGCGTTGCATATTTTCGCGCCGTCGAAAATATCTTTGACTATTATAGACCATATTTTCGGAGGTTGCAAAAATGAAACGCATGATGTGCGCCATCCTTATGATGGCTCTTTTGATGCTCACTTTTTCGTCGTGTCGAGAGAGCGTGAACATGGAAATGCTTACAAAATATCAGCAAGGAGATTTCCTGGCGCAAGCTGTTGTGTCATTCGGCGATAAAAAGTATAACATGGACATAGAAAAGGTAGGGGAGAAGATGACTTTGTGTCTTGACGGCATATCGTTCGTGATGAGCGAAAGCGGTTGTTTTTTGCAGATGGGTGAGCTTAAGATCCCACTTGAACAAGGAGCGAAACTTTTCCAATTCTCGCAAATGAAAGCGCTTTTCAATATTCAAGCGCAGGGAATATGGAAGATAGAAAAAGCTTCACCGGGCGGTGTTTCCGTTTACATTTGCCAAAACGAGGACACCGAGGAAACGCTCTACATAGATTCGGGAACGCGCTTGCCGCTCAAGATAATTTGCGGCGAAGTCGGGGCGGATATTACTTATTTCAAGGTAAAAAGCTGATGGTTTTCAAAACTACAATATAAAATCACAATCATTATGTAAAATGATTTTTTCAAAAAGAAAATATCCTTTTGCGTTGATTTTTTCGCCAAAATATGATAAAATAATATCAACAACTTCTCTTTCCCGAAAGGAACCACGATAAAACATGGATAATAAAACAATATTTTTGGAAAAGATAAAAAGCTTTGATAATTTTCATATGCCGCGCTGGAACGATCTGCCCGAGATAGAACTTTATATGGACCAGGTAATTTCCGTTGCGGATAAATATTTGGGTGTGCTCGCTACATCATCCGACCCTGTGCTCACGCCGTCGATGATAAACAACTACGTCAAAAACCATATCTTGCCGCCGCCCGTCAAGAAAAAATACAGCAGAGAACATTTGGCTAAATTGCTCGTTATCTGCATCTTGAAGCCTATAATGGAGATTTCCGCTATTGCCGATATCATCGCAAGAAGCGAAAGAATATTCGGCATTGAAAAGATGCTCGATGATTTCTGCTCCATGTTCGAGATGCGCCTCGGCACGCTTTCGCACGATGTTACAGCCGCTTTCGAAAACGAGGACAAAACAGAAGAACTTCTTTGCGCTGTTGCGATAGAAAATGCCGTTAAATCAGGCACGGAAAAGATAATCGCCGACTATGCTTACGAAGCTTGCAAAAACGAAGTCAAAGCGGAACATAAAGAGAAAAATGAAAAAGAAAAGTCCGATAAAGAAGAAAAAGCTTGATATTTTCGTCATATAATCAAAAGCCTTCGAATAGATTTTCATTGAGAAATTTATTTCGGAGGTTTTTTATGTTTATCAAAACTTTACGCTCGAACACGATAAAATTTGTGTCCGTAACCGTGCTTTCGGTGCTCGTGGTCGCGGCGCTTGTGCTTTTTGTGCCGACTTATGAAAGCGCCGCCGCATCGGCTGATATAAGCTATCAAAAGGTGTACTCCAACAGCGACAGGATAGATTTTCTCTCACAATTCGGTTGGAACGTGGCGCAGACACCGATAGAGGAGATAGAGGTTACTATACCCGATGAATTTGATGCGGTATATGTCGGATACAACGATATCCAAAAGGCGCAGGGGCTTAATCTTGCAAAATACAAGGGCAAGGAAGCTGTGCGCTATACATACGAGGTAACGAATTACAAGGATTACGATGGCATAGTATACGTAAATATGCTCGTTTACCGCAACAAAATAATCGGCGGAGACATCTGCTCGGCGGACACGGCAGGCTTTATCCATGGCTTCGAAAAGCCCGTATCGGATATAAAAAGCTAGCTCTCGGCGCAAAAAACACCACGGAAAAGATCCGTGGTGTTTTGGATACTATTTGATCTTTAATTAAACTTCGGGGGCATCCTTTTTGCCGCCTTTACCGTTTTTGATAACGATAACGACAACTGCGCCTGCAACGGCAACTACTGCAACACAGATAAGTATTGCAACGATGGGGGAAGTGCCTACTTTATCGTTGCTTGTCATAACAACGAATGTCTTGTCTGCAAATTCCTCAAAGTCTTTACCGTTGATAACGATGGAAGAACCGTCGCGTTTAACGTTTACCTTAGCGGAAGGTGTGCCTTCATCTGTGATGTATACAACGAAGATCTCGTTCTTCTTGTAGTCGGAGCCAAGGTCGATGGAAACGTTCATTTCGTTGTTGAAAGCCGCTTCGTTTCCGTTGATAGTGAAGATAGTTTCGTAAGCGCCGAAGTAAGTTGCATCATACTTGCCATCATCAAAGAATGTATCGAACCAGTCGATAGTGTTTTTATCAAGAGCTTTGTCGTTGATAGCGAATACTACGTCTTTTTCAGCGATAGCTGTGTCTTTTACGAGAAGGTCAAAGTATTTGCTTGTTGTGATGGAAAGAGTTGTTGCTTTACTTGTCTTCTTCTGTTCCCAAACTGTTCTGCAGACTACGCAAGTTTTCTTTGTGAGCTTGTCTGTGCTTTCGTCTGCGCGCCATGTATGACCTGCTTTTTCGAGAACTGTTTCTACTTTATAAGGACAATCTTTGCAAGTTGTGATCTCGAGACCGTTTTCGATGCAAGTAGCTTCTTTTTCAACTGTTGTTGTAAGAGTGTGGTTGTCGGGGTTGATAGCGATGGATTCTGTCTTTGTTGTGCTGCAAGCGGAGCAAGTGTATGTCTTAACACCGGGAGCGGAGCAAGTAGCTTCTTTTGTTACGACGCCTGCATCAAATGTATGAGCCAATTTGTCGATAACGAATGTTTCTGCTACACCGCAGTGTGAGCAGGATTTTGTTGCAATACCCGTGGATGTGCAAGTTGCAGCTGTAATGATCTTGTAGCTGGAAACATCGAAGTTGTGTTCGAGTTTGTCGATGTTCTGTGTTTCGATCTTGTTACATACGGAGCAAGTGCGAAACTGAACGCCGAGAGTCGTGCAAGTGGGAGCAACTGTTGTGATCCAAGCGCCCCATGTATGAGAACCGAGAGCTTCGCCATTGGATTCTACCCAAGTTACACCGCAGATCTTACATTCGTAAGCGATGTAGCCTTTAACACCACAAGTAGCGGCTTTTGTAGCAACTACTTTGCCGAATTTCTTGCCGTAAGTTGTTTCGCAAGAGCAGTTATTCTTTGCTACGGAGATGTTATATTCGATACCGCAATCGGAGCATTTAGCGTACCAAGCGCCTGCGGATTCGTTCCAACGAATAGTTGTTGCATCGAATTTGTGAGATGCGGGGAGAACTACGCCTTTCTGGATAACGCTGTGGCAAACAGAGCATTCGTAGTACTGAACACCGCTCGTTGTGCAAGTGGGTTTAACATTGTAAACGCCTGCTGTAACTTTATCGCCGGGGATATGAGCGCTTGTGGAAGTGATGATATCATCGCTGGGAGCGCCGTCGGACGCTCTGAGACGAGAGCCGCAGAGTTTGCAGAAGTAACCCTGGATACCGCCTGTTGTACAAGTAGATGTCTTGATGGTTTTGAGTTCGTAAACCAATGCACCGCTTACTCTGTGAGAGCAGCAAGTGAGAGTGAGGCTTGTGCCGAATTCATCTGTACCGTTGTTGCCTGTAACATCACCTGAGAATGTCATCTTGAGGCTGGAGCCTACTGTAGTTGAGGGAATATTAAGTACGAGGTGAAGAACTGTTCTTGTGCCTATGATATTGGAAACGGCGATCTCGAGGTTACCTGTTATGTAGGAACTGCTTCTGATAGTACCGTTTTCGATAGTAAGACCATCCATCCAAGCGGATGTGAAGAATACGTCGTCGATATCGAGCTTGATGTTAGCAGAGGAGATATTGAAACCTGCGGAGATAGTGATATCGATGTAAGCTTTGTTTGTAAGACTGCTGAAAGATGTGGAGATATCTACGTTATACTGTGTAAGGTATCTGTTGTAAGCTGTATATATAGCTGTCTGGAAGTCTACTTTGAAATATTTGCCGGGGTTGCCGAATGTAAGGTATATTGTGTAGATATCTACGATAGCGGCATCAGAGGAAGGATCGGCAAGGTTGAAGTAGTCAGCCGCTATTTTGTGAGCTTTTACGAAGTTTTCCGTGTCAACGTCTGCGATCTTGTTGCAGATATTGAGCTGGTTTTCATTGAAGTTCATGTATGTTGCGTAGAGTGTGGAGTTAGCGCCCAAAGATGAGGCTGTGATAGTAGCCTGCGCCATGCTTACGTTTGTAAGGAATGTAAGAACTTCTTGAGCGCTGTTGAGGTACATCTGCTCGCTTGTGGACAAAGTGCCCAAGTTGCTCTGAGCTGTAGTAATAGCAGAAGAGAGAGCTGCGAGTGTTGTAGCGTTGTAAATGGGTTTAAGAACGTCTGTTATATAGGAAGGGGGTGTAGTTGTGCTGCCGGAATCGCCTGTGGGGATGGGGAGGGCAGTCAACTTGTATTCGGGTGTGTTATCCATAGCTGTCTTATCTACGGAGATAAGGCGATCGTAAGCCGCTTTTGTTGCATTGTAGAATCTAGAATATGATCCGGAACTTACAGTTGTTTTAGCCATATCGTAGCATTCTTTGTATGTTCCGATGGCTTCGTTGCTGAGTTCCGTGAAATCACCCATAAAAGCATCATAAATATTGTTATAGGTTTTGTTCTGTTCACCGCCGTTAGCGATAAGCGCGTCCTGGGCGCTCTTAAAGTTTTTGAGAACATTGTAGTAAGAGTCTGTGTACTGTGCGGCGCTGGATTCGTTCATAGCTGTAAAAGCGCTTTCGTATTCCGCGTTCAATGTATCCAAATCTGCCGCAAACATTATGCCGTAATCATGGTCATGATCGAGCGTACATTCTTCTGTGTGTTCGTGAACGTCATTTGCGTTCGCTGCAAGAGCCGCGGGAGACATACAAGCGAGAAGCAGAGCACCCGAGAGAATTGCAGAAAGAATTTTCTTTTTCATTTTTTCCTCCAAAAATTTGTTTAGTCTGTTTGTTTAGTGTGGATTTTCCCTGCGCGCTGCAAAACGCATGGAGTATGCTCCGATCTTACAT